>NZ_JAHLPO010000086.1:0-530 GCF_018917925.1 Intestinimonas sp. MSJ-38 | reverse complement strand
TTGATGCCGCGGCGTGCATACCACGCCGTCAGTTTGCGAAGGAAATCTGCTGAAGAGTAGGTGGACTGCTCCGGGTAGGCCGCCAGGAACCGCAGGCGGGTGAACTCGTCGATGGCGGTGTATTGGAACAGGCGAAGCTCCGGATCTGCGATACAGGCTCTGGTAACCACCTTCACATCCACCTGAACGCGCTGACCGGGGTAGGTCATCTGCTCGTAAGGCTTCGGTTTGTATGTCTTTTTCTGCTTTTCTGGCGGAAACAACCCCATTTTGCGCATGATACGGAACAAGCTCTCTGGACAGCGGGTATAGCCGCGCTGCCGCAGACGGTGCCACAGTTCGATCATGCCCAGTTCGGGATTTCTGCGGCGCATGTCACGAATGAGTTTCAGCTCGGCCTCCGTGTGCTGGTTTGGATGGCTGTGGGGGCGTCTGGACTGGCAGGCCAGGGATGCCACACTTCCATCCCAGCGCTGCTTCCAGAAATAGATATACGACCGGCTCTTGTTGTACTTCCGGCTGGCGCGGCT
>NZ_JAHLPO010000085.1:0-539 GCF_018917925.1 Intestinimonas sp. MSJ-38 | reverse complement strand
GAGCATTGAATTCTTCCGGCTTTTTCCCCTGCTCCGGACGCATTCGGGATAGCTGAGATAGGCCCTGCTTCCCACTTCTTCCAAAGCGGTCGATCTCTCGCCCGATCCTGGATACTGGCGTTCTCAGCCCCTGCGCATCCTTGATCCGCCACACTTTCCTTTCCAATGTGTGCAGCGTGGGTTCGGCCTTTTCTTTCATCTTGATATCTCGCATGGCTTCACCTCTTTTAAGCAAAAAGGCTGCTTTGTACATTGACAAAGCAGCCTTTTTCTCAAATTTCTCCTTCACCGGGCTTGGTGGTCATCAGCTTGTAAAGGTCGGTGTCCTTTGGGAACACATTTTTAAAGGGCACGATACTGCTGCCCACTTTGATCAGACCATTGCCCACCTGGGATGTACTGATGTGATCCATCTGAGCCTTGGAGATCCTCAGCAGCTTGGACAGTTCCTGCTGATCGGAAGCCGACTGGGTAAACAACAGCAGAAACTCACTGTTGGCAAACATCATTCGGGCTGTGTTGGAATTGAGACATTCCTC
>NZ_JAHLPO010000084.1:0-545 GCF_018917925.1 Intestinimonas sp. MSJ-38 | reverse complement strand
ACCCCGAACCTGACCCCTGGGGGCAGCGGGATCGTTTCTGGTGGAGGTACATCCAATGTAGTGACACCGCCTACCACATCGGGCAACACCAATACGGGCAACACCGGCTCGGGGAGTTATGAGAGCAGCTTTACCCTGGTTACGCCCGATTTGTATTATGCGGGGGGCTATATCGGCTCTTTGAAGATCCCGTCCATTGGTGTGGATGTGAAGATCTATCAGGGTACCGATGATGCCGCCTTGCGTTACGGTGTAGGGCATTTTGAAAACACCAGCATCTGGGAAGGAAATGTGGCCATTGCCGGACATAACCGGGGGGTCAACAGCTACTTCGGCGAGATTCATACTCTAAAACCGGGGGCAACGATCCAGCTGACCACCAAGATCGGCACCCGGAAATATCAGGTGGACAGAGTGGCCAAGATCGCAGCTACCGATGTGTCAGTGCTTTCGGCCCGACAGAACGACATTATCACGCTGATCACCTGTGTACGGGATCAGCCGGAGTATCGCTGGTGTGTCCAGGCCAAGCTGGTGAGATAAAA
>NZ_JAHLPO010000083.1:0-548 GCF_018917925.1 Intestinimonas sp. MSJ-38 | reverse complement strand
CTCACCGTGGACGGCAGTGCAACGGTGAAAATCGTGGATAATGCCAAGAACTTCATCGACACCCAAAACCATTGGGCCAAGGACGAGATCGACTTCGTCAGCGCCCGTGAGCTGGTGAACGGCATGAGCGCCACGCACTATGCGCCCGACGCCACCGCCACCCGTGCCCAGCTGTGGACGATCCTGGCCCGGCAGAACGATGTGGATCTCTCCGGCGGCAGCATCTGGTACGAAAAGGCCCAGAATTGGGCCAAGGCCAAGGGCATTTCCGACGGCGCGAATCCCAACGGCACCATCAACCGTGCCCAGATGGTCACCATGCTGTGGCGCGCCATGGGTCAGCCTGCCGCTGCCTCCAGCGCCAGCTTTGCTGATGTGCCCGCTGACAGCTACTACGCGCAGGCCGTGGCCTGGGCCGTGGAAGGCGGAATCACCCAGGGCGTGGGCGGCAACCGGTTCGACCCCAACGCCACCTGCACAAGAGCACAGATCGCAGCCTTCCTGGCGCGCTCCATGAAGTAATGCGAAAAAACACAGCCCCGGTACCT
>NZ_JAHLPO010000082.1:0-556 GCF_018917925.1 Intestinimonas sp. MSJ-38 | reverse complement strand
ATGATCCGCTGGGCATCGTCGATCACATAGCCGTTGGCTTTCTTTTCGGTCACCACATAAGTGCCAGGCTCCAGCTTGGACAGGTCGATCATGCCGTTTTCATCGGTGGTAAATTCTTTCGGTCCGAATGGGGTTCCATAGCCTTTGATCTCAAAGACCACATTGGGAATGACCTTGCTGGGGTCGGAGGAATCGATCTTTATTAGGTGAAGTCCAGGTTTCTTGTCGTTAAAAAATACCAGCTCCAGGATGCCGCAGCCTTCGGTCAGCTCGATCTCCTGGGGTATGATGTCCAGCACATGGCCGTCATCGCTCTCCACTTCCTCTACCCGATAAGTGCCAGGTTCCAGATCGGTGAGCAAAATCTCGCCCAGGCGGTCGGTCTCATAAGTGCCGATCAGCTGATTGTCTTTATAAATTTTAAAGGTGATGTCCGGCAAAGTCTCATGGGTCTGCCGGTCATACTTGATGATCCGAAGGCCGGGTTTGGCACTGTTCTTCAGAGTGAAGGTAACGGTGTCCTGCCCTGGCACATTGACGGTGTAAGTCTGGCCGT
>NZ_JAHLPO010000081.1:0-628 GCF_018917925.1 Intestinimonas sp. MSJ-38 | reverse complement strand
AAAGAATTTACCACCGATGAAAACGGCATGATCGACCTGTCCAAGCTGGAGCCTGGCACTTATGTGGTGACCGAAAAGAAAGCCAACGGCTATGTGATCGACGATGCCCAGCGGATCATTCACCTGAAGCCTGGTCAGACCGGCGAATTTGTGTTCACCAACTCCATTAAGCCCACTTTGCGGCTGCTGAAGCAAAGCACCGACGGCACACCGCTGGGCGGCGTTACTTTTCGGATCAGCAAGATCGAGGACGGGACGCATTACCTGGATCGAACGACAAACGATGCCGGCGAGATTTTGGTGAGCGATCTGAAACCCGGTGTCTATTCTGTCAAAGAGACCGCCACTGTAAATGACCACATTCTCGACCCCACAGAATACAAGGTGGAGCTTTTCCCGGGCAAAACCAGCACGCTGACCATCCGAAACGACAAGCGCCCCAACCTGACTATCCATAAGCGGGATGCCGATACCGGGGAAGTGGTGCCGGGCACCGTGTTCCAGGTGCAGGCCGTGGACGGCCCCTGGGTGGGAGAAGTGACCACCGGTGCAGATGGCAGCGCCCGGGTGGAAAATCTGCTGCCAGGTACCTATGAAGTGATTGAGAAGTCTGTGCCGGAACCCTATC
>NZ_JAHLPO010000080.1:0-628 GCF_018917925.1 Intestinimonas sp. MSJ-38 | reverse complement strand
AAAGAATTTACCACCGATGAAAACGGCATGATCGACCTGTCCAAGCTGGAGCCTGGCACTTATGTGGTGACCGAAAAGAAAGCCAACGGCTATGTGATCGACGATGCCCAGCGGATCATCCATCTGAAGCCTGGCCAGACCGGCGAATTTGTGTTCACCAACTCCATTAAGCCCACTTTGCGGCTGCTGAAGCAAAGCACCGACGGCACACCGCTGGGCGGCGTTACTTTCCGCATCAGCAAAATCGAGGACGGGACGCATTACCTGGATCGAACGACAAACGATGCCGGCGAGATTTTGGTGAGCGATCTGGAACCCGGTGTCTATTCGGTCAAGGAGACCGCCACTGTAAATGACCATATTCTCGGTCCCAAGGAATACAAGGTGGAGCTTTTCCCGGGCAAAACCAGCACGCTGACCATTCAAAACGACAAGCGCCCCAACCTGACTATCCATAAGCGGGATGCCGACACCGGGGAAGTGGTGCCGGGAACGGTGTTCCAGGTGCGGGCCGTGGACGGCCCCTGGGTGGGAGAAGTGACCACCGGTGCAGATGGCAGCGCCCGGGTGGAAAATCTGCTGCCAGGTACCTATGAAGTGATTGAGAAGTCTGTGCCGGAACCCTATC
>NZ_JAHLPO010000079.1:0-662 GCF_018917925.1 Intestinimonas sp. MSJ-38 | reverse complement strand
GCCAGGATCTTGGGATAGCTGTCCGGCTGGGCCACATTGGCCCATTCATCTTGAATACACCGCACCGGCACCGGCAGAGCGCCGTCATGCAAATTGTCCGCCCGATAATAAAGCTCCTGGAATGCCTGGGTATAAAGCATCCCCACCAGGTAATTCATACTGGCGTCATTGTCCGGGATCACACAGAAAATCGCCCGTTTCCGCTCACCCAGGCTGCCCAGATCCAGCTCGTCCCGGCTGGTCATGCGGGCAATCTGGGGCAAGTTGAAAGCTGCCAGCCGTACAGCGGCGCTGACAATGATGCTTTTGGCTGTTTTTCCAGCGGCATGCTTGAAAACCTTCCACTCCTTCACTGCCACATGATCCGGATCCTTTTCTTCCAGCTCTTCAAAGAGCTTATCTACGGGGCTTTGATATTCCTCGTCCTCTTCCTTCACCGCAGCGTTTTCCAGCAGATACATCAGCGTTGAAAAATTCTGTTCTTCCGGCGGAGCTTCGCTGAGCAGATAGAGCATCAGCGCACTATCCAGCGCCACCTCGGATTATAGTGATAGGTAATCCTTTGAAGTGATCGCCGGATTTTCCCCCACTCCACACCGGACATGCGACTTTCACCGTATCCGGCGTTCCATCGATTGTGTTATCAGGCATTTAATCAATCA
>NZ_JAHLPO010000078.1:0-662 GCF_018917925.1 Intestinimonas sp. MSJ-38 | reverse complement strand
GCCAGGATCTTGGGATAGCTGTCCGGCTGGGCCACATTGGCCCATTCATCTTGAATACACCGCACCGGCACCGGCAGAGCGCCGTCATGCAAATTGTCCGCCCGATAATAAAGCTCCTGAAATGCCTGGGTATAAAGCATCCCCACCAGGTAATTCATACTGGCGTCGTTGTCCGGGATCACACAGAAAATCGCCCGTTTCCGCTCACCCAGGCTGCCAAGATCCAGCTCGTCCCGGCTGGTCATGCGGGCAATCTGGGGCAAGTTGAAAGCTGCCAGTCGTACAGCGGCGCTGACAATGATGCTTTTGGCTGTCTTTCCGGCGGCATGCTTGAAAACCTTCCACTCCTTCACTGCCACATGATTCGGATCCTTTTCTTCCAGCTCTTCAAAGAGCTTATCTACGGGGCTTTGATATTCCTCGTCCTCTTCCTTCACCGCAGCGTTTTCCAGCAGATACATCAGCGTTGAGAAATTCTGCTCTTCCGGCGGTGCTTCGCTGAGCAGATAGAGCATCAGCGCACTATCCAGCGCCACCTCGGATTATAGTGATAGGTAATCCTTTGAAGTGATCGCCGGATTTTCCCCCACTCCACACCGGACATGCGACTTTCACCGTATCCGGCGTTCCATCGATTGTGTTATCAGGCATTTAATCAATCA
>NZ_JAHLPO010000077.1:0-701 GCF_018917925.1 Intestinimonas sp. MSJ-38 | reverse complement strand
TTCGAAAAAGGGGCATTCTCGCGGCTACGGAAGAATGCCTCCTTGCTGCCATGGCCCTAAATCTTAAGCGGATGGCAAAATGCCATCTTTCGCTATCCCCAAATTTATTATTCTGCTGGGGCCACGATGGGTTTCAGCTGAATTTTTATGTTTGTCAACAGGTCCAAATCTTGACAGGACCGGGATTCGAACCCCCGGCCTTCTGGTCCGTAGGTTGTCTCAAGGGCAAATCGGAGTCATTTCGGCTCCGATTTGTGCTTTTTACCGCCATTCGTTCGGCGGATTTTTCCATTGTTTCCATCCAGCCCTGCCCGCTCCGATCCTGTTCTGGGTCAAAAGTGGGTCAGACACGGTGCGCCCGCACCCACTCCAACAGCGTCTCGTCGTCCATCGCGCCGGAGGCGACAGCAAGGCCGACCTCGACGACCTCATCATTCGTGCAGTCCAGCCGAATGCCGTTGACCTCCAAAAAGGTCAGCATCACATACATACCGATGCGCTTATTGCCATCCACGAAGGCGTGGTTAGAGATGAGCGCATAGCCTATTCGAGCGCCCTTTTCCTCCTTGGTAGGGTAGAATTCCTGCCCGCCAAAACCGGAAAAGACATTCTCCAGTGCGGACTTCAGCAGAGCCTCATCCCTGACGCCGATGCTCCCGCCAGTTTCCTTGGCAATAAGCTTGTGAAATGGAAAGCTCTAC
>NZ_JAHLPO010000076.1:0-785 GCF_018917925.1 Intestinimonas sp. MSJ-38 | reverse complement strand
CCGTTTCCATTGAGCAGCTCTTCCCGATTGCAAAGGATCAGATTATGAGACACGGCATTGACACCGTAGTAGACTCCGCCTTTGTGCCGGATCTCCTGGCTGCGGAAAGGCGTCATCACGGCCACAGATTCTGTGGTCAGGGTGCGCATCACATCGATCCGCCGCAGGCCGTAGGGCAGACAGGTGTTCAGCCCATCCTCCTGCTGCCATTTCAGAATGCCGATCTGGCAGTTGCCATGCGATCCGGCCACCGAACGGATGGTTTCGGTATCCTCATCCAATTCTTCTTCTGTGTCAGCCAAATGAGTGATCGTAAGCAGCCCATGGATCATGTGCTGATCCCGAACGGTGATATCATCCATCATTTCCTTGGTCACCGACCGGGCCTGCTCCAGCTCATAGGGAATATTGGCGGAAAATTGGTTGTTCATGTTCTGCCTGGTCTGCCAGCGGGAAATATCGGTCTCCACCGCCATGATCTTCTTCTGCACTTCCTTTATGGCTTTGTCTGTGGGTTCTGGAATGAGATCCAGAGACAGCACCATGTTTTTCGGCAGATCGGCCAGCTGGGAAATCAGATCGTCTTTGATAAAGTTGGCATACTCCCGAAGAAAGAGTACCCGGCCCACCTGGTCACCCAGCTCAAACCGATCTTTCTTAAACTCAATGCACTCCGGGGCAACAGCGTCTTTGAAGTCATGGCCTTTGCGGATGTAGTCCTTCAGGTCAAAGGAAAATTCCTGCTCCTTGGGCCGGAAGAAATCGTGGAACAGCCGCAGCCGTTC
>NZ_JAHLPO010000075.1:0-785 GCF_018917925.1 Intestinimonas sp. MSJ-38 | reverse complement strand
CCGTTTCCATTGAGCAGCTCTTCCCGATTGCAAAGGATCAGATTATGAGACACGGCATTGACACCGTAGTAGACTCCGCCTTTGTGCCGGATCTCCTGGCTGCGGAAAGGCGTCATCACCGCCACTGATTCTGTGGTCAGGGTGCGCATCACATCAATCCGCCGCAGGCCATAGGGCAGACAGGTATTCAGCCCATCCTCCTGCTGCCATTTCAGAATGCCGATCTGGCAGTTGCCATGGGACCCGGCCACCGAACGGATGGTTTCGGTATCCTCATCCAATTCTTCTTCCGTGTCAGCCAAATGAGTGATCGTAAGCAGCCCATGGATCATGTGCTGATCCCGAACGGTGATATCATCCATTATTTCCTTGGTCACCGACCGGGCCTGTTCCAGCTCATAGGGAATATTGGCAGAAAATTGGTTGTTCATGTTCTGCCTGGTCTGCCAGCGAGAAATATCGGTCTCCACCGCCATGATCTTCTTCTGCACTTCCTTTATGGCTTTGTCTGTGGGTTCCGGAATGAGATCCAGAGACAGCACCATGTTTTTCGGCAGATCGGCCAGCTGAGAAATCAGATCGTCTTTGATAAAGTTGGCATACTCCCGAAGAAAGAGTACCCGGCCCACCTGGTCTCCCAGCTCAAACCGATCTTTCTTAAACTCGATGCACTCCGGGGCAACAGCGTCTTTGAAGTCATGGCCTTTGCGGATGTAGTCCTTCAGGTCAAAGGAAAATTCCTGCTCCTTGGGCCGGAAGAAATCGTGGAACAGCCGCAGCCGTTC
>NZ_JAHLPO010000074.1:0-869 GCF_018917925.1 Intestinimonas sp. MSJ-38 | reverse complement strand
GAGCATTGAATTCTTCTGGCTTTTTCCCCTGCTCCGGACGCATTCGGGATAGCTGAGATAGGCCCTGCTTCCCACTTCTTCCAAAGCGGTCGATCTCTCGCCCGATCCTGGATACTGGCATTCTGAGTCCCTGTGCATCCTTAACCCGCCACACTTTCCTTTCCAAGGTGTGCAGCGTGGGTTCGGCCTTTTCTTTCATCTTGATATCTCGCATGGCTTCACCTCTTTTCCACGAAAACAGCCAGCTTTGCACATTGACAAAGCTGGCTGTATCACTTTATAATAAAAACAGGAGAGGGCACTGCTGCAAGCAGTCAGCCCCTAATCAAGCTAATTCTGAAGTTAGCCGTCCGGGGTCCAGCCGGGCGGCTAACACGCTTTTGGGGATATGTAGATCATCATCAAAAAGATGATGAGAAAACACACCACAAAACGCAGGATCACTTTCCAGCGTTCTTTTCCCATTCGCAGCACCCCCTTTCTCAAGGGAGTAGCTAACCGCCAGGATGCAACAGTGCCCATGCCCTCCTTTCCAGGAGGGCTATTTTATTTTAAAATTTTCAGGATATTTTGTCAACTTCCTCTGTTTCTCCGATGCTGTCTCAAATCTCTCCTTCACCGGGCTTGGTGGTCATCAGCTTGTAAAGGTCGGTGTCCTTGGGGAACACATTTTTAAAGGGCACGATGCTGCTGCCCACTTTGATCAGACCATTGCCCACCTGAGATGTACTGATGTGATCCATCTGTGCTTTGGAGATCCTCAGCAGCTTGGACAGTTCCTGCTGATCGGAAGCCGACTGGGTAAACAACAGCAGAAACTCACTGTTGGCAAACATCATTCGGGCTGTGTTGGAATTGAGACATTCCTC
>NZ_JAHLPO010000073.1:0-962 GCF_018917925.1 Intestinimonas sp. MSJ-38 | reverse complement strand
TGTAGGTTTGTCAAACATATTGGACAGTGACCTCAGCGGGAGCCATCCAGCGGAGGGGTCTCATGGGCAAGTTGTTGGAGCGGCGGTTGTGGACGGCAAGCTGCTTTGCAAAGTCGTCCAAGGAATAGAACGAGTGGCAAGAGTAGAAGCGTTTCTGATCCTCGCGGTGGCTGCGCTCGACCTTTCCGTTGTGGCGCGGTGTGTAAGGACGGATCAGTTTATGCCGGATATTCAGTTCAGCGGCCGTTTTTTCAAATAGCGTCGGCAAAATACGCTTGCTGCCCGAAAAACGGTTGGTAAACTCAAAACCGTTGTCTGTCTGAACACACTCTACCTTGATGCCGCGGCGTGCATACCACGCCGTCAGTTTGCGAAGGAAATCTGCTGAAGAGTAGGTGGACTGCTCCGGGTAGGCCGCCAGGAACCGCAGGCGGGTGAACTCGTCGATGGCGGTGTATTGGAACAGGCGAAGCTCCGGATCTGCGATACAGGCTCTGGGAACCACCTTCACATCCACCTGAACGCGCTGACCGGGGTAGGTCATCTGCTCGTAAGGCTTCGGTTTGTATGTCTTTTTCTGCTTTTCTGGCGGAAACAACCCCATTTTACGCATGATACGGAACAAGCTCTCTGGACAGCGGGTGTAGCCGCGCTGCCGCAGACGGTGCCACAGTTCGACCATACCCAGGGTTGGATTTCTGCGGCGCATGTCACGAATGAGTTTCAGCTCGGCCTCCGTGTGCTGGTTTGGATGGCTGTGGGGGCGTCTGGACTGGCAGGCCAAGGATGCCACACTTCCATCCCAGCGCTGCTTCCAGAAATAGATATACGACCGGCTCTTGTTGTACTTCCGGCTGGCGCGGCTGACGCCGTATTTCTCTGTGTACTTCATTAGGGATTGCCGATAGGCCATGTCTTGTGTTATATTTTTGCTCATGAGGGATATGGTCTCCTTTCGGGCT
>NZ_JAHLPO010000072.1:0-1007 GCF_018917925.1 Intestinimonas sp. MSJ-38 | reverse complement strand
TTGGAGATCCTCAGCAGCTTGGACAGTTCCTGCTGATCGGAAGCCGACTGGGTAAACAACAGCAGAAACTCACTGTTGGCAAACATCATTCGGGCTGTGTTGGAATTGAGACATTCCTCCACATTCTGGGTGATGCCTGTCATCATGGCGGCGTATTTACGGAATCGCTTCCATGCCTTGTACAAAAACTCGCCGCTGTAATTGGTCACATTCCCTTCTCCCAAGGAATTGAAGAACAAGTAGATCTCATCGATGTACACATGAGTGTGCTTCCCTTTCTTTCGGTTAGCAATGACCCGGTTGAGAATGGAATCCAGCATGACCAGCAGGCCCACCGGCTTGAGACTTTCCCCCAGCTCCTGGATATCATAGCAAATGATCCGGTTCTGCGTGTCCACATTGGTCTGATGGGCAAAGACATTCAGGCTGCCTTTTGCAAACAGTTCCAAAGCCAGCGCCAGCCGGTGTGCTTCCGGCTCCGGCTGCTTGAGCAGATCGTAATACAGATCCAGCAGCGTAGGCGCATTTCCTTCGTATGTTTTCAGATAATCCTCATAGATGTGCTCCAGGCACCGGTCAATGATGCTCTTGTCCCCTGGTTCAATCGGCCCATGCTGCAGCTGCTGGCAAAGAGACATGACAAATTCACTTTTGAGCACCAGCGGATTGCTGCCTTCGCCATATTCTGCGGAAATATCCAATGCATTGATATGATTGGAGGTGTTTGCAGAAATGGCTATGACCTCACCGCCCAGGGCGTGGATCAGGGAGCCATACTCCCGTTCCGGATCGACCACGATGATATCGTGGTCAGTGCCCAGGGCAATGGAGGTGATCTCCTGCTTGGCTGCAAAGCTCTTGCCGGAGCCGGAAACGCCCAGGATGAAGCCGTTTCCATTGAGCAGCTCTTCCCGATTGCAAAGGATCAGATTATGAGACACGGCATTGACACCGTAGTAGACTCCGCCTTTGTGCCGGATCTCCTGGCTGCGGAAAGGCGTCATCAC
>NZ_JAHLPO010000071.1:0-1146 GCF_018917925.1 Intestinimonas sp. MSJ-38 | reverse complement strand
CCTCTGAAAAATGCCGGATAGCAACTGCTGGCCAGCACTCTGCGCCGAATTCCAGCCTTGTCAAAACAGCCCGGCCGCTTTGGACAGCGCATACAAGCATCGCCCTCGACCTGGTAGCAACGCAGATATTTGCCCGTCGATTTGCTGCAATTTAGTCTGTGGTATGTGAGAGGAACTCCTTCCGGACAGATGAATGCGTCGAGCTGTGGATCGTAGGAGAATCCATATTTCTCAGGTGGATTGGAGAACTGAATTGCGGGGATATATCCGGTAATGCCCAGAAACTCCAGCCCCCGGTGAACAGCACCAGTCTCATATCCGCGATCCAGAGCAAGTCGGCTCATTGGGATGCCAAGATTGATTTGCCGTTCCAAATGCCGCAAGATCAGGACGCTTTCCTTCTCATTGGCAGAATATACATCAACGCCTGTTAAAATGCCGTGTTTGCAGTCCACAGTTGCTTCCATCAGATACCCGATGCCGCGTTTGCTGCCGTGATTGATATAACCGCTGTCTGGATCCGTTTGGCTGGTGGTACAGCACTTCCTTACAATTTTTGTTGGCGGCTTTTTGAAGCCCGGCTGATTGGAAAGCTCTTCATCCAAAGAATCGAGATAGCTTTGCATACTCTGTTCAACTTCTGTTTCTACATTGATCCAGCTTTCTCTTGATATGTTGGCCGGAATGTAGCTTCCATCCGCAGCCATCGCTTCTCCGTCAATCAGCCCGCTGTCTATGCATTGCTTGACTATTTCATAAAAGGCTTTCTGAAAAAGGCTGCTCTGCTGCCATTTTCGTGTTCTGGTCTTGCTGAATGTGGAGTGATTTGGGATCGTGTCATCCAGTTCAAATCCGCAAAACCATCGGTAGGCGATGTTGAGCTGAACTTCCTCCACCAACCGCCGCTCTGATTTGATGCCATACGGGTATCCGATCAAGAGCATTTTGAACATACTGACAGGGTCGACAGATGGACGGCCTGTTGCCGGATAATATGGCGTCAGAAGATCATAGATGAAATCAAAGGATACCATCCGCTCGATCTTCCGCAGCAGGTGGGTTTCTGGAATCAGTGACTCTATATCTACGAAAAGCATTGCCATTTGTCTGCTTTGGTGTCCCATCATGCTGCATCCCTCCTATAAC
>NZ_JAHLPO010000070.1:0-1198 GCF_018917925.1 Intestinimonas sp. MSJ-38 | reverse complement strand
GGCCGTGGACGGCCCCTGGGTGGGAGAAGTGACCACCGGTGCAGATGGCAGCGCCCGGGTGGAAAATCTGCTGCCAGGTACCTATGAAGTGATTGAGAAGTCTGTGCCGGAACCCTATCTGCTGGATGCAAAGCCCCAGCTTGTGACCCTCTATCCCAACCGGGATGCTGAGGTGTTCTTCGAAAATCATAAGAAACCTTCCCTGGAGATCCAGAAGATCGACAGTGTGACAGGAGATCCTCTGAAGGGCGCCAAATTCCAGATCTGGTACCGGAGCAACAAGACCGAAACCGGAGAATTGCGTGATCTGGGCACTTATTACACCGATGAAAAGGGCGTGATCCGGCTGGAAAATGTGGAGGACGGCTGGTACAAGGTGACCGAGCTGGAAGCCCCGGACGGTTATGCCATCAAAGCCCCAGCTGCGCAGGAGTGCTTTGTCAAAAGCGGTGAGCGGAAGGTGCTGACTTTTGAAAACACTCCGCTGTCTGCTTTGATTATCCGCAAGGTAGACAGCATCACCGGCAAGCCCCTGGAGGGGGCCTGGTTCCGGGTGCGGTATCTGGGCGGCACATCCGGCACCGGCGGCACCATCGTAGGCGAGTATGAGACCAGTGTCAATGGCACCATCGTGCTCACCGGCATGAAGAAGGGCACTTATGTGGTGGAAGAGATCTCCGCCCCCAATGGCTATGTGCTGGATAACAGCACGCAGACGGTGCATCTCACAGGGAAAGACCAGGATGTGATCACCGTGACCTTCAAGAACACCCCCAAGGGCAGCCTGCTGATCCAGAAGATCGACAGCGTTACCAGAGAACCTTTGTCCGATGTGGTGTTCAAGGCGGTCAATTCCGATGGCACCGTGATCGGCAATGAAAATGGAGAGTTCGTGACAGACAGCAAGGGCACGATCCTCATTTCTGGCCTGGAGCCGGGGAGCACGGTGATCGTCACCGAAGTGCGGGCCAAGGACGGCTATGTGCTGGACAATGTGCCCCAGAGCATCAAGATCAAAGCAGGGGAGACCGTGACCCTGGAGTTCCGCAACCAGCCCATGGGCGGCTTGCAGATCATCAAAAAGGACGCGGAAACCGGTGAGCGCTTGGGCGGAGTCCAGTTTGAAGTGCGGAAGATGAATGGTGAGATCATCGGCACCTATACCACCGATCGGTACGGCGTGATCCGTCTGCCGGAG
>NZ_JAHLPO010000069.1:0-1226 GCF_018917925.1 Intestinimonas sp. MSJ-38 | reverse complement strand
CTCCCTGGTGGGGGCCGGGTACCCCAGGCGCTCGATAATTCGATTGATCCGCCCGGCGTCCTCCGCTTTGGCGATAACCTCCACCCGGCCATCCTGGGTCTTGGAGTTTTTCACCATCACATAGGTGATGCCATAGTCTTTGGCCAACTTGTGAAAGGTTCGTTTGTCCCGCTCCAGAATCTGAAAGGGCACCAACTCTTTGCCCTGGCTCAACATTTTTTCCAACTTAATCTTACCTTTGGTCCTGGGCTGACTTTTAGCCAGTGCAATCGCAAAAAGAAGCAGTTTCATTGCTCCCTTTCCAGCGCCAATGGCTGCACGACCGAGTAGCTCAGCAGTTTTACCTGCTGCACTAAAAATCATTTGTACGGCCTGGGCTTCTTCACTCATAATCAAACCCTCCTTCTCTGTTCTTTCTGCTTGTTCCGCTCCTGCTGTCTCTGCTGCTTTTGCACCAGACCGGCCTGGGCTTTTTCCCATGCAGCCGTCACCCGAGGAATATCCTCCTGGATTCGTTTGCACAGGTTCCGCTCCAGCCGCAGCTTTTTCATGGTGTCATTGAACTGAGCAATCTTCTTATTGATTTCTTCCAGTGCTTCCTCCTTTCCATTCTTACGCAATCCATACAGCGGCCTGCGTTCATTCTCCAGTCGAAGAAGCTCTTGCTCTATCTGCTCCGCCCGGCCCGTAAGATCGCCTGCCGTCTCAATATGGTTTGACTGAATATATCTAAACTGCTGCTGGTAACGCTTCAGCCGGATCAGCTCTTCCCGCATGATATAGCTGGGACGGCGTACCCTCGGCTGCCGCGCCGACCGCAGCAGATATAAGTACTTGAAGTACAAGGCCATAAAGCCTTTAACTTTCTTTTTCGGTATGTATTTGGTGCTGCCGCGCATTCGGATGCGGCAGGGTGGTTCCACCCGCGGTTTCACCGGTGGGCCTTTATCCCTCTGACGGCGAATACGGGCGGCGATTTCTTCTTCTCCATATCCCTTTCCCAAGCTGGTAAGCCGAACGCCCCGCTTGGCCCCTGGGGACAAAAGCACAATGTATTTTCGCTGCTCACTCCGCTTGATGCGATATCCCTGCTTTTGCAGCAGCGTCCAGAAATCTTCCATGGTATAGGAATATCGGATCGCAGCGTCGATATCCTCCCGGATGGCACTGCGTAATGTGCCGGTTCCCTTTTGCTCGGCTTCCCACTCAGGATACTGTTTGCCTTT
>NZ_JAHLPO010000068.1:0-1255 GCF_018917925.1 Intestinimonas sp. MSJ-38 | reverse complement strand
ACATTAGTGAATGTGCTGCCACCAGCCAGACCGCCGATGGTCACACCCGACAGGGACGGAGCTTCCACTTGGCGGAAGCCTGCCTTGACCGTGCCGAAAACAAACATGATCTCGGTCACCCGTTCACCGGCTGCCAGATTCAGTGCCGCAGGGCTGGCGTCAATGGCATAGTTCTGCTGCGTACTCAGATTGTCTGCCAGCGTCCGATAGGAGCTGCCGGAGTGGGTCGTCTTGTAAACGATCTTGTAGCGCAGATTCTGGTTATATGTGCCGGTGACTACCTGCTGGAGCCGCACCTGCCATGCCGGCCAGGTATCTCTCCAGTAGAAGTTGTCCAGGGGCACTGTGGAGTTGTTGCCAATCCCAGAGAAGGTGTATTTCACCGGCTGCCCGGGCATCGCTTCTTTCGGCCCGGTCTTTTGGATGGATACACCGGTGCCTACGCTTTCATCCAGCACTTCAAATTCCACGATCTGCCCGGGATATTCCAGGTAAGCGGTGAAGGTGGTGGGATTGATGCTGTAATAGTTGGGAGCCTTGACCTCCCGGATGGTGTACCGTCCCAGGGGCAATGCCTTGGATGCTGCCCGGCCATTCTGGTCGGTGACGATGGTGTCTACCTTGTTGTTGGCCTTGTCATAGACCTCAAACACCGCTCCTTCCAGGAGCGTTCCGGCCGGCAGACCATTGATGGAGTTTGCATTTTTGCTCTTCTTGACGATCTGCACCTGAGCTTTTTCCGCTGTGTTTTCCCAGCGAATTTCGCTGACCTGGCCGTATTTCACATAGAAGGTTTTCAGCTCTTCGTCCAGCAGATATCCTTCTGGGGCTTTGATCTCCCGGATGTAATACTTGCCATCCGGGAGGCCGTCCTCGATGTACACATAGCCATCCTGGTCAGAGGTGTACTGGCCAATGGGGCGGCGGTTTTTGTCGTAGAGCAGGAAGGTTGCTCCATACAAGCCCTTGCCGGTCTGGCTGTCCACCTTGTGGATCAGGATATTGGATTCTTTCCGGTTATAAAGCTCAATAGCGGCGGTTTTTCCGTCCTTCACTTCCACCGATCGGGGTGTGTCATCCAAGATGTAACCATCCGGGGCCTTTACCTCGGTGACGGTGTACCATCCTTCCTTCATCTCCGGCAGACGGATCACGCCGTACCGATCGGTGGTATAGGTGCCGATGATCTCACCATTCATCTTCCGCACTTCAAACTGGACTCCGCCCAAGCGCTCACCGGTTTCCGCGTCCTTTT
>NZ_JAHLPO010000067.1:0-1301 GCF_018917925.1 Intestinimonas sp. MSJ-38 | reverse complement strand
TTGAAGTGACCCCAAAAAGTTAGACAATATTCTGAAGTAAAAATTGTTCAAGCAGCCGAAAGGGCTTGCTGTCTGTGAATTGCAGGCGGCAAGCCCTTTAGCTTTGCCTTGATGCGCCGATTGTTGTAATAGTCCAGATATTCGATCAGTTCCAGTTTGAAGTGTTCCATGGAGCGGAACTCCTGCAAATACAGCAGCTCACTTTTGAGCAGCCCGAAGAAATTTTCTATCACAGCATTGTCCAGACAGTTTCCCTTGCGGCTCATGCTCTGGCGAACACCTTTCTCCCGGAGCATCTGTTGGTATTGTTTGTGTTGGTACTGCCAGCCCTGGTCAGAATGGAGAATCAGGTTTGTTCCGGCCGGGATCTGTGCAAACGCCTCGTCCAGCATGGTGGTTACCATGCTGAGTACGGGACGATCCGATATGGTGTAACTGACCAGATCGCTGCTGCACAGATCAAGGACGGGAGAGAGATAGAGCTTCTCTCCAAACAAACTGAACTCCGTCACATCTGTAACCCACTTCTGGTTCGGCCTGTCCGCATGGAAGTCCCGGTTCAACAGATTTGGCGCAATTTTGCCCACTTCTCCCTTATAAGAGCGATACTTCTTCATCCTGACACGGCAAACTAAGCCCAACTCTTTCATAAGCCGCTGGACAGTCTTGTGGTTCACAGAGAATTTACGCTTGCGAAGTTCTGCCGTGATCCGGCGATAGCCGTACCGGCCCCTGTTTTCGTGGTAAATCGTTGTGATTTCTTCCTTAACAGATGCATATTTGTCTTCTTTCTGCATCTGCTTCAAATGATAGTAGAAAGATGCACGGGGCAGTTGAGCGATTGAGAGAAGAATACTGAGTGCGTGTTTTTGCCTTAGCTTCTGAACTACCAGCGTTTTTTGTGCTGGCGTCGCTCGTCTTCCAAAACCAAGGCTTGCAAATTTTTTAGGTAATCATTCTCCGCACGCAACCGTTGGACTTCTGCCAGCAGATCTTCTTCTACCTGCTTCGGCAACTGCTTTGGCGGACGACCCTTACTGCTGCGGCCACGCCGTTCGATGGCTAACCCTTCCGGCCCTTCTTCCAAATAAATGCGTTCCCAGCGCTCTATAATTTTATGGTCGTTAATTCCAAATTCCTGCATCGCTGCATAGATACTCAGATGTCCTTTTTTCATGGTTTCTACAACCATTCTCTTGAACTCCGGCGTATATCGTTTGTTTGATACTCCTTTTGGCATAGCAAAACACCCCACTTGTTAGATAGTATATCATACTGTCTAACAAATGGGGTGCAGTTCA
>NZ_JAHLPO010000066.1:0-1330 GCF_018917925.1 Intestinimonas sp. MSJ-38 | reverse complement strand
TGAAGTGATAAAATAATGGTAGACACAAAAGTGCCTACCATTATTTTTATGCTATTATAGACATGGAGGTGGCAATATGGCTGGTAAATACACGATGCGAAGCAAAGAAGAAAAGTTAGCTATTGTAAAGAGGAATTTAGCAGGAGAAACTTCAAGGTCACTCGAAAGAGAAACAGGATGCAGTCATCGGTTAATACAAGAGTGGACCAGAAAGTATCTAGCAGAAGGTGAAGCCGGGCTGGAAGTTAAGAAGAAACCCGGGAATCCTTTATCTCGTTATGAGCGCCGGAATGAACTGACCTACGAGGAGCAGCTGCAATACCAGATCGAACTGCTGAAGAGAGAGCTGGTTAAGAAAGAGGCGGAGGTACTTCGTTTAAAAAAACGGAACGAACGAAAAGGGGGCGATGCCCGAAAAAGATGATCCGAGAGATGTATGCCGAGATTCAAAAGCAGACAGACAAACATTCTGTCAGCGAACTTTGTGAAATCTACGGTGTTTCTCGCAGTGGCTACTACAAGTGGCTGAAGCGAGCAGGACAGTTAAACCGGTATGAGAAAACACATAAAATACTGGATAGTTATGTCCTGGACATCCATTCCCACCACCCAATGATGGGATACCGCCAGATCAGGGATAAGCTGTACCTTGAATTCGGTCGGATCGTCAGTGATCCTACTGTTTGGAAGTCAATGAAGCGACTAAGAATCCACGGATACACCAGGCGCAGGAAAGCTACGGCCACAGGAACCAACTTAGAACACATCCGCTATGCCAACATACTGAACAGAGAATTCAAAGCAGAGAAGCCTATGCAGAAGATTGTGACGGATGTTACTTACATCAAACATAACGGCAAGTGGTATTATCTTGCAGGCTATTTGGATCTGTTCAACAACGAGATTCTGGAATGGGAACTCAGCGATACTTTTGACAATTTCCTCGTTATGAAGCCGGCAGAGCGCCTTCTGAAAAGAAAAATGAGCACCGAACACCAAGTCCTTTTGCACAGCGACCAAGGTGTCCAGTACTCATCCGCAGGTTATTGTAACCTGCTTAAAGAATACAATGTAATTCAAAGTATGTCAAGGGCCGGAAACCCTCGCGACAACGCAGTTATGGAAAGCTTTTGGGGGCGATTCAAGGACACGCTGCGCAAGCACTTCCGTTACTGGGAATGTGATGATCTGAGATCTACCATTGAGCAGGCAATCTATTATTTCAACAATGAACGACCCGTCCGCAAACTAAAAGGAAAACCACCAGTCCCATATAGAACAGAACTGGTGGCATAAGAAATTTTGTGTCTACTAACTATTGACTACTTCA
>NZ_JAHLPO010000065.1:0-1623 GCF_018917925.1 Intestinimonas sp. MSJ-38 | reverse complement strand
TAACTCCCCGAGCCGGTGTTGCCCGTATTGGTGTTGCCCGATGTGGTAGGCGGTGTCACTACATTGGATGTACCTCCACCAGAAACGATCCCGCTGCCCCCAGGGGTCAGGTTCGGGGTCAGGGCCGTTCCGCTGCCAGGCAGATAGGATGCGGCGCTGCCAAAAGCCGGAGGGATCAGGGCTGTGTTTTTGCTCCGGTCCACATTGATCTGCGGCTTGTCCACATAAATCGTATGATCCGATGTGGGGCGAGCAAACATTCCCTCGGATGGCCCGTAGAATGTATAATCCGCCGCCAATGCCCACGGGCTCAGTGCAGCAGCTAATGCGCAGGCGACTGCAATCTGTCGTTTCATCATTTGATACCCTTCTTTCTTTTGTATTTCCGCCAGCCTGTGATCCCAGCTGCCGTGCCAGCTCCTCCGGCCAAGGCCGCCACCGGGATGCCGATCAACGCTCCATACGAGAGATTGCCTTTCTCCGGCTCCTGCTCCTTCACGGCAGAGAAGAGCGCCGTGTACAGGATGCTGTTGTTGGTCGTACGGCTCACATTGCCCACATAGTCGGCCGTCACCACATAACCCTTCACATACCGGCTGGTTTTTGTTCCGGCATAGCTGGCCACCGCAGTATAGCGGGTGGCCACACTCTGACCGCTGACTTCCTCAGCTGCTGCCGTTTGCCAGGACACATCCACCAGCTCCATAGTGCAGCCGTTTTCCTCCACCGTTTTGGGAATGTAGGATGTATCGGCATCGGCCAGATTGGGATAGGTGCGGGTGGCTGTCACATTCTTGTTCCGGCTGCCATAACCCGAAGCTTCCACTTTGACACTGGCTGTATCCAGAGTAAGGACACCCATGTATCCATCCTCCCCGGCATACTCCAGAGTAGGAGCCAGATTCTTCAATACCGTCTCTGTATCCTTGGTGGAGGATTCCTGGGTGATCTGCTGGGTGTGTTCCTTGGTATCGGTTTCCCGTTGATCTTCGGCCAGAAGATCCAGGAACACATATTCCCGTCCTTCCTGCTCAAAGTTCTCTGTGGGGATCACCGACGGATCGGCACTGGCATCCAGCTGATAAACCTTTTCCAGGTGCCAGGCTGTATCATTCTCGCTATATACGATGTCAATAGGATACAGCGCAGGCTGGGGCGGAGTCTCCACTTGAGCTGTCTCTCCGTCCTGTGTTTCCGGTTCCGGCTCAGCTGCTGCTCCCATCAACACCGGCGTACACATGACGCAAAACAACAGAGCTGCTGCAAGCCCCTGTCTGTGTTTCATCGTTTCTCATCTCCTTCTTTCGGCGGTATGTTCCCGCACTTTGTTTTTCCCCATAGATTTCTGGAGCGCCGCTTTTGCTTTTTCCACCCGATCGCGCACCGAAGGACGCTTTCTCTCTTCATTCGTCCTCGTATTCATAGTGCTGCGCTCGTTGAAACTCCCGTACTCTTTGGATTCTTCCTTTGACAGAGTACGGGTCACAGCGTTTTTTCCCTCACTCTCCCTGGTGGGGGCCGGGTACCCCAGGCGCTCGATAATTCGATTGATCCGCCCGGCGTCCTCCGCTTTGGCGATAACCTCCACCCGGCCATCCTGGGTCTTGGAGTTTTTCACCATCA
>NZ_JAHLPO010000064.1:0-2128 GCF_018917925.1 Intestinimonas sp. MSJ-38 | reverse complement strand
ACAGACAACGGTTTTGAGTTTACCAACCGTTTTTCGGGCAGCAAGCGTATTTTGCCGACGCTATTTGAAAAAACGGCCGCTGAACTGAATATCCGGCATAAACTGATCCGTCCTTACACGCCGCGCCATAATGGCAAGGTCGAGCGCAGCCACCGCGAGGATCAGAAACGCTTCTACTCTTGCCACTCGTTCTATTCCTTGGATGACTTTGCAAAGCAGCTTGCTGTCCACAACCGCCGCTCCAACAACTTGCCCATGAGACCCCTCCGCTGGATGGCTCCCGCTGAGGTCACTATCCAATATGTTTGACAAACCTACAGTCCCCAAAAGATCCCAATCTATCCGATGCGGAAAAGCATGAATCCCACGGTGTTGATGGCGAAATTGGCAAACATATGGGTGATCCAGGAAGTATAGATGCTTTCGCTTTTTTCATTGAGGTAATTAAAGATGCATCCTCCCACAAAAAGCCCCGCAAGCAGCACCAGGTACACCCACCAGAAAAACATCCCGGCCAGCATCCCTCCATGGTAAAAGGCGAACAGCGCCGGACTGAAAATATAAGCCAGTTTCCGGCCGATATAGGGTTTCAGCGAAAGAAAGGCGAAGCCCCGAAAGAAAAATTCCTCCAGAAAGGAATTGGCCAGGGAGATATACAGGGACACGAAGATAAAATTCTCACCGGTGATGCCGTGCTTTTCCTGTAAGGTGGCCGTCACCTGAGAAAAATCCACAAAGCCCTTTGTGCACAGATATCCTCCCACGATCACTCCATAAATCAAAAGCCCCAGTATCCCGGCCTGTACCATAGTTTTCCCATTCAGGCAAAACAACTTTTTCAAAAGGGGCCGTTCCTCTTTGTTCCACCCAAAATAAAAAAGAGGGATCATCAGGAAAAAGAAGATTTTCACCAGCACCTTTGGCACATAGTCCGGCTGGAGAAAGGCGTCCACCAGCGTCACGGCCAAAGAAAGAAGTATAGCCGACAGAATAATATAAAACCCTCGCTGCCATTTTCTGGTCATCCTCTTCTCTCCCCTTCCATTGAATAACACTTCTTATTTCAGCAGATAAACCACAAAGTCCACTGTCATCACCAGGAACAGAGCGCCTGTGAGCCAAGCCAGGACCCTGTCCGGTATGCGCCGGGCCAGCTTATAAAACAGGGGCTGGATCACATAAAGAAACAACAATCCACCCAAACCAAAGCGGATAGAGGGAGACAGGGCGATCCGCCCTTGAAAATTGATCTTGTAATCCACATAGGTCTGCCAGGGCCAACTGCCCACGGTGTACTCCATCCAATAGGTGGCAGCCAGTTCAATGGCCGTGGCCACCATCATGCATCCCAAAAAGACCAATCCCACTTGCAACCATCGCCGGGCCCCTTTGGCCGGCTTTTGCGCATACCGGCCAAAGCACAGCAGAAAAGCCAAAGCCCCAATGCCGTAAATGGGCAAATAGGGACCAAACAAAATCCCCCGGTTGGAAAACCCCCACCGGTAAATCACCACTTCCAGGAACACTTCATAGAGCCAGCCAATGACACAATACAGGAAAAAATACAGATAGATCTCCTGGAATCTGCGCAGCGGGGTGATACTTTTGTAAGAACGCCGTTTCATTCCGGTGTATTTCATCTTGATCCTCCTGCCTGGAAAGCCGTCTGATTTGTTGTTTTATTATACTATGGCTTTCCTCTTTTTGTCTACCGACTGCAAAAGAAAACAGGCGGCCTTTGTGAACTGCACCCCACTTGTTAGACAGTATGATATACTATCTAACAAGTGGGGTGTTTTGCTATGCCAAAAGGAGTACCAAACAAACGATATACACCAGAATTCAAAAAACTGGTGATTGAAACCATGCAGGAAGAGAAATTGAGTTACAGCGAAACCTGTCGTAGATTTGAGGTAAACAGCAGAGATCGGATCAAATCATGGGAGCGAATCTACCTGGAAGAAGGGCCGGAAGGGTTAGCCATCGAACGGCGTGGCCGCAGCAGTAAGGGTCGTCCGCCAAAGCAGTTGCCGAAGCAGGTAGAAGAAGATCTGCTGGCAGAAGTTCAGCGGCTGCGTGCGGAGAATGACTACCTAAAAAATTTGCAAGCCTTGGTTTTGGAAGAGGA
>NZ_JAHLPO010000063.1:0-2170 GCF_018917925.1 Intestinimonas sp. MSJ-38 | reverse complement strand
GCCAGTATCCAGGATCGGGCGAGAGATCGACCGCTTTGGAAGAAGTGGGAAGCAGGGCCTATCTCAGCTATCCCGAATGCGTCCGGAGCAGGGGAAAAAGCCAGAAGAATTCAATGCTCAGGAAGGGCAGGAACAGCCCCAAATGGAAGGCGGCCAGGTGGCGAATTTAACGCTGTAAACTGAAGAGCGGCTGATTCGGAATACAGTCCAAATTTCCCCTCATGCAGCACAGCGGTTAAAAGCAGTTTATTTGGAAAAACAAGCCCAAAAGGCGGCCCAGGCCAAGCAAGTGGGAGTGTCCCAAACTTCGCAGATTACACCGCCTACACCCATGGAGCGAGGGCGGCAAAAAGCGATCTCCGACGCACAGAAAACTGCTACGCTACGAAAAGAATGGGCATCCCTGGCTGAAAAAGAAAACGAGCTTTCGTTGGCCCCGGAGTTTGCTCTGAAAGAACAGGGTAAAACGCTGAAGATAAAGTCAGTAGGAGAAGGGCTTGCCGATGAACAGCATACGAGATTTGCTTTTCGTCAGCGGAACCCTTCAGCCAGTGCGCTCAAAGAAAGAAACACTACTGTGGGAGTAACTCTCAAATCTCGATCGGTTTCTTCTGTTTCGGCCAGGCAATCCGCAGAGGCTGCGAAACAGAGCAGTGCGGCGATGCTGAAGAGCAGTATGGCCAAACAAGCAAAGGCGCGGGTCCAGAAGCAGGCAGAAGAGCGCCTGAGAGAAACGGTGGTAAAAAAAGCGAAGAAGGTCGTGGCTGCGGCACGAAAACGGGCACAGAAATCCGCAAAACAGGCAGCTCAGGCAGCGGCTATGTTTGCCCGGGTGTTAATTGCCGCCGTTGGCGGTGGTATTTTCGCATTTCTTCTCTTTCTCGTGTTGGCTTTGGGAGCGGTAATCGCTTCGCCTTTCGGCATTTTTGCAGCCGGGGAAAATGACACTCCTGGAACGATTACCCCGTCTGCGGCCATTGCCCAGGTCAATGAAGAATACACGGAAAAGCTGGAAGAGATCCAAAGCTCTTTTGAAGGCTCTTACAGCCGGATTGAGACTGATGGTGCGCTGCCGGACTGGCGGGAAGTGCTGGCGGTATTCGCTGTTAAAGTAGCAGGCAGTGATGGAGAAGATGCCACCGATGTGGCCACCTTTGACGAAGATCGGGTGGAGCGGCTGAAGAAAGTATTTTGGGATATGGTGGAGGTCTGGGGTGAGGTGGTAGAGGTGGAAGAAGGTGAGCTGAAGGTAAAGGTGCTCATTCTACACATCGAAAGCAAGACCGTGGATGAGATGCGGGATTTTTACCACTTCACCGAATATCAGAATACCGCCCTGGATGCGCTGCTGGATGAGTTGGGGATGTTTGATGATATGCTTGGAGATCTGACCATTACCCAAGAGGATGCTCTTAAACTGCTGGAAAACTTGCCGGAGGGTCTTGATCCTGACCGCAAGGCCGTGATTGAAAAAGCATTGACCCTGGTTGGCAAGGTAAACTACTTCTGGGGCGGCAAGAGCAGCGCCATCGGCTGGGATAGCCGGTGGGGAACCATGCAGAAGGTCACAGCACCTGGAAGTCAAACCACAGGAACTTATCGACCGTATGGCCTGGATTGCTCTGGATTTGTGGATTGGGTCTTTAACAACGCTCTGGGATATAAGCCTGGCCACGGTGGCGGCGCAGCATCCCAGCACGGTTATTGCACACCGGTTTCCTGGGCGGATGCCCAGCCGGGTGACCTGGTCTTTTATGGTGATGACAGCCATGTGGGTATCGTAGGGGGCCGGACTGAAGATGGCAAGCTGCTGATCATCCATTGCTCCAGCGGATCAAATAATGTGGTGATCTCCGGCAAAAAAGGTTTTGACAGCGTAGGCAGACCGGAAGCATTTCGGTAATATTGACATTTCAGCGGTCTTGAACTATACTGAGCATAGAACAAAGGTGCTACCGGCAGACGGTTAGCCCCCTACTTGATTACAGAAGTAACCGCTTGCTTGGAGGCTGGGCGGTTACTTCTTTTTATTGGCCTGAATGAACAGGGCAATAATGGCAACGACTAAAATACCTGTCTGAATCAGATCAGAATATGTAACCATTGTCAGCCCCCCTTTCTATAAAGATCAGGGGGCAAGAAGCGCCCCTGATCTGGTCAGGGGAACTAA
>NZ_JAHLPO010000062.1:0-2365 GCF_018917925.1 Intestinimonas sp. MSJ-38 | reverse complement strand
AACTGTCTGGACAATGCTGTGATAGAAAACTTCTTTGGGCTGCTCAAAAGTGAGCTATTGTATCTGCAGAAATTTCAGTCCATGGAGCACTTCAAACAGGAGCTCATTGAGTATCTGGACTACTACAACAACCGCAGGATTAAGGCAAAGCTAAAGGGCTTGCCGCCTGCAATTCACAGACAGCAAGCCCTTTCGGCTGCTTGAACAATTTTTACTTCAGAATATTGTCTAACTTTTTGGGGTCACTTCATTGCCCCGTGTGCTTTTCTGTTTGAGAGAAAAAGGAGGGAATTTTGTGGCGGGTATTTCCCAGGAGATTATTGGACGCATCCGGCAGATGGACCTGTTGACTTATCTGCGCCGGTATGAGCCGGAAGAGCTGATCCATTTCAGCGGCAGCACATATTGCACCCGTACCCATGACAGTCTGAAAATTTCCAATGGCATGTGGTATTGGTGGAGCAGAGGGATCGGTGGGCGCAGCGCTCTGGATTATTTGATCAAGGTGAAGGGGTTGGAGTTTCGCCAGGCGATGGAGATTTTGGCCGGAGCAACCCAGCCATCTGTTGCTGAAAAAATGGAAAGGCAGAAAAAAGAGACGGCCCAATGGATACAGCTTCCCCCAAGACACGCCGATAACCGGCGTGTCTTTGCTTATCTCAGCAGAAGGGGTATTGATCCGGAGATCATCCGATGCTGTATCAAGGCAGGGCTGTTATACGAAGAGGCCAGGCACCATAATTGCGTGTTCCTGGGGTTTGATGGCCAAACTCCAAAGTATGCCATGCTCCGTGGAACACATAGTGGCAGTACCTTTGTAGGAGAAGTGCCGGGAAGCGATAAGCGTTTTTCCTTTGCTTTTCCCCGTTTGCAGAAACAGTCTTCCGTCCTCTGGGTTTTTGAATCGGCCGTGGATGCGATGTCCTTTCTGACCATGGAAAAGGAGAAGGGGAAAGAGTGGGAAACGATCTCCTGCCTGTCTCTGGGCGGCATAGCTAGGATGACAGAAGGAAAACTGCCTGGGGCGTTGGAATGGTATTTAAAGGAGCACCGGCAAACAAAAGAAATTCATCTTTGTCTGGATAATGATCCTCCTGGGCGCAAGGCCGCCCGATGGCTCCGGGAACAACTGGCGGATTATAGGGTGATGGATGCGCCGCCAGTCCGGGGAAAGGATTACAACGATTTTCTGCAAATGCAGAAAGGAATCTGGGGACAGGTAAAAATGCGAGGGGAGGCCCGGGGATAATTTTCTTTTCAGCTGGATGGAGAAGGACACGGTTTCCGTGTCCTTGCAAGCATAGCATTTGGCTAGCCAAATGCGAACTTGTTAAGGGGATACCCCCTAATACCCCCGATTTTGATGGGCCTTGAGAGGAGATGATTGAACTACGCGCAAGCGGGGAAAAGCTGTTTTAGTGCGCTTAAATGAACAGGAGTATGCCCACCTCAAACGGCTGTCAGAGACTACTGGCCTAAAGATGGAGCCGCTGATCCGGCAGCTCATTCTGGGGCGGGATGTAAAGCCTCGCCCACCAGAAAATCTTGCCGAATTATTACGGCAAATATCCGCCGTGGGCAACAACATCAACCAGATCGCCAAGGTGGCCAATAGTTCCAAATTCATTCGATCGGAAGATATCGAAGAGATCAAAAAGATGCAGTCTGAATTGTGGAAGATGGTCAAAAATATGTGAGATAAAATGGAAATTGATTTTGGGGGTTGAGGAACCATAGCGTATATCAAAATTTTTGCCGTTCGCTCAAGACTGGATAATACAGTAAATTATGCGGCTAACGATATCAAGACCAGATTGGATGAAAAAATCGAGTATGCTCTTGATTCAGATAAGACTGAAACACAGTATTATCGGTCGTGTATCAACTGTGAAAATGTGGATAATGCTTATGAAGCAATGATGTCCACAAAAAGGAAATGGGAAAGTGAGGGTGGGGTACAAGGTTACCACATCATCCAATCTTATAAGCCAGGAGAAGTGACCCCTGAACAGGCCCATGCCATCGGCATGGAATTTGCTCAAAAAATGTTTGGAGATCGGTATGAGGCAGTGGTGGCCACCCATCTGAACAAGCATCATTATCATAATCACATCGTGATCAATTCCGTGTCCTTTTTGGATGGGAAAAAGTATCACTCCAACCAGAAAAGCTATTTTCAAATGCTGCGGGCAGAATCCGATCGGTTGTGCCAGGAACATGGCTTAGCGGTCATCAAGCCCAAGGCGAAAGGCAAACAGTATCCTGAGTGGGAAGCCGAGCAAAAGGGAACCGGCACATTACGCAGTGCCATCCGGGAGGATATCGACGCTGCGATCCGATATTCCTATACCATGGAAGATTTCTG
>NZ_JAHLPO010000061.1:0-2384 GCF_018917925.1 Intestinimonas sp. MSJ-38 | reverse complement strand
GAGGGCAGGCGTTTCAGGGCGTTACCCCGTCATTCCACCTGTCGAGTTACCAGTTATCCAAACAACGGTATTTTGTTGTTTGTCCGCTGACTTTTTACCGCCAGCGAACGAGTCGCACTCTCCCAGAACGGATCTGAGCTGGTGGCGTTTTTCGCTGTGGTGTTCTTGATCAGGTTGTCGATGAGCCGCAGCACATCCTTTTCATCCCGGATATACCGGAAAGGATTGTAGCAATCTGAATTGTCCGGATCATTGAGATTGAACACTTTCACATCGTAACCTTCCTGGAGCAGCAGATTGCCTGTATCCCGGAGCATTTCGCCTTTCGGATCGATAATGAGATAGGAACAGTTGGCGGACATAATGCCTGGCTTGCAAAAGAACCGGGTCTTACCCGCGCCAGAACCACCAATCACCACAATGTTGAGATTGCGCCGGTATCGCTGGTTGTCCAGTCCCATCTGCATATTTTGAGTGAGAATGATGTTGTTCAGCTTTGCTTTGGCATCTTGGTACTTCTTCCGCAGCGCCTGGGGTGATCCCCAATGAGCGCTGCCATACTCTTCTCCAGGACGCCTGTTCCCTTTCCAGGAGTAGTAGGCTGCCACTGCCGCCCCATAGCAAGCCAGGGCCATGAGCACCACCGGCCCGGTCTTACTACCCAAAGAGATCGCAAAAGGGTGCTCGGTCGCTTCCATGAAGCTTTCCAACCAAGGCAAAAGGGTCATACCATCCTGCCAGCATCCGGCCAACAGCAGTGCTGCCCAGATAACCGGTATGGCCATCACCAGCCACACGACCCACCCTTCATCTTTTTTCAATCACCTTCCCCCCTTCCAACGCCGGACAAGCGGTGTGACCGCTTGTCCGGATATTCGCAAGGGTCTGCGTGCACGCCTTCGGCGCACACTTGTCCCTTGAGAAGTGCAAAAACCGGCGCACAGGTCGCCGGTTTTTGCAGATTGATGAAAAATGTGTAACAAAAGCGCTTCCTCTTTGCCGTTCCTTCCAGACAAACCGTTAAAAGCCCGTCTGGGGCAGTTTGATAATGGTTTTAGCGTAAACTTTCGTGACCCAGCGTGTTACCGCCATGATCCACTCACCGCCGTAAGTGCCGCCCACATCGGCCACATTAGTGAATGTGCTGCCACCAGCCAGACCGCCGATGGTCACACCCGACAGGGACGGAGCTTCCACTTGGCGGAAGCCTGCCTTGACCGTGCCGAAAACAAACATGATCTCGGTCACTCGCTCACCGGCTGCCAGATTCAGTGCCGCAGGGCTGGCGTCAATGGCATAGTTCTGCTGCGTACTCAGATTGTCTGCCAGCGTCCGATAGGAGCTGCCGGAGTGAGTCGTCCTGTAAACGATCTTGTAGCGCAGATTCTGGTTATATGTGCCGGTGACTACCTGCTGAAGCCGTACCTGCCATGCCGGCCAGGTATCTCTCCAGTAGAAGTTGTCCAGGGGCACTGTGGAGTTGTTGCCAATGCCTGAGAAGGTGTATTTCACCGGCTGACCGGGCATCGCTTCTTTCGGCCCGGTCTTTTGGATGGACACACCGGTGCCCACGCTTTCATCCAGCACTTCAAATTCTACGATCTGCCCGGGATATTCCAGGTAAGCGGTGAAGGTGGTGGGATTGATGCTGTAATAGTTGGGGGCCTTGACCTCCCGGATGGTGTACCGTCCCAGGGGCAATGCCTTGGATGCTGCCCGGCCATTCTGGTCGGTGACAATGGTGTCTACCTTGTTGTTGGCCTTGTCATAGACCTCAAACACCGCTCCTTCCAGGAGCGTTCCGGCAGGCAGGCCATTGATGGAGTTTGCGTTTTTGCTCTTCTTGACGATCTGCACCTGGGCTTTTTCCGCTGTGTTCTCCCAACGAATTTCACTGACCTGGCCGTATTTCACATAGAAGGTTTTCAGCTCTTCGTCCAGCAGATATCCCTCCGGGGCTTTGATCTCCCGGACATAATACTTGCCGTCCGGGAGGCCGTCCTCGATATACACATAACCGTCTTGGTCAGAGGTGTACTGGCCAATGGGGCGGCGGTTTTTGTCGTAGAGCAGGAAGGTGGCTCCATACAAGCCCTTGCCGGTCTGGCTGTCTACCTTGTGGATCAGGATATTGGATTCCTTCCGGTTATAAAGCTCAATGGCGGCGGTTTTTCCGTCCTTCACTTCCACCGATTGGGGCGTATCGTCCAGGATGTAACCATCCGGGGCGCGCACCTCGGTGACGGTGTACCATCCTTCCTCTACCTCCGGCAGACGGATCACGCCGTACCGATCGGTGGTATAGGTGCCGATGATCTCACCATTCATCTTCCGCACTTCAAACTGGACTCCGCCCAAGCGCTCACCGGTTTCCGCGTCCTTTT
>NZ_JAHLPO010000060.1:0-2557 GCF_018917925.1 Intestinimonas sp. MSJ-38 | reverse complement strand
TAACTCCCCGAGCCGGTGTTGCCCGTATTGGTGTTGCCCGATGTGGTAGGCGGTGTCACTACATTGGATGTACCTCCACCAGAAACGATCCCGCTGCCCCCAGGGGTCAGGTTCGGGGTAAGGGCTGTTCCGCTGCCGGGCAGATACGATGTGGCGCTGCCAAAGACCGGGGGAATCAGAGCGGTGTTTTTACTCCGATCCACATTGATTTTTGGTTTGTCCACATAAATCGTATTATCCGATGTGGGCCGGGCAAAAAGCCCTTGTTCCGGGCCGTAGAATGTATAATCCGCCGCCCAGGCCGATTGGCTCAGCACCGCAATCAATGCGCAGGCTGCTGCAATCTGTCGTTTCATCATTTGATCCCTTTCTTTTTCTTGTATTTCCGCCAGCCTGTGATCCCAGCTGCCGTGCCAGCTCCTCCGGCCAAGGCTGCAACGGGGATACCAATCAACGCTCCATAGGGAGTATTGTCTTTCTCCGGCTCCTGCTCCTTCATGGCGGAGAAAATCGCGGTGTAAAGGATGCTGTTGTTTGTGGTGCGACTGACATCCCCTACATAATCCGCCGTCACCACATAACCCTTCACATACCGGCTGGTTTTTGTTCCGGCATAGCTGGCTACCGCAGTATAGCGGGTCGCCACACTCTGCCCGCTGACCTCATCGGCTGCTGCCGTTTGCCAGGACACATCCACCAGCTCCATAGTGCAGCCGTTTTCCTCCACCGTTTTGGGAATGTAGGATGTATCGGCATCGGCCAGATTGGGATAGGTGCGGGTGGCTGTCACATTCTTGTTCCGGCTGCCATAACCCGAAGCTTCCACTTTGACACTGGCCGTATCCAGGGTAAGGACACCCATGTATCCGTCTTCCCCGGCATACTCCAGAGTAGGAGCCAGATTCTTCAATACCGTCTCTGTATCCTTGGTGGAGGATTCCTGAGTGATCTGCTGGGTGTGCTCCTTGGTATCGGTTTCCCGTTGATCTTCGGCCAGAAGATCCAGGAACACATATTCCCGTCCTTCCTGCTCAAAGTTTTCTGTGGGGATCACCGACGGATCGGCACTGGCATCCAGCTGATAAACCTTTTCCAGGTGCCAGACTGTATCATCCTCGTTATATACGATATCAATAGGATACAGCGCAGGCTGGGGCGGAGTCTCCACTTGAGCTGTCTCTCCGTCCTGTGTTTCCGGTTCCGGCTCAGCTGCTGCTCCCATCAACACCGGCGTACACATGACGCAAAACAACAGAGCTGCTGCAAGCCCCTGTCTGTGTTTCATCGTTTCTCATCTCCTTCTTTTGTTATCGTGTCTGCACCAGAGCCTTTGATTTCCCCTGCCCATGCTCGTTGGTTCCCATGGCCTGCCCGATCTTTTGGCGTACCGATTTTTGAATGTTCACTTCTCTGCTCACATTCTTTTCCATGCCACTGTACAACCAACTGATCGATGTTAAACAGGAATTTCGTTCCTCTGTATTCCAAGGGGCGTTGTTCTGAGCCAAACGGCTCAGATCCGGCTCCGGGCAAGGTAAACCGTACCGCTGGCACATCATCCAACTTAGACATTCTGCATCTTGCTGAAAGATCTCGCGCCGATACCCTTCATCCATCTCCATATCCATCCTCGCTTGAAGAATCTCCCGGACTAAGCCGCGAAAGGCTTCTTCCACACCAATACCCTGAGGGAGAAGAATTTCCTTCCTCTCTGGATCATATCGAATCTCCGAAGAGGAAGCTCCAGTATCGATCTTTACTTCTACTGGCGATAGTTCCAGTAATGTGCGCAACCCCATTTCCAGGCGCTGACCGCTCAACCGCTGTTCTGGTTCTGGAGGAATGCTTTCTTTTGCCCAAGTCTGCTTTGCGGCAAAGACCCATTCCATATTGGGATTTGTCCATCCATCGTGATCTAGCAGCCTGACCATACCTCGCTCCAGTGGGATTCCTTTTTCGCCGGGCTTTACAAAGCGGCCATGCTCATTCCACTCAGGCACTGTCCGAAACACTTGATCATCTGGCTCTTTCGCCATCAACCACAGTAGAGTATCAGCGGTATATTGAGGATGATGGGCCTGCAGCTGCAAAAAATGTAGATAGGCATCTGGCTCTTCACTTACCTTCTGGGTCATATCCACCACTGCGGCGGATATTTCATCTGTCGGCCATATCTCTTTCGGCTCTGCCATGTGTCCTCCTCCTCATCGGGAGCGTGTGGGGGTCTTTATCCCTTTCATCACCTCATGTGCTTTTGCAGGGCCTTTTTCCCACTTACGCTCTGATGATTTTTTCAGGGCTTCCACCCGATCGCGCACCGAAGGACGCTTTCGCTCTTCATTCGTCCTCGTATTCATAGTACTGCGCTCGTTGAAACTCCCGTACTCTTTGGATTCTTCCTTTGACAGAGTACGGGTCACAGCGTTTTTTCCCTCACCCTCCCTGGTGGGGGCCGGGTACCCCAGGCGCTCGATAATTCGATTGATCCGCCCGGCGTCCTCCGCTTTGGCGATAACCTCCACCCGGCCATCCTGGGTCTTGGAGTTTTTCACCATCA
>NZ_JAHLPO010000059.1:0-2735 GCF_018917925.1 Intestinimonas sp. MSJ-38 | reverse complement strand
GCTCCGGGGGGGTTCAATTTTTTGCGTGTCGGCCTTGGTTACCTCACAAGCGTCCTTAGCCTACAGTTATTTTATCACAGCCTATACAGCTTATGCAAGTTGAGGTTTGACTACCATCTCAAACAACACACCTCTCAAAGATCTCTAATTGCCTGCCATAGTTCAGACTGCATCTTCTGAATGTCAGATTGCATCTCCTGGATCTGCTCTATATCATCTTTTTGGACAGTATGTATACTGTTGATCACCTTGGCGATTTGGTTGATGTTGTTGCCCATGGCGGACATTTGCCGCAGCAGCGCCGCCAGATTTTCCGGCGGATGGGGCTTCAATTCTCGGCCCAAGATGAGCTGCCGGATCAGCGGCTCCATCTTTAGGCCAGTAGTCTCTGACAGCCGTTTGAGGTGGGCATGCTCTTGTTCATTTAAGCGCACTAAAACAGCTTTTCCCCGCTTGCGCATAGTTCAATTATCTCCTCTCAAGGCACATTAAAATCGGGGGGTATTAGGGGGTATCCCCTTAACAAGTTCGCATTTGGCTAGCCAAATGCTATACTTGCAAAGACACCGCAGCACATTATTACATCCTGGCAAACAGTCCAGACACCTGGTAACCCAATAATCCCTCAAGATACCAGTCCTCACCATACTCTATCCGGGTGGCCACCCATTCTGGCTTGTCCCCGTTCAAGCCGTTGCATACTAGGACTTCCAGGCACTCCCCACAATGCAGTTCCCGCCCGTCAAAAATCATGCGGTCACTTTCCGGGTCATAGCGAAGCTGAGAGATTCTTTTTTCCTCCATAGTAAACTTCCTCCTCAAGTTTCTTCAAAAAGCCTTAGAAGGCCCTTCAGAGCGTTCTGTGCGGTTTTCTGCTAAGAATTTAGCCTTGACGGTATCCTGGCTCTCCTGCATCAGCTCCAGTATGTCAATTTGTCCGTCCAGAGCATCATTGATTGCTCTGTCTGCATCCAGCAGATCAGCTTTCTTCTTTTCGGCCATGAAGAAGATCACCCTGACTACCTTTCTGCCTTCTTTCACGGGTTCCCATGCAATCTTGATATCCGTGTATTCATTGATTTCTGCAACAGCAGGTTCTATAACCCATCTGCGGAAGTCATAAAAGTTTTTGTAATTTTCACAATTCAACTGCTTCTTTAACTGCTCAACATCGAAGAACCATTCGATATTGTTCCACTGGTAACTTTTCAGCAGCTCATATAGCCGGATCGCGTACTGGCTCTTCATCGGTAGAATGTACTTTAGCTGGTAATGCGTGTAAAACTTGTCTTTTGTCAGCTCGAGAAGATATGGCATCATATCGTCATCGAAGCGTATGGTCACGGTACCACTTTTCTTGTTTGTCCTGACCTTGTTAAACCAACTGACTGTGCTTTCTACATTGGGGGTGGTTTCTACCCACCATGTTTTCTGTTTCAAGCCTATGAGAATGGATTTCAGTTCTGTGTAACTTTCACCTTGCAGACCGCAGAGCTTATAAAAATCACCTAGCTCAAATGTGTATTCTTGAAATACCGTGTCCTTCGGTTTGATTTTGGAAATAGCATATAAAACGCATCTTTGCTCCTGTAAAGACAGCTCATGTCGGCCTTTTTGTATCATATCATTTGCCTTGTAAATTTCCATTTCTCGCCCGGATCGGATTTGTAAGTCCTGTCTTTCAGAGAGTGTCTTTCGAGCCATGCTGCCACCTGCTTTTGTCAAGATGGCTCCATTATAACGCATAATGCGAGGAAAGTAAATAAACCTCGCATTATGCGAGAAAACTTAGTTTTTGTCCCATTTCCTCTTATTCTTATCTTTATTATTATATTATTCCTATATTATAGGCCCCTTGAAAGCCATTGTGGTGCAAACTTTTGCAGATTTCTATTGCGAGAAATTCGACGGTCTATTGCGAGAAATTCGACGGTCTATTGCGAGAAATTCGACGGTCTATTGCGAGAAATTCGACGGTCTATTGCGAGAAATTCGACGGTCTATTCGGAAAATTACACGGTTGCCAGAGATGTGCTGTGCCGAAAAAAGAATCGTTTTATGGCTTTGCAAGCATAGCATTTGGCTAGCCAAATGCGAACTTGTTAAGGGGATACCCCCTACACCCCCGCTACTGGTATAAGTTTAAGAGTCGTGTTGTTTTAGATGGTAGTCAAACAGCCCTGGAACCTCTGCAATCCCCCAGCACGGCCCCCTCTGCCACCCTAGCCTTTGCCCTGGTTCTGTCCCTGATCGGTGTCCCTGAACATCCTGGCGTCACTCCTGGCCCTTGACTCTTTCTACGGCCTATTGGTATATTTGACCTGCTGCCCTTCTCCAATCTGGCAACAGAAAGGAGGTGTCAGCATTGGAAATCCTCACAAGCGTCCTTATGGCCGTCGTAGCAGGTGTAATTAGCCATTGCATCTGCAAGTGGCTTGACGGTCACGGCAAGGGCAAGTAAGCACAAAGAACCCCCCCGGAGTAGTGAAGTGACCCCAAAAAGTTAGACAATATTCTGAAGTAAAAATTGTTCAAGCAGCCGAAAGGGCTTGCTGTCTGTGAATTGCAGGCGGCAAGCCCTTTAGCTTTGCCTTAATCCTGCGGTTGTTGTAGTAGTCCAGATACTCAATGAGCTCCTGTTTGAAGTGCTCCATGGACTGAAATTCCTGCAGATACAATAGCTCACTTTTGAGCAGCCCAAAGAAGTTTTCTATCACAGCATTGTCCAGACAGTT
>NZ_JAHLPO010000058.1:0-2740 GCF_018917925.1 Intestinimonas sp. MSJ-38 | reverse complement strand
AGTGCGACTCGTTCGCTGGCGGTAAAAAGTCAGCGGACAAACAACAAAATACCGTTGTTTGGATAACTGGTAACTCGACAGGTGGAATGACGGGGTAACGCCCTGAAACGCCTGCCCTCGGTGGGCGTGCATTGGCTGCAAAGCCGGTGTACGAAGCCCCACGACAACGGCTGAGAGCAACCGTAGCCGCCGCCAACGGCGGCCGAAAGCGGTCTGGAGGCAGACTGTGTTGCCTATAGGCCAAGGGTCTATAAAATACCCATGGTTAGAATGTTCGCCTTGGCAGGCGAACTGACGAATCCGCGAATGTACGGGTCTATAAGAAGACCATATAGAAATGTACGGGTGCGTTCAAGCGCAGCCGGTGTGGTTTAGTAGAAATTTTCCCTACGAACGACCATGTTGTGTTACAGGCACATCCCAGCCGGCAGGCTCATAGCGGAAACCTAAAGGTATCCATGCACAGATAGAATTACCGGAACGAGGAAAGGCAGCGGCTTCCTTAAGGAAGAATCCGGCGAAAAACAATAAGCGGGTGAACCGCTGCTGAAAAGTAGTGATCGAACCAATGAAGTCCCTGTAACGGGGACGGAGGAATGGTCACAAGTCGAATTGTGGAAACAGGCATTATTCAATCCAATCATAAGGATTCGAGTAAGACCAAAAGGGTCACTTTTCCAAACGGGAGGTGATGCCTTATGCCAAAAGAAAGGAAAAAAGTCCTGTGTATGGACGCCCAGCGGCACGCCGAGTATTACGGGATGCAGCGGACATTTGATGAACTGTACGCCAAAAGCAAAGCCGGTGAAACATTCACCGGCCTGATGGAACTGGTATTAAGCCCGGACAACATCATGCTGGCCTACAGAAACATCAAGACCAACACAGGCAGCTACACAGCAGGAACAGACAAGCAGAATATCGGTGACATTGGGCGGCTTCCACCGGCTGAGGTCATCGGTAAGGTCAGAAAAATCGTCACAGGCAGCGAACACGGCTACCGTCCCAAACCAGTGCGCCGGAAGGACATCCCAAAGCCAAACGGCAAAACCAGGCCGCTGGGTATCCCCTGTATCTGGGACAGATTGGTGCAGCAATGCATCAAACAAATCCTGGAGCCCATCTGTGAGGCAAAGTTCAGTAACAACAGCTATGGGTTCCGCCCGAATCGGTCAGTGGAGCACGCAATTTCCCGTACTTACTCCCTGCTGCAACGGGCGCACTTACACTATGTTTTGGAGTTTGACATCAAAGGATTCTTTGACAATGTGAACCACAGCAAACTTATCAAGCAGCTCTGGACGCTGGGCATCCAGGACAAACAGCTTCTGTTTGTCATCAGGCGCATCCTGAAGGCTCCCATCCGTATGCCGGACGGCAGCACTGTTTATCCGACAAAGGGAACGCCCCAGGGCGGAATCATTTCCCCGCTGCTGGCCAATGTGGTGCTCAACGAGCTGGATCACTGGATCGACAGCCAATGGTTGGAACACCCGGTGGCCAACCACTATGGCAAATGGCGCACCATCCGCACCTCTGAGGTCTTTGACAAGAGCTACGGCTACCAGAAAATGCGGAACAGCAATCTCAAAGAAATGTTCATTGTGCGCTATGCGGATGACTTCCGTATCTTCTGCCGGAACCGAGAGGACGCGGAGAAGACCATGGAAGCTGTCACAAGGTGGATTACCGAACGGTTGAAGCTGGAGGTCTCCCCAGAGAAAACACGCATTGTCAATGTCCGAAAGCGATATTCCGAGTTTCTAGGCTTCAAAATCATGGTGTACCGCAAGGGTGGAAAGTATGTCGTGAAGTCCCACATTTGTGACAAAAAGCTACAGTTGGAAGAAAGCAAGCTCGTGGAGCAGGCAAAGCGTATTGCAAAACCAGCCCGAGTGCGGACACAGTCAGAGGAAATCGGCCTGTTTGACGAAATGGTGTTGGGCATCCAGAACTACTACAGGATTGCTACCTGTATCAGTCTGGACTGCCGGAAAATCCACCGCAGAGTTATGACAGTGCTGACCAACCGTCTGAACACGGAGACCGGCTGTCAGCTCGTCCGGGAGGGCGGTGCTATGACGGACAGCGAAAAGGAGCGTTTTGGCGCTTCTCAAATGGTGCGGTATGTGTCCGGTATCAACCGGCCAATCTACCCCATCGCGTTTATCAAGTATAAGACCGCAATCGGAATCAGCGCCGCCGTCTGCTGCTTCTCTTCGGCGGGCCGGGAAAAGATACACGACAATCTGGAGATGGATACGACCCTGTTTGCGTATCTGCGGGAACATCCGCCGGAGGGCCACAGCCTGGAATACGCCGATTGTAGGCTCTCCCTGCTGTCTGCCCAGAAGGGCAAGTGCGCTATCAGCGGCGAATGGTTCTTGCAGCCGGACAGCATCGTGTGTCACATGAAGGTTCCAAAGGAGCAAGGCGGCCAGGAGCGATACAGCAATCTGGTGCTGCTCCACAGGCGGTATCTGCCCTTGCTGACCGACCGGGACGCCGCCGTTCTCAAGAGTATCTGTAAGAAACTGACTGTAACAAGAAAACAACTGACCAAAATCAACAGCCTGCGCACCGCCGCAAAACTGGCGGCAATCTAAATAACTTTCTATTGGTGATTGATTAAATGCCTGATAACACAATCGATGGAACGCCGGATACGGTGAAAGTCGCATGTCCGGTGTGGAGTGGGGGAAAATCCGGCGATCACTTCAAAGGATTACCTATCACTATA
>NZ_JAHLPO010000057.1:0-2891 GCF_018917925.1 Intestinimonas sp. MSJ-38 | reverse complement strand
TTGGTGTAGCAAGTTATACCAAAATGCTTACGCTTTTGGAAACTTGCTCTGCGAGGCGGTTGCTTGACCTCATTCTACGCTACGCTCCGAACAAGGTCAAGAGGGGCTTTGCCCCTGCTGTCTGCGGACAGCTCCCCACTCTCCGAGGGGCAAGGGGGCAAGCCCCCTGCACCCCCAAAATCGCCCCTTTTCGTCTTCCGTCTTCCGTCACACTATTTTGTGGTCGTAGTAGCCACAAAATAGTGCTCCTCAAACGAACCTCTTTCCGCAGTCCTTACACGCCCAACGCTGTGTATTTGCAAGGGTTTTACCACTTTTTACGATGTCTACAGACCCACACGCAGGGCAACAATCTGGCGTGGTGTTCGTGGAGTTTTCGTGGAGTTTTGCTTGTGACGGACGAAGTCCACGCTGTCCCTGCTCCCAGCGTTGGTAATTGCCCCTTGTCATTCTCTCGAAGTGACCGCTGTAACAACGCATGACCTCAATGTAGTTCATGTCCTCGTATGTATCGACCACGAACTCATAGAAGTCCATGTAGTTGGTAAAGCCATGCTCTCTGATAGCTTGTCCCATCTCCAAGAACATTTCGTTCTTTTCGGCTGTGCCAAGCTGCTCATACGCACCAATGTCGAAGTTGTTGCCCGTGATACGCTCGGACGGGTCGTACTGCTCTTTGCCTTTCTTTCGGCAATCCTCGGTGTCGTGAATGAGGTAATCATAGACATTACGGATACCAACGACCGCTTCACACTTATTGATTGCTTTCTTGCCTTCCGCAGAAAGCAAATCCATGACATTCAAAGCGTGCTTGTAGGTTGTGGTGTTCGGGAACGCCACAATCAGATGCACATGGTCTTTGCGGTGTTCGCTCTTGCTGTCCTTGTCTTGGGAGTGCTGACAGTACGCATAGGGGTACTGCAAAGTATCGCCTATGACCTCTTTCCAGTCCTCCCTCATGTTTTCTGGGTAGAGAACGCCCGTCCAAAATCTTGCCTTATCAATTTTTGCCATAAAAAAACCTCCGATTTTCTTCGGAGGGTACAATCTCGTTACCTTGACAATAAGCCCAATTACGGCTATAATTATCCTACGGTGAGTATGTGAGCTTGACCCTCATGTATTCGTGGTCTGGTATTGGCGTACCAACCACTAAAGCCATTATACGAGAATCCGCCCGCCTTGTCAATTTGACACTTGGCAGGGCGGGTTTTTTTATTTGCTCCGCAGGCTCCTACGCGGAGGGCGACCTCTGGAACAGATGGGCGTCTCCCTCGGAGTGCGTACCACGCTATCCAGAACTCAAGGGACGGGGTAGTATTTGCTATCGCAAATCTCCACCCCTCACAGCCCTTGACTTCTGGATTTTTTGGGCTATTCCGTCTCCGCCGACGGAACAAGAAACTTGCGTTTCCCGTCCCGTCGTCTCCGCCAGTATACCCCAAAAACCGCTTTCTTTAGCGTTCCAAATCCCTTGATTTGGGCTTCTGCTTCTGCGGTGGCTGCTGCCGATCACGCTTTGGCTGCGTGATAGCAGCATAGACCTCTGGCAGCTTCTCACGGATAATCTGAACCAGACGGCGAACCGTGGCTTCAAGGTCTGCGACCTTGCCACGGAGACTGCTGTTCTCCGTCTTCAAGGTCTGATTTTCCTTGCGAAGCTGAACTATCTCCATCTGGGCTTTCATGCTCGGTCTGTCCTGCTCCACCTCTCGGATTTTCGCTTGAAGCTGACGGTTTGCGTCCTCATAGGCTGTTTTTACTTTCGCTTCGGCGGCGGTGGCTCGCAGATCCGCTCGCTCTGCCCTGGCTAAAGCCTGGTCTCGCTCTGCGGTCATGCTCTCCACGGCGACCGCCGTGCGTTTCACAGCTTCAAACTCCTTATGTGTCACACCCTTTAGACCGCCCAATAGAGTTTTTTCGCCCTTAATGGCTTCGACCTCTGCGACGGTCAAAACCTCTTTCTCGGTCTGTAAAGCTTCTATTTCGCCCCGTAAGGCGTTCTTTTGCTCTACAAGGGGTTTTATACTCTCCTGCTCCTGCAAAGCCCTCTGACGGGCTTGTAGGGCTTCCTGCTGTGCCTTTAGCACTTCCTCATGGGCGGTCTGCTTCTTCAGTTCGGCAATCTCCTTATTGCCGTCCTTGGTGGCTTCATTGACCACCTCAAAGTGCCAATCTCGGAAGCTGTCGAGGTAGCGTTCCAAGTCCGTGTGAAAGGTCTTGAGGTCATTTTTTGTGATGACCTCTTTAGCTGAAACCTTTTCGCCCCCTCGCTTCTTGTCCTCTGTAACCGGCACGAAAGCAAAGTGCATATGCGGCGTTTTTTCGTCCTTATGGACATACGCCGATATGACATTCTGCTCTCCGTAGCGGTCGCAGAGAAAGCGATAGGAACGCTCAAAAAACAGCCTTTCGACCTGCTCTTTGTCTGGGCTTACATGAAGACTTTGGTTGTGGTGGCGGTACTCTGGCAGAGTAACCACCCATGAACACATGACATTCACATCGTCCCGCTTGAGGGTACGGGCTTCTGTCGTTCTCTGTCGAATAAAGTCAATTTGCTCAACTCCACGCCGTGGAGCTAAATTGTAGTTCAAGTGGGTTTTTTGTGGGTCTATGTCCTGATTGCCGAACTTCACATATTCGCCCTTTTCGTCCTTCCGTCTTTCATAATGCGCCGCCAAGTGACCGCAGGCGGCTCTTGTATATTTCTGTGCGTTTGCCATAGTGAAACACCTTTCTTTTTATCGCTGAAAATCAATCCAAATACTTTTGGTGTAGCAAGTTATACCAAAATGCTTACGCTTTTGGAAACTTGCTCTGCGAGGCGGTTGCTTGACCTCATTCTACGCTACGCTCCGAACAAGGTCAAGAGGGGCTTTGCCCCTGCT
>NZ_JAHLPO010000056.1:0-3000 GCF_018917925.1 Intestinimonas sp. MSJ-38 | reverse complement strand
ATGCACTCCGGGGCAACAGCGTCTTTGAAGTCATGGCCTTTGCGGATGTAGTCCTTCAGGTCAAAGGAAAATTCCTGCTCCTTGGGCCGGAAGAAATCGTGGAACAGCCGCAGCCGTTCTTCCAAAGTCAGTTCCTGCAAGTGGGAATCCAGTTGGCGCAAGCCGCCAGACAGATCCACCTCCAGCCGCTGAAAAAAGGCTCTGGCTTCCTCCACCGTCTTTTTTTCCACCGAAACAGTGATGAACATTTCCCGGATCATATCATTGCTTTCTCGGGCTTTCTCTTCCACCACATCATTGTATTCTGTTCGGTAATGATCCAGCCGATCCCCTTCCAGAGCCATCAGCTGAGTTGTTTCAAATTCTTTCCGATCCATCTTGTGATTGATCAGACTGATCTTGCTGGTAACATTGGTGGGCAGCATATTGATCACTGTACACCAGGCCAGAATCATTTGTTGCTGCCGCTCCATGGAAGCCACCGCATAATTGATGTCGGAAAAACTCCATGTTTTTGAAAACTTGCCTGCCACCTGAAATACCCCATCTTTGTAGATCCGTTTGATCGGGATGCTCTGCTGAGCACTTTTCGGCACCTGAAAGCCATCCCTCTCCGGATCAGGCTTGATCCAGGGCAAGCTGAATTGCACTGCCATCAAATTCCCCCTGTCTCACTGTTTTTGTTTTTCTTCGGCTTTTTCCTTTTTCGGTTAGCCTGTTCTTCTTCCTTTATCACCATAGCGAAAGCATCAAAATAATAGTTTTGTGCCCGCCATACCCGTTTTCCGGCACACAACAGCTGTGTTTTACAGATGGCCCACAGGAGCTGCTCCAGGTGCATTCCGTTATACTCAATAAAACCGGCAGCACCCGTAGGCACTGCACACAGGATACAGATCCAGCTCACAGCTTCCTCCCCCAGAACAGGGACACATACGAAATAAGCCCCCACAGCGATTGCCACCGCTGCGGCTGAACACACAAACTGACGCAGTGTCAGACCGAAAAAGATATTCTCTTTGTAGTTGTTGATTTCTTTGTTGATCTTAATCTCAATGGCCATGCACTTTCCCCCTTCTTTACAGGCCGAACATTTCCTTTACTACATTGTTGACCCCGAGGATCATAATGACCAGCAGCACCATATTAAAGAAGGTTTCCTGAAGGTAATTCCACACTTTCATTATGGCGCTGCCATCTACAATCGCTGGCGATCCGGATGAAGCAAAGGCGGAAAAGATGATACAAGATAGCACGATCACCACTCCCTGAACGCAAATGGAAGCATAAGATCGGAGAAAGGATTTTCCCATGGAACTGGTTCCGGTCCCTCCGAAAGTGGACAAGGCCAGTGGTGCAACAGCGGTATACATATAGATTTTGAAAAATCTCCCGTAAATCACCAGGATCAGACCAAACGAAATCAGCCCAATTGCAAAACTGCCTATCAGCGCCAGCGCCCACATTGGGATGCTCTCCATAAACTTCATCTTATCGGTGGCTTCAATGATCTCCGCAGGAAGAGATACCTTGGTGTTCTCCACACCGCCCAGACTGCTCATGGCCGTACTGGCGATTCCGGCACCTACGGAAAAGATGGTCTGCATCAGCTGAAGGCCATAGGTGATGGCCACCTTAGCCAATAAAAAGTGGAGAAAATGTTTGATGGCATACTCCGGACGCTGAAAGTCCCGAAAGTTGATGGTGCTCTGTGCCACGCCGATCAGAAAGAAGAGCACCAGAAGGGCATATCCAGCGGCTTTCAGTCCGCCATTGATATGGACAATGGTCGTCCATATGGAACCACCTTTAAAGGTCTCCGGCGATTGCAGCAGAAGATCCCAGATACTTTCCATGGTGGTGTTCCAGCGATTCAGGGAATCCTGCAAAAGTTCTGCCGTCCAAGTCATAGCGTCACTTCCTTTTCCTGGGGGAAGGGCTCCTGGCCCCTCCCCCGCTTATTTTGCTTGTGTGTCATGGGATCAACCGCCGGTCACCATGGTCAGAATGTCCTGCGCAAAGGCAATGATCACGCCGCCCAGGAAGGTCAGGAAACCCTGAGACCGCTGGGTCGCATCATGGCTCTTGACAGACAGGCCCACCTGTACCACACCAAACAACAGGATGATCATGCCGATAGCCTTGATGGCGTTGCCGATAAACTTGGACAGCTCGGTAATGGGAGCCAGGGGATCGGCAAAGGCCATGGTCATCACACCGGTGAACAGCACCATCACCATCATGGCGATCCGCAGCCCATGCTGGATCTTCCGGCATCTTCTTTCCCACCGAACCAGCTCTTCCTGGCGTTCAGCGGCCACTGCTTTTTCATTCTTCATCGTACTCTTCCTCCTTGTTTTCTTCCTGGAAGGAATCCTCTTCATCATCGGGATCATCCAGGATCGTAATATAGTCCAGATCTTCCTCTCCATAAGGCAGATCAGGCAAACGATAATCAGGTACTTCCCGCTTATGCACATAAGCGGGTGCGCCGCCGTCGCGGCTTTTTTTGATGTTGGGATGCTTCATAATGTCATACTTCTTATCCTTTATGGGGCGCTCGCCACGGATAAAAAGCAGAGCATCGTTGTCATCCAGCATCCGCACTTCGTCGGATGTCAGCAGCTCCCGTCCGGTGTTCTGATAATTGGTGGAGCTGCTTCCGCTGCGGCCACGGGTGGTTCCGTAGGTGCGGGTGTCCAGTGTCTCCTTACCCAACAGCTTGGAAATGTATTCGTGGGTGCTCTGTTCGTTGCCGCCCAAATAGAGCAGCACATCACAGTTGCCCATGATCCCCTCCCATTCGTCCTTGTACTGTGCCTTGATGCTGGCAATGTTCTGGACGATGATATTGAGGAAAATCCTCCGGCTGCGGCAGGTGGCCAGGATCTTGGGATAGCTGTCCGGCTGGGCCACATTGGCCCATTCATCTTGAATACACCGCACCGGCACCGGCAGAGCGCCGTCATGCAAATTGTCCGCCCGATAATAAAGCTCCTG
>NZ_JAHLPO010000055.1:0-3227 GCF_018917925.1 Intestinimonas sp. MSJ-38 | reverse complement strand
GCAGCTACCGATGTGTCAGTGCTTTCGGCCCGACAGAACGACATTATCACGCTGATCACCTGTGTACGGGATCAGCCGGAGTATCGCTGGTGTGTCCAGGCCAAGCTGGTGAGATAAAAAAAGGAATACTTGTCGGCCATGCTTCTATTGACATTGTGAACAAAAAAGAATACAATGTAGTAAAATTAAAATAAACAAGTAAATAGAAAGGAGTTGTAATCATGGCCAATACAAGTATTAACATTCGCATGGATGCAGAGTTGAAGCGTCAGTTTGAGGCATTCTGTGCAGATATGGGAATGACAATGACCACAGCGTTCAACATCTTTGCGAAGAAGGCGGTGCGTGAGTATCGTATTCCCTTTGAGATCAGCGGTGAAGTGCCGAATGCTGTCACGAGAAAAGCAATCGAGGACGCAGAGAATGGGATTGGAATGAGCAGGGCTTTTTCCTCCGTAAAAGAGCTGATGGAGGATCTGAATGCTGACGATTAAGTATCAGACGGCCTTCAAGAAGGACTACAAGAGAATTGTCCGAAGAGGCTATGATGTGCGGCTGCTGGAGGAAGTAATTAGTATTTTGGCGGAACAAAAGCCGCTGCCGGAGATATACCGGGATCACAACCTGTCCGGGGATTATGTTGGGTGCAGAGAGTGCCATATAACCCCGGACTGGCTCTTGATTTATGAGATCAAGAATAATGAACTCGTTCTCTGCTTAACCAGAACGGGAACACACAGTGATTTGTTTAAATAACCACTACGATAGGGAGGAATAAAAGATGAAACTGAGACGGGATGTTGCTGGGTTTGCCGTGGGCCTGCTTTGCGGCGGTGTAATTTTCGGCGGCGCGGGGATCGCTTCCGGCGTGATCGCCACGCCCCTGACGGAGAGCAGCCAGAAGGTGACTTTGGACGGTCAGGCGGTGAGCCTGGAAGGGTACAACATCAACGGCAGCAACTACTTCAAGCTGCGGGATCTGGGCAAGGCCATGGACCTCGGTGTGACCTGGAACAACGACAGCCGCACTGTTGAGATCGACAGCAATGCCGGTTATGTGGAAGAGGAAAAGCCCGCTATTCCGGGAGCAGTGAAAATCCCCACCGGGGATGCCAGCTGGTGTCCGCCGGTGGGCACGGTGATCGACCTGGGCAACGGCCAGACCATGACCGTGACCAAGGCCAAAGATCCGGAGCCGGAGCTGACCGTCCCGGCCAATGCGTCCTCCTTCTGGCAGGATGAGCTGCCCGAAATGAGAGTGGTCACACATGAGAATGGGACTGTGATGATTCGAAATATGCATGAGATCCGGCGGCAGCAGTATGCTTTGTTTGAAGTGGCCGAACCGGGTACCAAGATTTATCTGGGACTGGAAGGTGCCCGACCGGGAGATCCCAATGTTCAGTGGCCCTGGCACGAAGGGATGCTGCAAGCCATGTACCTCTCCGGCCCGAGAAGCAAAGTCTGGGTAGATGCCTATGATGTGTATTTCAATGGAAGATATGCCTATACCGAATATGATGTGAAATGATTCACAGCAAGAAAGGGACGCCTTAAAGCGTCTCTTTTTTTGTGCCAAAACTCAAAAGGAAAAGGAGAAATCTATGAAAGCAAGAAGATGGACGGCGCTTTTGCTGCTGATGGTCACCCTGATCGGGATGCTTCCCGGGGCGGCTCTGGCAGCCAACACGCCGGAAGAAGCACTGGGTGAAATTCATATTTACAATGGCGGGGAACAGCTGGCCTACCTGGCTGTCAATGGCCGAGTGCAGAAACTCAATTATGTGTATTTTGAGTATCTTTCGCCAACAACAGGATTGAAGCAAATCCCCGCCTACTGTGTCAACCCCACCACGGACGGCGTGCCCCAGGCGGTGGGCACCGGGCAATCCATCAAATACCTGGCACAGAATCAGGCCACAGACCCCAAGATCGTGGGCATTGTGGGCAATGGATATCCCCACCGCAGCCTGGAAGAGCTGGGCCTGGACAATGTGCAGCAAGCCTATTATGCTACCAAGATCGCTTTGTGGTGCTATCTGGTGCCTACCTGGAGCATCGACAAGGTGACCATCGCTCCGGGCCTTTCGGAGCATGAGCAGCAGATCGCCCAGCGGCTGCTTGCTGCCGCCAAGGACATTTATAACCGGGGCAGCGGCTGGACGGATGTGCTCATCCCCGGCCTGACGGTTTCCGCCGATCAGCAAAATGCCTACGAGGTGCAGATCAATGGGGAGACTTACTTGCAGCAAGTCTACACCGTCAAGAGCGGCACCTGGGTGGACGGCCTGGAGATCAGCGTCTGGATTGACGGCGAGAATGTGCCCAGCGGCATGAAGATCGTGAATATGCAGAACCAGGAGATCGAAAAGATCCCAGTGGAGGGAGCCGGATACCAGGGGCAATTTAAAGTGATCTGCCCCAAGGCATCGGTCAGCGGCAGCGTCAATGCAAAGCTGCTGCTGGAAGGCAATGTGAACCAGTATGCTGCCTTCTATGCGATTTGCCAGGAGACCGGCACCTATGGGAAGCTGCAAAACTACATTGCAGACACCGACCCGGTTCTGCTTCGGTGGTCGAACGCCATTTTCAATTATTCCCCCACAGTTGCACCGCCGCCGCCGGAAGGGGGCGGAGGGGAATACAGCCTGAAGATCGTCAAGACGGAGACCGGCACCGGCACTCGCCTGGAGGGGGCCTTGTTTGAAATAAAAGATCCGGACGGCGCACCGGTGGGGACATTTTCCACCAATGCCCGGGGCGAGATCCTCGTGCCCCTGGAGCGGGGCGGTTTGTACACGATTACCGAGGTGCAGCCCCCCAAGGGCCACCTGATGGCCAAGAACCCGGTGCAGCAGGTACAGGTGGAAAAGGACACTGTGGCCACGGTGAGCTATGAAAACGAGCCTTACGGCAATCTGCGGGTGGAGAAGGTGGATGCAGACACCGGCGATACCCTCCCTGGCGCAAAGGTGCAGATCAAGCACATCGAAAGCGGGGCCACTTACACCCAGATCACCAACGAAGCCGGTGCTGCCATTTTCAATGGACTCAAGCCCGGTGCCTATGAGATCGTGGAGCTGAAAGCCCCCGATGGATGGATCAAGGACGGCCAGACTTACACCGTCAATGTGCCAGGGCAGGACACCGTTACCTTCACTCTGAAGAACAGTGCCAAACCCGGCCTTCGGATCATCAAGTATGACCGGCAGACCCATGAGACTTTG
>NZ_JAHLPO010000054.1:0-3275 GCF_018917925.1 Intestinimonas sp. MSJ-38 | reverse complement strand
GCAGCTACCGATGTGTCAGTGCTTTCGGCCCGACAGAACGACATTATCACGCTGATCACCTGTGTACGGGATCAGCCGGAGTATCGCTGGTGTGTCCAGGCCAAGCTGGTGAGATAAAATAAGTAGAGCCTATTGACACATAATATATATCGTGGTATATATTATGTAGGAGGTGAATACAATGGAGACCGCAAAAATTTTTGAGAATGGAAGAAGTCAGGCTGTGCGCCTGCCAAAGCAGTTTCGCTTTCAAGCGGATGAGGTAGTTGTTCAGAAATTAGGCGATGCCGTTCTTCTGGTTCCCAGGGAGTCTCTGTGGCAAACCTTTATGGATGGGCTGAATAGTTTTACCGAAGATATCTTTGCAGAGGGCCGGGATCAAGGCGTCCAGAAAGAGAGAGAAAGTCTATGAACTATATGCTGGACACCAATATCTGCATTTATGTGATGAAAGAGAAGCCGGAAACTGTGCTGCGGCGATTTCAACAAGAGCTGAATGCAGGGCTTTGTATTTCTTCGATCACATTAGCAGAGTTGGAATATGGGATGAAGCATAGTTCCAATCCAATAAAGAATGAACAGGCTTTACTTCGGTTTCTGGTACCGCTGAGCATTTTGCCTTTTGGAGCAACAGCAGCATTTGAATATGGTGACATTCGAGATTATTTGCAAAAGCAAGGAACTCCTATCGGCCCATTGGATATGCTGATCGCTGCTCATGCAAGATCGGAGCGAATGATTCTGGTGACAAACAATATCCGGGAGTTTGAGCGAGTACCAAACCTGGAGCTGGAGAACTGGGCGGAATGATCCAGAAGTAACCACTACGATAGGGAGGAATAAAAGATGAAACTGAGACGGGATGTTGCTGGGTTTGCCGTGGGCCTGCTTTGCGGCGGTGTGATTTTCGGCGGCGTGGGGATCGCTTCCGGCGTGATCGCCACGCCCCTGACGGAGAGCAGCCAGAAGGTGACCCTGGACGGTCAGGCGGTGAGCCTGGAAGGGTATAACATCAATGGCAGCAACTACTTCAAGCTGCGGGATCTGGGCAAGGCCATGGACTTCGGTGTGACCTGGAACAACGACAGCCGCACTGTTGAGATCGACAGCAATGCCGGTTATGTGGAAGAGGAAAAGCCCGCTATTCCAGGAGCAGTGAAAATCCCCGCCGGGGATGCCAGCTGGTGTCCGCCGGTGGGCACGGTGATCGACCTGGGCAACGGCCAGACCATGACGGTGACCAAGGCCAAAGATCCGGAGCCGGAGCTGACCGTCCCGGCCAACGCATCTTCCTTCTGGCAGGATGAGCTGCCGGAACCAAAGGTAATAGTTTATGAAGAAACAGGGGCTGTACTTATCCGCAATTTGCATGAAACTCGCCGGATGCAGTATTCTCTCTTTGAGGTGGCAGAGCCGGGCACCAAGATCTATTTGGGAATGGAAGATGCTCGGCCTGGAGAACCCAGTGTAGAGTGGCCTTGGCACGAGGGAATGCTGCAACAGATGTACCTTTCTGGACCCAGAAGCAAAGTCTGGGTGGAAGCTTGGGATTGTTATAAAAATGGGCGGTATTTGTATACCGAATATGATGCAAAGTGATTTACATTCAGAGAGACGCTTAAAAGCGTCTCTTTTTTTGTGCCAAAATTCAAAAGGAAAAGGAGAAATCTATGAAAGCAAGAAGATGGACGGCGCTTTTGCTGCTGGTGGTCACCCTGGTGGGGATGCTCCCGGGGGCGGCTCTGGCAGCCAACACGCCGGAAGAAGCACTGGGCGAGATAAGCATCTATAATGGTGGGGAGCAGCTGGCCTACCTGGCCGTCAATGGCCGAGTGCAGAAACTCAATTATGTGTATTTTGAGCACAATTCGCCAACAGGAATAAAGCAAATCCCCGCCTACTGCGTCAACCCCACCACCGATGGCGTCCCCCAGGTGGTGGGCACCGGGCAATCCATCAAATACCTGGCACAGAATCAGGCCACAGACCCCAAGATCGTGGGCATTGTGGGCAATGGATATCCCCACCGCAGCCTGGAAGAGCTGGGCCTGGACAATGTGCAGCAAGCCTATTATGCTACCAAGATCGCTTTGTGGTGCTATCTGGTGCCTACCTGGAGCATCGACAAAGTAACCATTGCTCCGGGCCTTTCGGAGCATGAGCAGCAGATCGCCCAGCGGCTGCTTGCTGCCGCCAAGGATATTTATAACCGGGGCAGCGGCTGGACGGATGTGCTCATCCCTGGCCTGACGGTTTCCTCAGATCAGCAAAATGCCTACGAGGTGCAGATCAATGGGGAGACTTACTTGCAGCAAGTCTACACCGTCAAGAGCGGCACCTGGGTGGACGGCCTGGAGATCAGCGTCTGGTTTGACGGCGAGAATGTGCCCAGCGGCATGAAGATCGTCAATATGGATAACCAGGAGATCGAAAAGATCCCGGTGGGAAGTGCGGGCTATCAGTCTCAGTTCAAAGTGATCTGCCCCAAGGCATCGGTCAGCGGCAGCGTCAATGCAAAGCTGCTGCTGGAAGGCAATGTGAACCAGTACGCTGCCTTCTATGCTGTTTGCCAGGAGACCGGTACTTATGGGAAGCTGCAAAACTACATTGCAGACACCGACCCGGTGCGTACCACCTGGTCGAACGCCATTTTCAAGTATTCCCCGCCGCCGGAAGGGGGCGGAGGGGAATACAGCCTGAAGATCATCAAGACGGAGACCGGCACCGGCACTCGCCTGGAGGGGGCCTTGTTTGAAGTGAAAGATCCGGACGGTGCGCCGGTGGGGACATTCTCCACCAATGCCCGGGGCGAGATCCTCGTGCCCCTGGAGCGGGGCGGTTTGTACACGATCACCGAGGTGCAGCCTCCCAAGGGCCACCTGATGGCAAAGAATCCGGTACAGCAGGTACAGGTGGAAAAGGACACCGTGGCCACGGTGAGCTATGAAAACGAACCGTATGGCAATCTGCGGGTGGAGAAGGTGGATGCAGACACCGGCGATACCCTCCCTGGCGCAAAGGTGCAGATCAAGCACATCGAGAGCGGAGCCACTTACACCCAGATCACCAACGAAGCCGGTGTGGCTATTTTCAATGGACTCAAGCCCGGTGCCTATGAGATCGTGGAGCTGGAAGCCCCCGATGGATGGATCAAGAACGGCCAGACTTACACCGTCAATGTGCCAGGGCAGGACACCGTTACCTTCACTCTGAAGAACAGTGCCAAACCCGGCCTTCGGATCATCAAGTATGACCGGCAGACCCATGAGACTTTG
>NZ_JAHLPO010000053.1:0-3471 GCF_018917925.1 Intestinimonas sp. MSJ-38 | reverse complement strand
TGAGTTTTACCGGGAGATATTCCCGGAGGGATCGTTTGAGCGTAGAGGTCACTTTGAGGACGCGAAGGGAAATGGTATTGCGCTGGTAGTGCCTCCGAAAAACGGCGTTGCGCTGGAGATCCAGGGAGACGGCAAAGCCCACCGTCATGTGATCACAGATGAACTGAAAGAGCTGGAGGACATCAAGGACACGGAGTTTACGATCATGTCCCCGATTTCGTATTTCGGTCGGAAGCGAACTGGGAAAAACGCACGGTATCTCTATGCGATGGTGTTCGATTTGGACGGCGTAGGTATGCCGCAGCTTCGTGACACGCTGCATCAGATGAACAAGGACATTATTCCCAAAGCAACCTTCGTAGTAAACAGCGGGATGGGGCTGCACCTGTATTATGTGCTGACCGAGCCTATCCCTATGTACCCGCACAATCAGAAGATTTTGAAAGAACTGAAATATGCCCTCACCCGGCAGATTTGGAACAGGTTCACATCGTCCATCCGGGAGCCGCAGATGCAGGGTGTTTTGCAGGGATTTCGTGTGGTGGGAACCGGCACAAAGCTGGGAAAAGACTATCCGGTGGTGGCGTATCGGTACGGCGGCGCTGTGGAGCTGGAGAAGCTGCTGGACTATATTCCGGACAGCAACGGAGAACAGCAGCGCATACAGGCGCTCATGCGAAAGAGCCGCCTGTCGCTGGCCGAGGCGAAGGAGAAGTATCCGGACTGGTATGAGCGCCGGGTAGTGAAGAAGGAACGCCGGGGGCGCTGGACGGTGAAGCGGGATCTTTATGACTGGTGGCTGCACAGGATCGCCGATGAGATCCGGGTTGGGCATCGGTTCTACGGGATTATGACGCTTGCCATCTATGCCAAAAAGTGTGGCATAGACGAAGAAGAGCTGCGCCAGGACGCTTTCACGCTGATTAAGCCATACGACGATATGAGCGTGGAGGACATCAACCGCTTTACGAAGGACGATGTGGTTTGTGCCCTGGAGATGTTCAATGAGGACTATGTGACTTTTCCGAGGGACGATATTGCAAAGATATCTGGTCTGACTATGCCGGTCAATAAGCGGAATTGGCGCAAGCAAAAAGACCATTTGGAGATTGCAAGGGCCATTAGGGATATTGGGGTTCGGCAAAAGGGAAAAAAGGATTGGAGAGATGGAAACGGCAGGCATAATGCGGAATGGGAGGTCTATAGGTGGCGGCAGCAGCACCCGGAAGGGCGCAAGGCGGACTGTATCCGAGATACTGGTCTGAGCAAGCCAACGGTCTACAAATGGTGGGACTATGAAGATCCACAAAGAGGGGTGATAGAAAATGAGCAAGACTATCAAGGAGATAGCGGATGAAATCGGGGTGTCAAAACAGGCGATTTTCAAAAGAATAAAGCGTGAACCATTGTCAACCAGTTTACAGGGGTTGATGGTAACAGTTGACGGTAGGTTGATGGTATCAGTTGATGGTGAAAAGCTGATAAAACAGGCGTTTTCTGGGGGTGAATCATCAACCTCTGACAACCAGTTGACGGTAGAGGTTGACGATTTGGTTGATGGTTCATCAACCAAATCAGAGGAAAAAACGGCAGAGGTTGACGGTCAAAACCGCCTTTATGAGATATTGGAAAGGGAGCTGCAAGCGAAGAATGAACAGATAGCAGCACTACAAGCGGAGCTGTCCAAGGAGCGGCAGCACAGCCGGGAGCAAGCTGAAAAAATAGCGGTACTGGCAGATCAGGCGCAGCGTTTACAGCTTGCTCAGATGCAGCTGCAGCAGATTGAGGATTGCGTAGCTCCGGCAGAGCCGGAACGGCAGCAGCCAGAGCCGCCCCGGCGCTGGTGGAGCCGGTTGTTTGGAAAATAGAAAGGAGTAGTCCAATATGGGAAAAAAAAGAATTTCGCAGCTTCATTATGACCAGGAGAATGACAGGATAACCTTTGACGGAGATGGGCTACATTGTGGGCAATGTTTGGAAGTCCTGGTATGCAACGGTTTGATTGATGATAAGCCAGAATGGGTGGCCACCCGGATAGAGTATGGCGAGGACTGGTATCTTGAGGGATTATTGGGTTACCAGGTGTCTGGACTGTTTGCCAGGATGTAATAATGTGCTGCGGTGTCTTTGCAAGTATAGCATTTGGCTAGCCAAATGCTAATTTGTTAAGGGGATACCCCCTAATACCCCTCGATTTTGATGGGCCTTGAGAGGAGATGATTGAACTATGCGCAAGCGGGGAAAAGCTGTTTTAGTGCGTTTAAATGAACAAGAGCATGCCCACCTCAAACGATTATCAGAGACCTCCGGCCTGAAGATGGAACCGCTGATCCGGCAGCTCATTCTGGGCCGAGATATAAAGCCCCGTCCACCGGAAAATCTGGCGGCGCTGCTGCGGCAAATGTCCGCCATGGGCAACAACATCAACCAGATCGCCAAGGTGATCAACAGTATACATACTGTCCAAAAAGATGATATAGAGCAGATCCAGGAGATGCAAGCTGACATTCAGAAGATGCAGTCTGAACTATGGCAGGCTATTAGAGATCTTTGAGGTTTATTTGAGATGGTAGTCAAACATCAAATCTATCGGTAAAGGACGAAGTATAAGCAAAAGCCCCCCTACCTAGGGGGCTTTTGCTTATACCAGTAATGGGGGTGTAGGGGGCATCCCCTTAACAAGTCTGCATTTGGCTAGCCAAATGCTATGCTTGCAAAACCAAAAGGATTTTTTTCGGTATGTAAGGAGGGCCAGGGATGCCGATCGGGGCCAGGGCCAGGGCAAAGATCAGGGCGGCAGCGTGGGCCGTTCTGGGGGCTTGCAGCAGCGAGAGAAAGGCCATTCCTGGGGCGACATGAGCCTGTCATTATAGCCTGTCCGAAGGCCCTTGCAAACGCCTTTCGGACAGGCTATAATGACAGGTGAAAAGGTAAAAAAAATATATTGATAATATATGCCCCCCTAAGAGCCTCTGGCTCAAAAAGCCGAAAGAAAATTTTCTCTCTGGATCGGGAGAAAGTCGGAGGGGAAATGGGGGTGTGCGGAGGGGTGTGGGAATGTGGTAAACCCAACGGGTTTTCCATCATTTCCATGCCCCGGAGCGAGGGGGAAAGGGGGAGGTGACTTTCTCTTTAAGGCCCCGGAGGGGCCGCTCTTTGGCTCCCCCTTTCCCCCTTCCCGCCCGCAGGCGGGGCCCGCCGCAGCGGACTTTTCTTTTTGCGTCTTTTTCTTTTTTGGACTGGAGGTATTTTTTATGACGATGGATCAGCAGGTTACTCTGGAGCGGCAGCAGGCACTTTACCGGGAGAAGAACGCCCATCTTGGGAAGTATCTGGAGCCGGTGGAGGCGTTTGAGTTTTACCGGGAGATATTCCCGGAGGGATCGTTTGAGCGTAGAGGTCACTTTGAGGACGCGAAGGGAAATGGTATTGCGCTGGTAGTGCCTCCGAAAAACGGCGTTGCGCTGGAGA
>NZ_JAHLPO010000052.1:0-3489 GCF_018917925.1 Intestinimonas sp. MSJ-38 | reverse complement strand
AGGATGATATAATCACTTCACTAAAGCTCATCTGCGGCTGGTGTCAGCCCAAAAGAGGCGTACAAAATAGAGGGGGTTGTGCTTTCATACGATCAAGAACGAGGCAAAACGCGAAGCGGATTTTTTCAAGGGCATATGCCCTTGGTTCCTCCCCAGGGGAGGAACCAAAGCGTTTACAAAGGAGAGAAATACGATGAAGAAACGATTTTTAAGCGTTCTGACAGCGTTGGCTCTGTGCCTGACGCTGCTGCCCACGGCGGCGCTGGCAGAGGGGACAGAGCAGACGGAGCAGACGCCCCCGGCTGTGGAGGAACCGGCAGGCCCGGCAAACGGGAGACCGGAGCAGGAGCAGGAAAACCAGCAAGAGGACTCTGCCGTAAAACAGGACGAAGCCGTGGCCACGGTGCAGGCGATGATCGACGCGCTGCCGGAGGCGGAAACGATCGGCGAGGATAACGCGGCGGATGTGGAAGCGCGGCTGGATGCCATTGACGAGGCAAAAGCAGAGCTTTCCGATGCGGAAATTGACGGGCTGGACATGACCCGGTATATGGAAACCGCCGCCGCGCTGGAGCTGCTTTTATACGGAACGGCCGCGCCATCCGATGCGGTCATGTTGGCAAATGGTATGTATGAAGAGCAATTTAACACCCTCTCCCCCGGCGAAACCTATTGGTTTGACTTGTCCGGGGAGGACATTCCGGGCGCGAAGAACGCCAGCCTTCCGGACAAAACCCTCCATTGGGTGCCTTTTACCTATGCCGGGACGGTCAAGACCTATGTGCTGAATAAAAAAGCTTCCGCAGGGGCGGTAGATGCTTCTCAAAAACCGCTGGATACTTCTCTGGAAGCGTCTCTAACAACAGACCCCAGCGGGACATATGGCTATACCTATCACCACAGCCTGTTTATTGCCGACTATGCTGTGACCCATACCGTAACCTGGAACGAGTTGAACAGCAAGGACATGATTTTCGGGAAAGACTATCCGAGCGGCGGCGTGGACTACTCCCTCCGTGCTCCGACAGTGGGAAGCCAGGCAAGATATGATGCTGTTGATGGTTTTGGTGGTGACTACGGCAGCCTGATACTCAACGAATGGGATGAAATTCTTGACAAATCGAACAGCTATATCAAAAACTGGAAAACTATGTACTCTTGGGGACAGGACACCTATTTTTCGTACCGTGGGATTCGCGGGGTCAAGTCGGCCCCCTACTGGTACTACCACTTCTCTGATAGTCAGCCCTTATGGTACATCGGTTTCCGCCCCGTCCTCGAAGTCAAGAATGTGGACACGCTGGGGGCTGAGGGCCTGCGCGTCGTAACGCTTGACTTAAACGGCGGAAAAATCGGCTCCACCGAGGGGACCGTGAAGATCGTAGTCAAGTCCGGCGGCGGCTTCACCGCCCCCGTCATCGCGGGCCTGACCCGCCCGACCGGAAACGGGGCCGCTTATTTTCGGTGGCTCGGAAGCGATGGGAGGCTGTATTCTCCGGCAGATGAGGTTCCCTCTACTGTTACCGCCTTGACCGCACAATGGACATTCCCCGCAGTTCACTTTGACCCCCTCACCCCCGGCGAAACCTATTGGTTTGACTTGTCCGGAGAGGACATTCCGGGCACGAAGAACACCAGCCTTCCGGACGAGTCCCTCCATTGGGTGCCCTTTACCTATGCCGGAACGGTCAACGCCTATAAGATGGTCAATGAAACTGATCATTACGCACACGCAAACGCTTACGACCACAGCCTGCTTATTGCCGACTATGCTGTGACCCATACCGTAAGCTGGGACAATTTGAACAGCAAGGGCATGATTTTCGGCAAACACTATGCAAGCGGCGGCGTGGACTACTCCCTCCGGACTCCGTCAGTGGGAACTTCCTATGTTAGCAGTAGCGGCAGTGGTGAAAATGAGCGCTGCACTCCGAAATCCAACGAATGGGACGCGATCTTGGACAAATCGGGCAGCTATATCAAAGACTTGACGGTTATAGCCTCCTGGGGGCAGGACAAGAGCGGCGGTTCGCCGCGATACCGTGGTAAATGCGACTCGAAGTATAACATAGTATGGTACGATCCTGCCAATACCTTTCCGGATCGCGGCTTCCGCCCCGTCCTTGAAGTCCAGCAAGCGGATACGCTGGGGGCTGACGGCCTGCGCGTCGCAGAGCTTGACTTAAACGGCGGAAAAATCGGCTCCACCGAGGGGTCTGTGAATATCGTAGTCAAGCCCGGCGGCGGCTTCACCGCCCCCGACAGCGAGGGACTGACCCGCCCGGACGAATATACTGACGGCAGTTTCTTCCAATGGCTTGGCAGCGATGGAAATTCCTACGATCCCGGAGCTTCGGTTCCGGCAGGCGTAACCACGCTTGCGGCCCGGTGGGCAAAGTTCTGTACCGTGAAGCTGCACACAAACAGCGGCACGATCAACAGCGGCAATATCATCTCGTACACCCTCGGCGAGGAAACGGCGCTTCCGACGGAAGCGAATATAACCCGCAAGGGTTATACCTTTGGCGGCTGGTACGATAACGCAGAGCTGACCGGTACCCCGGTTACGACGATCGAAAAGACCGAAAATGGGAACAAGGAATATTGGGCGAAATGGACGATCAACTCCTACACCGTCACCTACGCTCTCGATGGCGGCGCGGCAGAGGGCAATCCCTCCGGCTACACTATTGATACGGATACCTTCACCCTCAAGAACCCCACGCGCTCCGGCTATACATTTACCGGCTGGAGCGGTACGGACCTGACGGGCGAGAGCAACCTGACCGTGACCGTCGAGAAGGGCAGCATCGGCGACCGCAGCTATACGGCGCACTGGCGCCACAACGGCGGCTCCTCCGGCGGTGGCGGCGGCTCTGACCGTGACAATTCCGGCAGCACCGTCAAGACCGAGACCACCACCAAGCCCGACGGCACCAAGGTTCAGACCGAGACCAAGGCCGACGGCACCAAGATCCAGACTGAGACCAAGAAGGACGGCTCCACCGTCAAGACCACCACCAACCCCAACGGCAGTTCCATCACCGAAAATAAGGCCGCCGACGGCTCCACCGGCACCGTCAAGACCGACAAGAACGGTCAGACCACGGCGGAAACCACTCTCAGCAGCAAGGCCATCGAGGACGCGAAGAAGTCCGGCGAGCCGGTCACGGCCCCTGTTGAGGTGGAGGCCACCCGCAATTCCGGCACCGCCCCCACCGTCAAGGTGGAGCTGCCCAAGAATTCCGGCGACACCAAGGTGGAAATTCCTGTCACCAATGTAAAGCCCGGCACTGTGGCGGTCATCGTCCATCCTGACGGCACCGAGGAGATTTTGAAGGATTCCATTCCCACCGAGGACGGCATCCGGCTCACCGTGGACGGCAGTGCAACGGTGAAAATCGTGGATAATGCCAAGAACTTCATCGACACCCAAAACCATTGGGCCAAGGACGAGATCGACTTCGTCAGCGCCCGTGAGCTGGTGAA
>NZ_JAHLPO010000051.1:0-3490 GCF_018917925.1 Intestinimonas sp. MSJ-38 | reverse complement strand
TTCACCAGCTCACGGGCGCTGACGAAGTCGATCTCGTCCTTGGCCCAATGGTTTTGGGTGTCGATGAAGTTCTTGGCATTATCCACGATTTTCACCGTTGCACTGCCGTCCACGGTGAGTCGGATGCCGTCCTCGGTGGGAATGGAATCCTTCAAAATCTCCTCGGTGCCGTCGGGATGGACAAGCACCGCCACGGTGCCGGCGTTTGCGTTGGAAACGGGAATTTCCACCTCGGTCTTGCCGGAGTTCTGGGGCAGCTCCACCTTGACGGTGGGGGCGGTGCCGGAATTGCGGGCAGCCTCCACCTCAACGGGAGCTTTGACGGCCTTGCCGTTCTTCTTCGCATCCTCGACCGCCTTGGCGCTGACCTTGGCGTTCGCCTCGGTCTGGCCGTTCTTGTCGGTTTTCACCGTGCCGGTGGAGCCGTCGGCGGCCTTATTTTCGGTGACGGAGCTGCCGTCCTTCTTGGTCTCGGTTTTGGAAACGGAGCCGTCTTTCTTGGTCTCAGTCTTGATGGTGGTGCCATCGGCCTTGGTCTCGGTCTGAACCTTGGTGCCGTCGGGCTTGGTGGTGGTCTCGGTCTTGACGGTGCTGCCGGAATTGTCACGGTCAGAGCCGCCGCCACCGCCGGGCTTCGGCGCGGTCTGAAATTTCAGTTTCAGCGGCCCGCCCGCGCCGCTGACGCGTTCCGCATCCAATGTCAGATTAGCACTCTTCTGCGCCACGGTAGCGGCATATTTCTGATTATCATGGACATCATTGACCACCCGAATGGAATGGCCCTCGGGCAGATAGTTTTCCGGAAGGACAAGGTAGGTTTTCGCTTTCGCCTCGTCCATCGGTATCCCTTGGGTCAACACCATCACATTGTAATCGGTGCAGTTGGCGGTGAAGGTGCCACCTTTTGCAATTTGGAAAGCGCCCTGATACCTGTCGGAACTGCCATTCACGCCAAAAACCGCAACGCCTTGCTCACCGGAGACGTTCAACACCCCGGTGGCGCCAATGACCATTTGACCGCAGCGGATGCCCTTGCCCTTGACCGTCAGCTTGCCCTTGACGGTGATAATGGAATCCGCATTGCCGGAGGATCCGATGTTGATCTCCCCGGCGTTCAGCGCCCCGTCCTGCTCCACGGTGAGGTGCATATCCATGCTGATGTGTTGAACAGTCAGCGGCTCGCGGCCGACGATCTGCACCGTTGGACGATAAGAGTCATTATAAGAAAGCCTGTTTACAAGGCTTTCCTTTTGGACAGCGATTTTGATATTCTCCGCACCCTTAGGCAGGGTCAGCGTTCCGGTCACCGCCAGACCGTTCAGGGTCAGAGTTCGAGCCGTGTTGTTCCAGTGGTAGCCGTCGGTTCCCAGATCGCCCTGATCTCCAACGACCTGGCTCAGGTCAAGATTATCCATCTTGAGATTTCCCAGCGCCGCGCCCCCATTGGTGTAATATGTGTGGCCCGTACCGGCTGGAACTTGCACCAGACCGGAACCGGTCAGGCGCAGCCCCTTTATGTCCGCAGCGGTGGCATCCGGTATGGAAACGGTACCGTTGTTGACCAAAGTGCCGTTGTTGGTCAGACGGGACAGATGCTCCAAACCCGAAATCTTCAGCGTCACGCTCTTTGGGATGGTCAGGGTCGCCCCTTTTTGGACGGTCAGACTGACCAACATGTCCACTTTAGTGCTTGACACGGCACCCACAACGAATTTGTCTCCGCCTGGCATGATCGGGGGAAGTTCGCTGTTTCCATAGGCGGTGAAGTCCAAGGTCGCGGTGGGGTTTGCTAGCGTTCCTCCTTTATTCACGCAAACGAGACCGTTAAACGTAACGCCGTCCACCATCTTCGGAGACACCGTGCTGGTTATGCTTGTATTCAGCGTTCCGGTTCCGGTGACAGACACAGACTCGCCCTCTAACTTTAAGATATTGATCGCTTGTAGGTTGTTTTCTCCAATGACCTCTATCTCGGTAAGATTTCCTTCAATTCTTTTGTCCTTGCTCTCGGCGTTGAACAAAATGGCGCTGGCGGCTCCGTTCTTCGGGTCACTATTGCTCAACTGGGAGAACATCACATAGCCATTCCCGGCTTGGTAATAGACAGCCTTTGTGTGAGTGGGCACCATATCATACCTGCCAGTGGTATCGGCCTTTTGATAAGTGTCATCCTTCCAAAGAAGCTGCGGTTCGATGTCATTTTTCCCATTGTACAGCAGCACCGGAATATCGGAGTCGATCGTTTCCGCGATGGGAGCCTGGGATTCGGAATTCCCTAATCGGGTGACAGACGCCGTACCGCAGTTCTTCAGGGTCATGCCCATGACCACGGGATCGGAGGAGGCCTCACCGGCGATTTCCACCGTCTTCGCGCCGGTAATGGTCAGACCGTTGGCAGCAGCGCTGGAACACACGATGCCGCTGCCGCCACTCTCCATCTTCACCGTTCCGCTGGCGGTGATGCTGTGGGTGTCGTTTTCGGAAGAAAGTAGGTCTCCGCCGCCTCCAATGGTCACATTCTGCGCTTTGGCCACGGTCAGCGGACCGTGTACTGCCGTGCCGCTCTTGTTGACGATTTCCACATTTCCTCCGGCGTTGAGGGTGACGGCGCACTCCTTGTAACCGTCTCCGATCAGCGGGTAAGTATTGCCGCTGCCGGTGATCGTCACATTACCTCCGGCGGTCACATTCAGGCTTGGGGCTATCACGGTGGCATCATCGGCTGGATTCGCAGTTGTCTCAATGGTCACCGTCTTCCCTTTAAGCGTAACGGGGTTTTTGGGGGTATTCACGGCAATCTTGGCGGAAGAGATCCGGATATCTCCCCTGGTGGTCAGATCCAGCTTCACGATCTGGACAGCATCGCCATTTACGCTCTGCAGGGTGATGCTGCCGGAAAATCCCTCTGTGGTCAGTGTGCTTTGATCGGAACCGGACACCGCATTGTTGCTGCCGGAGGCCGTAATGGTGAGATTACCGTCTCCGGCCAGAGTCAGGGTGCCGTCATCAAAGTTCAGGCCGTCTGAGCTGCCACCGTTTACTTCTACCGTTCCATAGACCGTCAGAACACCGTCTTTATAGTTCAGGTAGTCCGTGTCAAGCGAATCCGTGGTTTCTTTGATCCCGCCGCCTTCATTCGGGATATAAAACTTGCCGGATTCCAGAGGTGTCCCGGCAAGCGTTACGCTGCTGGGCGCTTCTGTCCCCTCTGCCAGCGCCGCCGTGGGCAGCAGCGTCAGGCACAGGGCCAACGCTGTCAGAACGCGCTGTCAGAACGCTTAGAAATCGTTTCTTCATCGTATTTCTCTCCTTTGTAAACGCTTTGGTTCCTCCCCAGGGGAGGAACCAAGGGCATATGCCCTTGAAAAAAACCGCTTCGCGTTTTGCCTCGTTCTTGATCGTATGAAAGCACAACCCCCTCTATTTTGTACGCCTCTTTTGGGCTGACACCAGCCGCAGATGAGCTTTAGTGAAGTGATTATATCATCCT
>NZ_JAHLPO010000050.1:0-3529 GCF_018917925.1 Intestinimonas sp. MSJ-38 | reverse complement strand
GTAGTCAAACCTCAACTTGCATAAGCTGTATAGGCTGTGATAAAATAACTGTAGGCTAAGGACGCTTGTGAGGTAACCAAGGCCGACACGCAAAAAATTGAACCCCCCCGGAGCGGCTACTCCGGGGGGGTTCTTTGTGCTTACTTGCCCTTGCCGTGACCGTCAAGCCACTTGCAGATGCAATGGCTAATTACACCTGCTACGACGGCCATAAGGACGCTTGTGAGGATTTCCAATGCTGACACCTCCTTTCTGTTGCCAGATTGGAGAAGGGCAGCAGGTCAAATATACCAATAGGCCGTAGAAAGAGTCAAGGGCCAGGGCATATACCGGACCGCCAGCAGGCGGGAGGATATGCCGCCCTGGGGCGCAGCCTTTACCCTTGACGGGCAGACCACGGAACACGCTGGATCCGGAGGGGCCGGGTCACCCCGGCCCCTCTGCCGTCGCGGCGCCCGGCATGGTTTGGGGTGATGCCGTCCGGCTGCCCCCTTTTCAAAGGGGGCAAAGAGGACTGGGGAGCTGGCCGCAGCCAGCGGGGCAAAGCCCCATCTCATCCGTGGCCGCAGCCACGCCCCTCCCGGCGAGGGAGCCCCGTGTTTTGATACGAAGTGTCAAAACTCATAAGGGGTTACTCTTGACAAGAGTAACAGAACATGCTATGCTGAAAAAGAAGAAAGGCGGTGTTCTTATGGGGCGAGTATCAATGCCGCAGGGCAAAGGAAGCCAAATGCACAATAGGCGAGAATATGAGGAGATAGGTAAGCCTATCCCAGATAACATTGATGGCTCCAAGTCCTCGGAGAACATCATCCTGGTAGACAAGGACATTAGAGATGCATACCGAGAAATCTTTAGCAGCGCTCTGGAGAAGTACAACAGTAAACAAAAGCGAGCTGACCGGAAGATTGTGGACTACTTAGACCACATACAGAAGTCTAAGAACGGCGAGAAACCTTTTTACGAAGATGTGGTACAGTGGGGTAGTAAAGATGACTTTCAGACCCCTCAGATGAGGGAGAGAGCCAAAGAAGCCCTTGTGAAGTATGTAGAGGGCTTTGAGGAGCGAAACCCCAATCTGAAGCTCATAGGGGCGTACATTCACATGGACGAAGCAAGCCCCCATTTGCACCTTGACTATGTTCCCGTAGCTTACGGGTACAGTCGAGGGCTTGAGATTCGGAACTCTCTCGATAAAGCTATGAAACAGATGGGATTTCAGCCAGAGAATGAGAGCCGAAAGAACAACGCCACAAAACTTTGGAAAGAAAACGAGCGTGTTGTTTTCGGCCAGGTCTGCCGTGACCTTGGGCTTGAGGTAGAGCCAGAACGCAAGTCAGAGCGTAAGAGCTTGACGGTCGATGAGTACAAAGAAGCTCGTGATGAGATGTTAGGGCATCTTGAAAAAGAGGCCGATACAGCCCGTCAGGCGGCCCAGGATGCCAGGAAAGAACTCCGGGCCGTGCAGGATAAGGCAGAAGCCGCAGAAGAGCGTCTACGGGCCGCTGTGGCCGTTTCTAAGGGTATCCAGGATGTACGTCAGATTTCACCCGTTCGGCGAACGCTGACCGGCAAAGAGGTCTATCGGCCTGAAGATCTTCGGAGCCTAAAGACAGCTGCTGAGTTGGCTAAAAAAGCAACATGGGAGAGGGATATGGCCATTCGAGCAAAGGAGAAAGCGTTTGACCAGGTTTATTCCCGTGATGCTATGATTGATCGATTAAAGGAACAGGTGAAGGATCTGCAGAAGCAGGTTGATCAGCTGGCTCCTTACAAGATCTTTGTCGAGTCATTCCAACAGCTGCGTGAGCATTTCCAAGATTGGTTTATAAACTGGCAAAAACAACGACAGGAAAAGAGAAAAGACCGCTCTAAGAAGAGAGGATTTGAAAGATAAAAGAGCAGCCAGGGCGCCCCCTGGCTGCTCTCAAATTAGCGGTCTGCGGAGTTATCCACAGACCGCTAATTTGATTTTCTCCCTTGATAGATAGCTTGATTACTTACTTGATTACTCTCTTGATTACGGGCCCTCAAAATGCTAGTAATATCAATGTGTTTGGGATTTAAAGGTGAACGACTTCTTCCGTAAAGGTGAACGACTTCTTCCGTAAAGGTGAACGACTTCTTCCGTAAAGGTGAACGACTTCTTCCGTAAAAGGGGTTAAAGGTGAAAGCTTTTCATTGACTCATGTTCACCTTTATGGTAGAATAAACAGGATGAAGGTGAATGCTCCATATTAACTCACATTCACCTTTAGGATGCAATATTTGAAAGAGGTAATGCGATGCCAAGAAAGAAAAAAGAGCCGCTTGCCGGTATTGGGCGCGATCCGGAAACCAAGTTGATCGTCCAGAAATCAAAGCCCCTATTTGAGCTGTGGCGCTCCAATCTTTCCCTTGCGGAGTTCAAAATCATGGATATGTACTTGGCCCGTATTGACACCCACAAACCAGAGCAACGCACCATCAAACTCACAAAAGGGCAGTTGGAGCAGGCTCTGGGCGTGACCCGTATCAATCAGCCTGATCTAGAGCATAGACTGAAAAACCTTTACCAACCGATTGATCTGGCAAAGGGAGACAGGAAGCGGCTCCATTTGGTGTCGCTGTTCGAGGAGGCTATCGCCGATCAAGACGATGATGGTGTGTGGCAAATCACCTTAACCTGCACCAATGCCGCTATGAAGTATTTCTTTCATTTCGAGAAGTTGGGTTACTTCCGGTACAAGTTGCGCTGTATCACCAGTCTAACCAGTAGATATACCTATGTCCTTTTCATGTATCTGGAATCAAATCGTTTTCGGAAGGAATGGGAGGTTTCTCTAGATGAGTTAAAAAAAATTCTGAACTGCGATGGCGATACCAGTTACAACGAGTACAAGATTTTCAACCAGCGTATTTTGAAGCGCTGCCAGAAGGAGCTGCTGGACAAAACTGAGTGCCGGTTTGAGTATAAACCGATCAAGTCGGGGAGACGGGTGACAGCGATCCGCTTTACACTAGAATCGATCTCCAAGCTAATCGATGATCCTCTGTCTGGTCAAATGCCTGGTCAAATCTCCTTCACAGATCTTCCATCCAACCATGGCACAGATTTGATTGAACTTCTTCGCAGCGCCACCACACCCCCAGGATCTGATGAGCCAGAGTTTAGTCGTGCTGAGATAGAGCATCTCTTTACCACCTTGGCCACAGTCAGCGTGGATAAGCTGCCACAGATCGATGATAACAACATTGATCTGCGCCGGTATCATTACCTCGCCGAAAAATATGCAGCTATGAACCGTCAGGCTGAAAAACAGCAGATAAAACACCGCTTTGCGTATTTGCTGAAGCTAATCGTTTGAGATGTGTGTTGTTTTAGATGCTAGTCAACCGTTGAGCGGTTAATTTGAGAGTCGTGTTGTTTTAGATGGTAGTCAAACCTCAACTTGCATAAGCTGTATAGGCTGTGATAAAATAACTGTAGGCTAAGGACGCTTGTGAGGTAACCAAGGCCGACACGCAAAAAATTGAACCCCCCCGGAGC
>NZ_JAHLPO010000049.1:0-4305 GCF_018917925.1 Intestinimonas sp. MSJ-38 | reverse complement strand
TCAGATAGATTCGTTCCCAGTCTTGTAGTCTGTGATGATCGCTGATTTCAAACTGTCGAGCCGTTTCTCGATAGCTCAGTTTCTCCTGCTGCATAGTTTCTACGACCAGCTTCTTGAATTCCGGCGTGTATCGTTTGTTTGGTTTTCCTCTTGACATAATAAATCACCCCATCTGTTAGATAGTATATCATACTGTCTAACAAATGGGGTGCAGTTCACAAAGCTGAGGGAATCTTTTTTGCTTTCTCATTGTCTTCCCTGTTTTCCTTTTCCGCCGCTTCTTCCGTTTTTGCTGCACCGATTCCCAGGCTTTTTGCTTCAATGCCTCATCGGCCTGCAGGGAGTCAAGCGCCGTTTTCAGCCTGTTATCCATCATACACCCTCCCCCAGTTTTTCCTTGAGCATATGCCGGGCGCGGGTGAGAAGAGTATACACTGTATTGGCCTTTTTCCCCAATATCTCCCCGATCTGAGACGCTGTATAGCCTTCGTAATAATGAAGATACACCACATCCTTGTATTTCACCGGCAAAGACAGCACGGCCTCCAGCACTTCCCGATGATCCTCGGGAATGGGCGCCGTCTGCATCCACATACCGCCAACCTGCGCTTCTCCCGCCTGCGGCCCAAACCGCGCCGCCAGCCGTAAGAACCACCGCTGCTGCGGCATTCATGGATTTGTGCCGCCCACTCCTGTAGCTCCGCCTGATGTTTCAACTCTGCACTTGTCATCCTGACACCCCCAATATGGCAGTAACGGAACGTTGTGCAACGTTCCGCTACTATTGTCTCATGTGTGTCTATGCGCGGTTAGGTTTGACGGTTCCCACTGTCGAGCATATGGAATAAGGAACCCGGACGTTTGTCCGGGTTCCTTATTTTTCGTTGGTAATACTTACTGCATCGTAATGCTACCGCCGCCTTCGCCGCCGCTGGTGGTGTTACCGAAGGTGTAGGTAGGTCTATTGTTCTCCGGATAAGCCCAATTCGAGCCGGACGAGCCATACCTAAGCCAAATATAGTATTCTGCGTTTGCTTCAAAGTCGCTCTTTTCGAAGGTTACCGAATACTTGCCATCGCTCCCGCGAGTAGCTGTGGCTTTAATTGTTGACTTTTCAATGTCGGCTGCATTGACACTTGTCTTTGCCAATGCCACCTCGACCTTGGCATTTTCCGGCATATTCTGTGTCTGGATGGTGAATGTTGGATTGCCGGTTGCCTGATCATCAGCATAATCCACTTTTGTAAATGCGGGTGTGAGTACCTCTACCGTCATCTCACCCAGCTTCAATGCGTCGGTCGGCTGATACCAGCCGAGAGTGTTTTCCTTCAACTGCAATTTGCTTGGGTCAATGGAAATATTCAGCAATTTCCCGTCGCTGGATGCAGGGACAGGGGAGTTCTCGCTCCATACGCCGCCTATACCGCCGGTCATAACGGAAACAGTCACATTCAGTCCTGTTTCGCTCTTTTCAACCTTATCCACGCTGATATGGCTGAACGAGACTTTGCCAGCATCAGACGCTGTACTCTCCGAATCCATCGTTACACAGCCGTTGGACACGGATGCGATTGCATCAGCACCATTCAGGGTAATCGGAACAACGCCTGTGAATTTTGTAGCGCCTGTAGAGGAAGATGTACCATCGCTTATAGCCCTAAATTGAGGGACAGTGTCCGGCTGGTCTGCGCTCACGCTGATCGGTGCGCCGAGGGTAGCGGTGTAGTTGATTTTACCGATTTCCTTTTGGGTATCATTTCTCGTTACTGTTGCCGTGAAGGTAACTTCCGTCGGCGTTGTCGTTCCGTCTGCTATCTTCGCGCCATAACTATAATGATAACCATTGCTGTCTTTATCACTATCGTTCGTTTCCCCGATAGTGACCTTATCGGAGCCGCTGACTGACCACTCTATTGATACGTCCACACTGCTGTTCGAAACAGAATAGTAGCCATTAAACAGATAATAAGCATAGCCCGGTTGCAGCGGCTGCATGTGTGAGGAATACGCATAGTCACCCTTGCCTGGATTGAGTAACTCATCGTTTACCTGCTGCAGGATATATGCATCCGTGGTGGTGCTTGTGCCTGTTTTGATCGACTTCTCGAATGTAGTTATCTCAGCTTGCAGTGCATCTGCCATGTCATCGCATTCCTTCTGGGATGCAAAGCCAGCTTTTTCTAGATTCCTATACTTCTGATTGTATCTTCCAGTGGTTTCCAGTCTTTTTGTGTCGTAAATCGAACGCCAGCCGTAATTTGATCAGGAGTGCTGTCTTTTATCAGGATTTTTGTCTTATCCGTTGCGGCTTCCTTCTCATCGTCTGTCTGCTTACTCTGCAAGTCCAGATATGCATCCTTCGCCGCCTCAAGCTTAGACTTATTCAGCGCCTTTACGGTCACGGTCGCCTGTACGGTCGTGGAGCCGCTGTAGGTATAGCCGGAGGGTACGGTGAAGCTGCCTTCTGCCGTGAGCGGTGTGTCTGCCGTAGGCTTGCTGTCATACTTTACGCCGCTCGCCCATTTCCACTCTGTCACGGTTGCGCTGATGGTCTTGCCGTCCTTGAGCTTCAGGGTAACGGTCGTAGGGAGCGCTGCCAGCGCTTCATCTGCGGTTTTCTCGCCGTAACCCACTTTGAGTGTTACCTTCTCAGCGCCCGTGATCTCCTTCGAGGCCGTGCTGCTATTGCCGCCGGAGCTGCCGCCCGCGGCAGGCTTGTCGGTTTTGGCAACGGCGGAGCCGTTGACCTTCACATCGGCGGAGCCTGTCGCGCCGACGACCTTGGCGTCGCCCTTGATCTCAGTCTTGACATTTGCCTCAACCGTCTGGATCGTGCCGTTGGCAGTGATCTTCGCATCCTCGCTGCTGTTGACGAGGCGCTCGATGTTGCCTTGGATCTCCACCGTCTGGCCCTTGGCGATGTCGGCGGGGATCTCCACGGTCTTAAAGCCGTCGCCGACGAGAATCGCACCCGACTGGAGCAGGGTGACGCTGACGGTGGTGCTGCCGCTGGTGACGACGCGGACTCTGCCGTCAAGCTTGTTGACGACCACGCCGCCGTTCGCGCGGACATTGTTCATGTAGATGGAGTTCACACCGCCGCCGCGCACGATGGTGCGGCCGGTGATGGTCACGCCGTTAAGATGGACCTCGCCCACGCCGACGCCCTCGGCAATGATGAGGTCGCCGTTGATGGTCATGTCGCTGAGCTTCGCGCCCGCGCCGCGAACGACCACATTGCCGTCCACTCTGCCGCTGGCGCTCTCGCCCTCGCTCACGAGCTTGCCGAGCGCACGGTCAAGAATGGCGACCGTCTCAGCGCGGGTGATGGCTTCCGTGGGGCGGAACAGGCCGTTTGCGCCCTGAATGAGGCCCTTTGCAGCCATCAGTCCAACCGCGTCAGCCGCCCAAGAGGCGATCTGCCCGCGGTCGGAGAACTGCGCCACAGAGCCGCCGCCCTCAAGACCGAGGGCACGGCAGAGCAACACAGCAGCCTCCTGTCGGGTGATGGGGTCGGTGGGGCGCACCGTTCCGTTGCTGCCGAGCATCACGCCCACAGCGTTGGCCTTAAGCACCGCGTCCGTGTAAAAGGCTTCGCCAAGGTCTGAGAAGCTGTTCTTCGCCGCCGTCTGATAGTCCATCAGACGGTCAAGAATGACAGCCATCTCGCCGCGTGTGATATTCTTGTTCGGGAAGAACTGGCCGTTGTAGCCTTCAATCAGACCAAGTCTGCTGAAGCCTTCGATGGTCTCTGCTGCCCAGTGACCATCCGTGTCGCGGTAGATCAGCTCTGCCGCGCCCGCGCCTACCGTGAACAGACTGACTGTCATGGCGAACACGAGAATGAGGGATAGGATTTTACATTTCATGATCTTCCTCCTACTGTATATTTTCCGCGGCTCCCCGCGGTTGGGGTACGGAAAGTCAAGAGACTGCTATATGAAAAAGCGGAAAGCAGGCGATATACAATCAGTCTCTCACAAAGCCCCCATAGCTATGCGCCGTCACAGCCCGGTGAGCTTGCCGGGATTTGTCATTTGCGGTGCAGAACACTTGTTACTCTCCCCGTTGGGGAGAGTAACAAGCAGGGCCCTGCTTGTCGGCGTGCTTTGCAAATTTTGCATATTATTGTACCCCATTTTATTCTATTTTTCAATACATTCTACGCATTTGGTTTCCAGCCACTTGTAGGTTTGTCAAACATATTGGACAGTGACCTCAGCGGGAGCCATCCAGCGGAGGGGTCTCATGGGCAAGTTGTTGGAGCGGCGGTTGTGGACGGCAAGCTGCTTTGCAAAGTCGTCC
>NZ_JAHLPO010000048.1:0-2500 GCF_018917925.1 Intestinimonas sp. MSJ-38 | reverse complement strand
ACGAGGAATCGCCGTGGGAAGACGGGTGGACCACCATCCAAGCCTAAATACTACTCAGTGACCGATAGAGGAGCAGTACCGTGAGGGAAAGGTGAAAAGGACCCCGGGAGGGGAGTGAAAGAGAACCTGAAACCTTGTGCTTACAAGCACTCAAAGCCCGTTAAAGGGTGATGAGGTACTTTTTGTAGAACGGTCCGGCGAGTTATTGTTTCATGCAAGGTTAAGGAACTGGAGTTCCGCAGCCGAAGGGAAACCGAGTCTGAAAAGGGCGTATGAAGTATGGGGCAATAGACCCGAAACCGGGTGACCTATCCATGAGCAGGTTGAAGTGGAGGTAAAACTCCATGGAGGACCGAACCCACGCCTGTTGAAAAAGTCGGGGATGACTTGTGGATAGCGGAGAAATTCCAATCGAACTCGGAGATAGCTGGTTCTCCCCGAAATAGCTTTAGGGCTAGCGTCATGTTAGATTACCGGAGGTAAAGCACTGAATGGACTAGGGGCCGCGAGGTTACCGAACCCTATCAAACTAAGAATGCCGGATAATTGGTGCATGGCAGTCAGACTACGTGAGATAAGTCTCGTGGTCAAAAGGGAAACAGCCCAGATCCACAGCTAAGGTCCCTAATAGATGCTAAGTGTAAAATGATGTGGAGTTGCACAGACAATCAGGATGTTGGCTTAGAAGCAGCCACACATTCAAAGAGTGCGTAATAGCTCACTGATCGAGTGGCTCTGCGCAGAAGATATAACGGGGCTAAGCATCTAACCGAAGCTTGGGCAGCGCATGCGCTGGGTAGGGGAGCGTTCTTATTGGGGCGAAGCAAGAGCGGAAGCACTTGTGGACTGATAAGAAGTGAGAATGCCGGAATAAGTAGCGAGAATTATGTGGGAATCATAATGGTCGAAAATCTGAGGTTTCTTGGGGAAGGTTCGTCCGCCCAAGGTAAGCCGGGAGCTAAGGCGAGGCCGAAAGGCGTAGTCGATGCACATACGGTGGAAATTCCGTAGCCGCTGACATTTAAACCACAGTGACACTTTGAGATAGGAGATCCCGGGCGATGGTTGCCCCGGGCGTAAGGGACCGAAATTATAGTAGGGAAGTCTTCGATGCTCAGAGGCGAGAAAAGCTGTGGCGTATACTAAAGCGCCCGTACCGCAAACCGACACAGGTAGATGAGGAGAGAATCCTAAGACCAACGGGAGAAGGGTTGTCAAGGAACTAGGCAAATTGGACTCGTAACTTCGGGAGAAGAGTCGCCCTCAGCAATGAGGGTCGCAGTGAAAAGGCCCAAGCGACTGTTTAACAAAAACACAGGTCTCTGCTAAATCGAAAGATGAAGTATAGGGGCTGACGCCTGCCCGGTGCTGGAAGGTTAAGAGGAGAGGTTAGCGCAAGCGAAGCTTTGATCTGAAGCCCCAGTAAACGGCGGCCGTAACTATAACGGTCCTAAGGTAGCGAAATTCCTTGTCAGGTAAGTTCTGACCCGCACGAATGGCGTAACGATTTGGGCACTGTCTCGACAGCCCGCCCGGCGAAATTGTAGTACTGGTGAAGATGCCAGTTACCCGCAACTAGACGGAAAGACCCCATGGAGCTTTACTGTAGCTTGATACTGGATTTTGATATTTCATGTACAGGATAGGTGGGAGGCTTGGAAATCTGGGCGCCAGCTCAGATGGAGCCACCGTTGGGATACCACCCTTGAACTATTGGAATTCTAACCTGCGGCCGTGAATCCGGTCGGGGGACACTGTCAGGTGGGCAGTTTGACTGGGGCGGTCGCCTCCAAAAGAGTAACGGAGGCGCTCAAAGGTTCGTTCAGCGCGGCCGGAAATCGCGCATTGAGTGTAAACGCATAAACGAGCCTGACTGCGAGACAGACATGTCGAGCAGGAACGAAAGTTGGAGTTAGTGATCCGGTGGTATGTGAGTGGAAATGCCATCGCTTAACGGATAAAAGCTACCCTGGGGATAACAGGCTGATCTCCCCCAAGAGTCCATATCGACGGGGAGGTTTGGCACCTCGATGTCGGCTCATCACATCCTGGGGCTGAATTCGGTCCCAAGGGTTCGGCTGTTCGCCGATTAAAGTGGTACGCGAGCTGGGTTCAGAACGTCGTGAGACAGTTCGGTCCCTATCTGTTGCGGGCGTAGGAGATTTGAAGAGAGCTGTCCTTAGTACGAGAGGACCGGGATGGACGCACCTCTGGTGCACCAGTTGTTCCGCCAGGAGCACAGCTGGGTAGCTATGTGCGGGCTTGATAAACGCTGAAGGCATCTAAGCGTGAAACAAACTCTAAGATTAGATCTCCCATCCGAAAGGAGTAAGGCCCCACAAAGACTATGTGGTTGATAGGTCAGAGATGTAAGCGCAGTAATGTGTTCAGTCGACTGATACTAATAGGCCGAGGGCTTGACCTAAATATTGGGCAACCTCGTTTCCGAATTTCCTTCCTTGTTCAGTTTTCATTGTGCTTTTGCCAATGAAAGCGCAAT
>NZ_JAHLPO010000047.1:0-5272 GCF_018917925.1 Intestinimonas sp. MSJ-38 | reverse complement strand
AATCTATTATTTCAACAATGAACGACCCGTCCGCAAACTAAAAGGAAAACCACCAGTCCCATATAGAACAGAACTGGTGGCATAAGAAATTTTGTGTCTACTAACTATTGACTACTTCAGATGAAAGATCGGCGGGCTTTCTTTCTATTTTTCCGCCAGAAAGACAAGGGGAAGGGCGCAAACTCCAAACAGTGCCGGAAACCAAAGATAGGCGCCGCTGACGAGAAAAGCCGGCGTGATCTCCTTGTACATCAGCGCCGCAGCGAAAGGCATCACAGAAAAAGCCAGCAGGCCCAGAAGAAAAACGCCGACGGCCCAAATCTTTTTTCTTCGCTGCCAGAGCAAACCTGCCAAACCAAGGAGCAGCATGCCGGGCAGCCAAAGCAGATTGTTTTCCAGTACCTTGGCTCCTCCCTCTCCCAGGCGGGAAAGGAGGAAGGCAAGCACAAGCCAGCCCAAGGAAGCACACACCAGCTCCCAGAGCGGGCGGCGGCAGAACGCCGTGAAAAAGAGCATGGCCAGCATCAGAAGCGCTCCCAGGCCGCAATACCAGAAGCTTTCCACCCGGAAAGCCAGGCTCCCTTCTTGCAAAAAACCAGAAATTCGGGGCCACAACCCATAGAGCAGTCCCCCGGCTCCTCCCAGAATCCACAGGATGCCCTTCCCCCAGCTTCCCATGGCTTTATCGGGCAGGAGGAGCAGCGCCGCCCCCCATACCGGACAGAGGGAGATAAATGCCGTTTCATAATAGAAAAAGCCCAGATGGAAATAAATCCCTGGAATTTCCATCAGGCCGGAGACGATCTTCTCCAGCAAAACAGCAAAAAGAAGCAGGAAAAAGATCCCCTCCAGGTAGATCAAAATGCCCCGGCCCTCCCGGCGGCTGTAAAGCATCCACAAGGCCACTGCCGCCGGGAAAAAGGCCAGCCACATCCCCCGGCTCCACTGGCTCACCATCTGAGAGACCACCATGGCCCACTGCGGCGCCTGGTAATTCTGGATCAGGCGGTGGAACAAGCCGCTCCAAAGGCCCACCGTATTCAGCAGCACAGCGCACAAAAGGCCGAACACCGGCGCTTTCCAATCGAATACCGTAGTCCTTTTCATTTTGTTCCCTCCTTACCGATCCCTACATACACCACATTTATGTGTTTTCCATTATGTTCTTTATAGCGCAATCATCTAGCAGAAACAGTCATTGTTGCACTCTCATTATGATACGACAACTTTGCCTGCGGGCTATCGGCCGCTACAAAGAACCAAGCACTCGGCCTAAAGGTATAGGTGACACTACAGGATGTCCCACCTAAATTTCCATGGCTATATGTGTCATTCATGATTTGAATGTCTTGCAGTTCCTCTCTGAATCCACTTGCAGACACAGGTGTATGAGTCGGTTTTGATACAGAAGTTACTGCGCCGGTACTCGTATTGAATGTAAACGAACACGAAACTCTCAACGAAATATATCCATTATTATTTAATTGAGAAATTCCCGGATAGAACTCTGACGGTTCAACCCCGCCATCCCACCTGCAATATTTGTAAATTGTCTCACTATGTAACTGCGTACCATCCATCCCCCTCGCACCCATTTGTACAGAATCATCGAAGCGCTTAATTGTTCCCACATTTTCTACGCAGAAAGTGTAAAATTCATCCCATGCTTCATGTTGGAAGCATTCCCGTGCTGTCTGGAAGAAATCATCTGTTATATCTTCTCCCGCATGACTCAGGGCGATCACATTTTCAGGGTCACTCAAAAAGATTTCGTTTATATTATTTGCAAAAGAAGTAGTGTCTACGCCTACAAGTTCTATTCCTTCGCTCACCCCCCTAAGATGCCAGTGCTCACACTTGTGAGAAGCACTAACATGGAGAGAAAATATGCTATGCCTTTCTTAATTTGTTTCATTTTATATCTCCCTTCGTTCCTTTTGTAACTGTGTACTCTTGTCCTTATGCAGCTGTTGCTGTATAAACCGGATCACTCCCTCCTAAATATCCAAAATCATACTCCTTATCATACCCTGCAAGATATCCTGTGATATGCATCGAGAAGTAGAAATTCGCTGATAACCGATCAGATGCTACTGTAACTCGTGTCGATGGAGTCCAGTACCGATACTCTACTGCTGTGCTGGTCCCGCTCAAATCAGTACGCCGTACCGCTCCTAGCTGAAACGGTCCCGATGTTGTAGTAATTCTCATGGTATTGGGATCGTAATAAATTGTTCCCGACAACTCACACTCGAAAATTACAGTCACAGGCATTGGGATATTGGGATCTGGATTGGTTGGATGAAACACACCATCTCTAATTATTTCCTTTACCCATGTTTTTGCAAGATCTCCTGATCTACTTTCATGCCAAACCTCTGTCGTTTTTTCAATTATAGATATGTCATTCACAAAATATGTAATTATATTCTCGTAGTCTCTTTTTTTCGCATATTCTTGAACATCTCTTTTCCTCCTTTTCAATTTATATAAATACTACTTTAATTCAATGATATTTTAATTTGATATCATTATATGGTATATCATATGGTAAATCACTTTCATTGTCAATCTTTTATTTTCTGGAAATGTCATTTTTTTAATATACATAAAACCCGCCGGGGTAACGGCGGGTCTTATGTGTGTGAGCGGAACACTCACGGCTGTGCCCCGGCGGGGCGGCGAGCGCTTTTTCTCACCGGAAGTTTTTCTGCTGGGAGCGCAGAAACTCCAAAAAATCCAACAGGCTTTTGCGCTCCGCCGGGGGCAGAACACTAAATTCGGCACACAGCTTTTTCAGCGTTCCCTCTTCCCGCAGCTGGGAACAGCCCAACAGATAGTCCACCGTCACGGTAAAAAGCCGTCTCAACTATGCCCGGCAGAAGCTCCGCCAGCAAGTGCTGGACAAGGAAGAGCGGGACGGGGTCCGCTATCATGGCGCCATTCCCTTCTCCCTGCTGTTTTCCCGGCTGCTGGAACAGATTTCCGCCCCGGAAGCAAAAGCGCAGATCTGGCAGGGGGTGGAGAAAGCTCTGGGGGCTGCCGTGGCGGCCGGAGCAGGAACCGCTGCGGCCGGTGCTTTGGGCACCGGTGCAGGAGAAGCCGCCAAAACCGGGCTGTTTGCCACCATCAAGGCCAAAATCATTGCCGGTGTGACAGCGGCCGCCGTGGTCACCGGCGGCGCTGTGGTGGTCATTTCCAATCTGCCCGACCCCATCGCCTTTTCCGATCCAGCCATGGAGCAGAATATCCGGGTACTCATCCACAAGCCGGAAGGAAAAATCTATCCGAAGGATTGCCAGGAGCTTTCCCACCTCACCATCCTTCCCGACGGCTTTATCGTGGAAACAGACAACGCATTTTACAACGATCCCCACCCGGAAGAGGGCACTGTGCCGGTAGAGAGCCTGGCCGATCTGCAAAAGCTGCCCCAGGTGACTTCTCTTCAGTTTATCCAGGGGGATGCCCAGCCCCTGCTGGACACTCTGGGAGAAAATCCCTATTTACAGGAAGTGGACGCCACCTGGCGGGACACCCAGGACCTTACCGACCTTTCTTTTGTGCAGGATCTTCCCAATCTCCGCAACCTGTACTGCACCATTGGGGACAATGTGGATCTGACTCCCCTTCAGAATTGCCCCCAGCTGGAGGCCTATTCCTCTTCCATGGGGCAAAACCCGCCTTCCGTCCCGCAACTGGACACACAGGCATTCATGGATACCTACACCCATCCGCTGATGAAAGTATACTCTTTTATCCCTTGTGCGCCGTTTTCCACGCTTTGATCCCCTGATGCAGCATGGTGAAAAGAGCGGCTCCCACACCACAGACGGCAGCGCTGTAAAATTCTACAAACTGCTCGATATAATAATTGACGGCTCCTACATCGCTTTGCAGCCAGAAGGGCAAAATGGCAAGACCTCCGGCCAGCATGGGAATACCCACCACCAAAATATATTCCTTCCAGTTGATTAGCCCTACTGCGGCCAACGCCAAAGCAGCCAGATACGCTACCCGTCCCACTTTCCGGCCGAGGCTTTTCAGCTCCTCCGACCGCTGGGCCGTGGCTGTGTAATGGGTCTGGTCAATCTCTTCTCCCCGTTCCAGCGCCGCTTTCATCTGTCGGAACTCCTGTGCTGCATCCAGCTGCAGCTTGGCCCCGGTCCCTGCCAAACCGGCATAAACCAAAAGGAACAGCAATCCCAGAATACAAATCAGTTTCTTCTTCATTGCCTTTCCCTCTCTTTCCTATATATTTAGTAATGCTTATTATATTAACAGCATATTCCACTTCCCGCTCTTTGTCAAGCACCCTTGTGGTATTTTTGTGATATCTTCCCTTTTTGTTGTTGCTTTTTGCCAAAATTCCGATATACTGAAAGTAACCTTACAGCAGGTGAACTCCATGAAAAAAGAACACAGCCCGGATTCCGGGCATTCCTTCGAGGACTATTTCAAACGAGCCATCAGTCCTATGCTGGTGCTCCATCTTCTTTCCCAGCAGCCCATGTATGTCTACCAGATGCAGCAAGAACTTTCCCGCCGCAGTCAAGGCCGGTACACCCTTTCCCTTCTTTATCCGGTGCTCTACCGGCTGGTCAAGCTGGGTTATGTGAAAGAAGACGGAAAGCAAATCTCTCCGGACAACCGGGTGCGGCAATATTATGCCATCACCCCCACCGGGACAGACTATCTGGCTGATCTCCGTGGAGAATATCAGGAGCTCCAGCTTGCAGTGCAGCAAATTGTGGAAGGGGAGAAATCCACGTGAAAACCAAAGCCGCCCATTCCATCCAGAGTTATCTCAGACAGGTCAAACCCTATCTGGCCGACTGCCCCTCCAAGACCCGTCGACAGCTTTTGTCCGGCTTGTCTCAGGAACTGGAGGAATACGCTGTTCAGCATCCCACCGTCTCTCTGGAAGAACTTTCTGCCCGTTTCCGTTTGCCGGAAGAAACCGCCCAGGAGCTGCTTCTGGGTGTGCCTCTGCCCGTGCAGGCGGCCAGTCGCCAGTTAAAGCTGCTCATGCTGCGGGCCTGTTTGCTGGTGACCGGCACATGGCTGTTCCACCTGGTGTTTCTCCAGGGCTATCTGCGGTAACCGCCCTGCAAAAACATTTCTCTTTCTATTGCAAAAGCGCCCAAAGGGCGCTTTTCAGACTGTCGAAAAACCTATATAACGAAAAGGGTCGTCCGCCCTACCCCTATAAATCCGCAAAAAGCCGCGACCTGTGCGTGGCTTTTTGCACTTCTCAAGGGCGGGGCGCCCCGCT
>NZ_JAHLPO010000046.1:0-6046 GCF_018917925.1 Intestinimonas sp. MSJ-38 | reverse complement strand
TGGTACGCCGTGAGGGATTCGAACCCCCGGCCTTCTGATCCGTAGGTTGTCTCACGCACAAATCAGAGTCATTTCGGCTCCGATTTGTGCTTTTTACCGCCATTCGTTCGGCGGATTTTTCCATTGTTTCCATCCAGCCCTGCCCGCCCTGATCCTGTTCTGGGTCAAAAGTGGGTCAGACACGGTGCGCCCGCACCCACTCCAACAGCGTCTCGTCGTCCATCGCGCCGGAGGCGACAGCAAGGCCGACCTCGACGACCTCATCATTCGTGCAGTCCAGCCGAATGCCGTTGACCTCCAGAGCAGAATTGATTTACGATAATGACGGTAGAATTGTTCACAAGTTTTATGGTACAATTTAAATGCGATAATTGTGCAACAAATCGGGATTTGCGGAGGTAAATAATCCTATGAAAATAATTCAAGTAATAAATGATGCGGATAAGAAGTATATTGCCAGAAATATACTGGAAGCGTTGCCTGAATGGTTTGGAATTCCGGAATCACGAGAGGAATATATCCGTGACAGCGTGGGAAAAGCTTTCTTTTGTGCTATGGAAAAGGAAAAAGCCGTGGGCTTTTTATATCTCAAGCAAACAGGGAAAGACACGGTTGAGCTTGCAGTTATGGGTGTACTAAAAGAATATCATCGCCATGGAATAGGAAAAGCACTGTTTGAATATGCAAAAAGCAGCATAAAGGAAAGCGGCTATTCATTTATTCAGGTAAAAACTGTTCAAATGGGGAAATATGAAGAATATGATCACACGAACCAGTTTTACATTTCTCTTGGCTTTAAAGAGTTTGAAGTATTTCCAACGTTATGGGACGAATGGAATCCTTGTCAAGTCTATGTGATGGCGGTATGACAACTTCCAGTTTGCTGAACTTATCGTACCATAACGCAAAAGCGTTTGCAACTGGAACTGCCAACAGAAAATTCTGTGTATTCGCAAGAAAATAGGAATCGTGCGGGGAACTACGCCCACCCGACCTCAGAAAACAGCAAGTTAGCCGCTTTTGCAAGCGACCGTCCGGCGTTTCAGCAGCACACAAAGCACGCCGAGGGTAGTAATACCCCCCTGCCTCGCACATTCAGAAAATGCTGCGCACAGAAAGTGCTGCGCACAGAGTGAAAAAACAGCAGCATCACCAAATTGCAAAAAGATCACGCAGCCCAGCGGGGCCGCGACGCCTCGGGACAGCGACGCGCATAAGCGCATCGCTGTCCCGCAGGCTTTCTGCGTTCTTTGGGAGCACCCACGGCCAAGCCCCAAAAGCGGCACACTAAAAACGGAACTTATGAAAAGCAAAAGTCCTCGAAATCAGATGATTTCGAGGACTTTTGGTACGCCGTGAGGGATTCGAACCCCCGGCCTTCTGGTCCGTAGGTTGTCTCACGCACAAATCGGAGCCGTTTCGGCTCCGTTTTGTGCTTTTTACCGCCATTCGTTCGGCGGATTTCCCATTGTTTCCATCCAGCCCTGCCCGCTTTTTTCGGGTTCTGGGTCAAAAGTGGGTCAAGACGCCTTGGCAAAGGCGCTCTGAAACCGCATGAGCAGCGTCGCGGTCTGGGCGCGGGTGGTCGTATCTCTGGGGGCAAGGAGCATCCCGCCCTTCTGCTCGATGCCGCGCACCATGCCGGAGCCGCAGGCCCACTGCATGGCGGGAATGGCGTACTCGCTGACGGCGAAGGCATCGTCGAAGCTCAGAATATTCGTGTCCTTTCCGGCGCTCACATCATAGCCCTTGTGCTGTGCGTAGCGGTACAGGATCGCCGCCATCTGCTCCCGGGTCACGGCGTCATTGGGGCCGAAGCGCCCATTATCGTACCCCTTGACCACACCGCAGCCCGCCGCCCAACGGACGGCCTCGGTGTACCATGCGCCGCCGGCGGTGTCGCCGAAGCGCACCACGCCGGTCGTTTCGGGGCTGCCCTCCAGCCGCCACAAAATCGTGACGAGCTGGGCGCGGGTGGTGCTGCCGTCCGGCAGGAATTTTCCGCCGGAAACGCCCCGCATCAGGCCGTTCTCAAGGCAGTAATGCACGCCGTCGTGATACCACGCCGTAGACACGGCGTCCGCAAAGGGCCAGATGGGGCAGGTGTTGTCCTTCGGGCAGACGGTATAGGCCGCGCTGCTGTCCAGCTCCTCGATCACATAGTGGGAGAAGTGGTGCAGGATCAGCTGTGCGTTCTCCTTGTCATAGCGCGCAGAAACCGGCTCGCGGGTGCCGTCTTCCTTGAGGAACCAGGCGCGGATCGCGCCTTCGGCCCGATAGGGGATGATCAGCTCCACGCTGCCGCCCTTGAAATCGTGGATGCGCGTGCCGTTGGAAACGAAGTAGGCCTCCAGCGCGGCGGCATTTTTCATGCCGGCCAGGGTGCTTCTCTGCGCGGCGGTCATGGTGCCCCTTGCCGTGCTGTCGGGCTCCACCACCAGCCGGATCTTGCTGCCCGCTGCCTGCTCGGTCACTGCGGCGAGCGTCTGCCGGTCGACGCGCAGCTCCGCATTCGGCAGCTTGATGGTCACGCCGTCGGCCTTGGTTTTGCAAATGCTGTCGATGGTATCGGTGGACAGCGTCACGCCCGTCACGCCCTTGTTCAGGCCGGACAGGTCGATGACCACGGCGCTGTCCGTGCCGATCTTGTCCAGCTCGGCGCTCTTGATCTCCTTGACCTCCGCCGTGCTGCCGCTGACGCTTGCCGAAACATGCACGGTGTCGCCGCTGCCGCTGACAGGGACGGTAATGGCCGGTGCACTGCTGCTCCCGCCGCCGGACGGCGCGGGCGTGAGCTTGGGAATGGCGAGCGTTTCCGTATGAGAGGAGTTCCGCTTACAGGTGCGCGTCTTCTCGCCCTCGGCGCTCGTGGTGGCTTGCTTGGTGACGGCCCAAGCGCCCCAGTCGTGGCCGTTGGCGTCAAGGGTGCCGTAGGCTGTGCCGCAGGTCGTGCACTTTGCTTTTTCGGTGCAATTCGCCGCGCCGCCGCTGTGCGGGCCGTAGTCATTTTTTTCAGTACAGCCATTTTTGCAATCGTGCCAATGGTGGGTGTCGTCGTGCATCCAAGCGTCGGACCAGTTGTGTCCCGTGGCATTGACGATCTCCGTTTTTTCCCTTTTGCAATCGGTGCAGGTATAGGTCTTTTCGCCCGCGGTCGTGCAGGTGGCGACGGTGGTTATCTTTCCATCGTCCCATTGATGGATGCCTTTATTCGCGTGGACATGGCAGCAAGTATACTCTTTCCAGTGATTGTTTTCATCGGACCGCCAATCGCCCAACACGCCGCTGTGGTTGGCGGGGTTTATTCCGCCGTTTTCAAAGGTTTCCGTGCTCTTTTTCCCGCAGACGCAGGATGTGTAGTAGCGAGCCGGAGATACACAGTTCGCATCGGAAGCCTTATAGATATCCTTCACCGATTCTTGGTCATAGGTGTGCGCAGCCGGATCGTTTTTGCCATTGCAGATAGAGCACACATGCCAGTGCTGGTGGGGGTCGCTTTTCCATTCATTTGACCAGTTGTGCCGGCACGCGACGAGCTTGGCGTTGTTGCCGCTGACGACCGCGCTGACAGCAATAGCGCCGTCGTTTTCGTACCGGAATTTATCGGGGAGAGCATAGTCCTTGTTTCCTGAAGCTATCTGAACATAGGCAGAAGTGCTCGGTGTGTTTTTCGTCGTCACGCCGATTTGATTTCTGCCGGTCAATGCGCCCGCAACAGTGATGGTCTTGCCGTCCGGCAGATAGACATTGTTGTCCGTTCCGCCGTTCAGGCCGCTGCCGGTAGAGGTGGCGCCCTTTTTGTTCCCGGTGATGCTGACTTTGCCGGAGACATTGAATGAACTGCCGTTAAAATACACACCGCCGCCGTTGGCTGCGGAGTTGCCGCTGATCTCCACCGTATCGGAGATGGTCAGGGTGTCGCCCCTGAAATACACGCCGCCGCCGTCACCTTTTGCTGTATTGTCGCTGATGGTGCCGCCGGACAGCGTGAATGAGTTATTCCAGAGGCCTACACCGCCGACGATGCCGGTCGCGGTGTTGCCACTGATGGTGCCGCCGTACATCTGGAAAGAAGATCCCACCACGGCTACGCCGCCGCAGTCGCCATTCGATGTGTTGCAGCTGATCTCGCCGCCGTACATGATAAACTTTCCGCCGGTACTCACAGCCACACCGCCGCCGCCGTCGTTTGACGCCTTCTCAACATGGTTGTCGGTGATGGTGCCGCCGTACATTTTGAAAGAAGCGTTTTGAACCCGTACGCCGGCGCCATCCTCACCCCGTAGGGCAGTACCTGCATGGTTGCCGCTGATTTTGCCGCCGTACATGATAAAGGAGGCTTGTTTGGAGTCGCTTGAACTGACGAGCACGCCCCTTCCGGTCACGTCATTCGCGTGGGTGATATTGCCGTTGCCCGCGCCGCTTCCGTTGCAGTCGCAGAGCGTGAAAGATGAACCAGCTGTGGCCGTAGGTGTGACCGTGATGACGCCCTCGAAGGTACCGCTCTCCGAAGTTTTTGTGATGCTGTGCCCGTTCAGGCAAAGGTTGACCGTGCCTTTGATGGTGATGTCGTATTTTACGCTGATATTTTCGCCCAGATAGTAGCTTTTTCCGTCCTCGAGCTTCAGTTCGCCGTTGTTATCGGTAACATTTGTCTGCATCACCTTAATCCACTCCACAGCATCGCCATGTTTTCCACCACTATGGTCAGGATTTGTGCATTTGGTTGTATCTCCGCAGATGGGATGGTTATGCTCCGCCGCGCTGGCGCTGACGCTCATCAGGCACACCGCCGCGCACAGGCACAGCGCCGTGCCCAGCAGTCGTTTCCAAATTCTCATGATCGTATCTCCTCTCCAAGGCTCATTCAGCCTTCGGGGGCCCCGAAGGCTGTGGTGCGGGCCCGCACCACAATGCTTTTGTCCGCCGCCGGTCTTGACAGCGGCGGTGCGTTTCGTATAATGGCAGTATAACCCGTCCACCCATGAACGAAGCAAGTGTTAATTGAGGAGATTTTGCTATGGAAAAGGATAAAAAAGCGCTCTTTCAGATCACCGAGGCGGCGCACGCCTGCGGTCTTTCCCGCAGTACGCTCCTGCGCATGGAGGAAAAGGGCCTGCTCACGCCCGCCTACATCGCGCCGGACAGCGGACGGCGGTACTACGACAACCACAATGTGGCCCGTGTTTTGCAGATCGAAAAGTTCAAGGCCATGGGCCTCGGCACGGAGGAGATCGCCGGGTACTTTGCCAGCGGCGGCGAGGTGACGGATCTGCTGTCCATGCTGGAGGAACGGCTCCGGGAGCTTTCCCGGGGCGTGGAGGAGCTGCGCCTGCGGGCCGGGGAGGGCGGCGGAATATCCATCCAGCTGATGACCCTGCCCGCCGTGACCTGCTGTATGCGCCGCTGCGAGGGGCACACCATCGCGGATAAATACAACGCCATGTACGACTTTTACGGCCAGTGTGTCCGCCGGGGCTGCCGGCTCTCCGACGAGCCGATCTTCACCATCTTGGAGCGGACGGACTATCTGGAGAGCCGCGTTGGCGACACGCCATATCCTTTTCAAGTGTGCGTGCCGGTGCGGCCTGAAAACGCCCCCAAGGAGGCGGTGACGCTGCCGGAATGCCGTGCCCTGTCGGTACTCTACTACGGCGATTACAGCGGCGTGGACGAAGCGTTTCTGGCGCTGGGCCGGGAGGTCAGAGAGCGGGGGCTGAAACCCGCGGGGTTCGTGCGGGTGCTGGGCATCGTGGCCCCCTACTCAGGCCGGGAGATCGAGACACAGCGGTATTGCTCCCGCATCGTCCTGCCGGTGGAGGAATAAGCCGTTGGCGATTCAACCGTTTTTTCCGTTGGAATGCCGCGCCCAAATAAAACTGTATTTTGCGCCGCTGGAAACAATGAAGGCTACCTGACCTCAGAAAACGCCAAACAGCCCCGGTTCCCTGCGAAAGGTACCGGGGCTGTGTTTTTTCGCATTACTTCATGGAGCGTGCCAGGAAGGCTGCGATCTGTGCTCTTGTGCAGGTGGCGTTGGGGTCGA
>NZ_JAHLPO010000045.1:0-7199 GCF_018917925.1 Intestinimonas sp. MSJ-38 | reverse complement strand
TCCGCCCTACCCCTATCAATCCGCAAAAAGCCGCGACCTGTGCGTGGCTTTTTGCACTTCTCAAGGGCGGGGCGCCCCGCTGGTCCGGTGGCCGGACGGCCATACTTTCTTTGCTTTTCTGCGTACAACCGGCCCGGCGCGGGAGCGCAGTATGGGAGCGGCGGCTCGCCGCCAGCGCGGGAACGCAGTATGGGAGCGGAGGCACTCCGCCAGCCCCTTGCAAAAACTCGAAAAAGTGGCCTAAGCCACTTTTTCGACACGCTCAAGGCCCGGCAGACGCCAGGCCTTATGCTTTCTTATTTGTATTTGTTTTCTAGATCTTTCATCTCGTTGTCCTCAAAGGTGTTGAGATCGGTCTCCAGAATCTTTTTGGTCTGTTCGGCCTCCAGGTTCTTCTGCTGCTTGGCCTTCTTCCACCAACTGTACAGCAGCGCCACCAGCAGCACCACGCCCAGAATGATGGCCGGCATCATCCAGGCCGGACGGGTCACCGACATGATCCGGTCTCCCGCCTTTTGGAAAGCCTGGGCAAACATCTCGTCCTCATCCAGATCGGAATAGTAGTAATAATCCACATAATCCATCAGGATGTCCATGGCCTCATCGTCCAGCACGGTTTTGGCCTGCTTGCCGCACACATACCACATATTGTAATTCCCAGAGGAATTGTACTCCTGGAACAACAGCAGCATATGTCCCTCATCGGTGAACAGCTCATCATACAGCGCCTGGCAGGCCGCTTCCATATCCGACGAAGCGGGAGAAGTGGTGCCATTGACGGTGTCGGTGAGGTACAGATAGGGCTGCACGCCGGTTTCCTGGTAAAACGCCTTCATGCCCTTTTCCAGGGTACTGCTGCTGCGAACCCAGCCCAGCTCATCGGTATAATAACCGGTTTCATTCACATAGGCCTTGTCCAACGGCTCCCGCTTGATGGTGGAGCGGGTGATGTCCCCGCTTCCTGAAGAGAGGAAGGAACCGCCGTGAAGCACATTCCCCACACCGGAGAAAAGGACGAAAAGCACCAGCACCAACAGGATGGGCAGCAGGAATGTACTCCACAGACAGCCGCAGCCGCCGGGAGAAGGCCCGGGACCGGGTGCAGGACGGCGCGGGCCCCAACTGCTCCGATAAGTGGGGCGCCAACCGCCCATAGGCGGCCGGGAAGGGCCGCGGGAAAACCCGCCTCCAAATGAACCGCCGGATCGGCCACCACGGCCGCCGAAGGAGGAACCGCCTCCCATCCGTCCGCCGGAGGAGCGGCCGCCTCCGCCGCCGCTGGAGCGGCCACCGCCGCCCCCTCTTCCGCCGCGACCCATCTTACAGCCCCATCTCGGCCTTGAGTTTGGCCAGTTCGTCTTCCACGGCAGCACTGCCGCCGGAAGAATACTTCTCCTCCAAAGCCGCTGCTGGATCGGCGGGACGCTGGTTCAGCTCAGCCATGGCGTTAGCCTGATCCAGCATGGCCTGGGCCTTTTCCTCCATGCGGGCAAAGCCCTGGATGGCGCCGCCTGCGCCGTCAAAAGCCTCCTGGGCCCGGTTGACCTTCTCCTGGGTGCGGGCCACTGCCATGGTGGCCTTCACATTCTGCCGGCGGGCTTTCAGGGTATTGATGTCCTCGGTGAGCTTATCGTGCATCTGACGCATCTTTTCTGCATTCTGCCGGGCCGCCTGGTAGGTCTTTTCCAAAGAAACTCCCGCCTGCTCCAGCTCCTGCTTCTTCTGCAGGAAGACGCGGGCATCCCCTTCATTTCCGGCCAAAAGGGCTTTTTTGGCCAGATCGGTGTATTTCTCCACATCCTTCCGGTTCTCTTCCCACAGACGCTGGCAACGGTTTTCCTCCGCCATGACGGCGGCGGTTTCCTGCTTCACTTCGGCCAGGTCTTCCATGGCCCGGCGCAGATATTCGTCGATCATCTTCTCCGGGTTTTCCGCCTTGTCCAGAAGGGCGTTGATATTGGCCGAGATGATGTCGGCAAAGCGAGACAAAATTCCCATAGTTCGTGTTCTCCTTTCATTGTAAAAAGGTGTGGTTTCTTGGTTTTGTTATGGCACAAGTATGCCACACTCCGTCTGAAAAGTCAATTCACTACCCAAAGCCTGAGCTCCCAAGCGCTGCCGCACACGCCCAGGGCCTGGGACAAAAAACGGGAGAAAACAAAAAAGACACGGTCATCTGACCGTGTCTTTTCTATGGAGCGGATGACGAGGCTCGAACTCGCTACCTCCACCTTGGCAAGGTGGCGCTCTACCAGATGAGCTACATCCGCAAGTGCCTTATTATAATAGCAAACCCCTAGGGTTTTGTCAAGGGGTTTTTCCCCAGCGAAAAAAATTTTCTTTCGCCGGGGAGATCCTCAGGACAAATCGTCATAAACCCGTTCATTCCAGGTATAGCCCTGCTGCTTGCATTCCTCGGTGCTCATCAGGCCATGGTCGCCGGTGGGGTCATAGTGATACCACACCCCTTCGCTCTGCACCAGCAGCCACAGATAACTGATGTCGCCGTTCTGTCCGGCAATCAGCGTGGAGGGCACCCCCAGCTCATCCAGCAGCAACTTGGCCCCGTGGGCCAGCCCGGATTGGGCGGCCACCCCCTCCACCAGGGCCCCGTAGGCCGTGTATGTAGAAGTGCGGCTTTGCCGTCCTCCAGTTTCGGTCACCACCCGCATGGCCTTGTCATCATAGCGCACATGGTCTCCCAGGTATTTCTGTACGAAATCCAGGCGCTCAAAATCGCTCTTCCCATTAAACTCCGTGCAGATTTCCCGGGCGCGCTCCTGGGCCTGCTGCCCCTGCTCCAGCAAGGTCTCCCGGCTGTCGGTCCATTCCAGCTTCACTTCCACGATCCGCTTGGGGCCGGTTTTGGGATAAGTGGCCAGGCTGACGCTTTTCAGGCCATAGGCCGTGTCGGCCGCGCCATAAAAGCACCGCAGCACCCGGTCATACAGATCCTCTTCCCCATCCTCCAGGGCGCTCACCGAAAAATACGCCTCTGTGCCGTAGCCGGAAAGCAGCTCGGTGAGCCGCCGCTCAAACTCCTGCTGGCTGGGCGCTTCCCGCACGGCGGCGATCTCTTCCGGGGTGCGTTTGTATTGGATGGTGATGCTCAATTCTTCATAAGTGAGCATTTTGGTCTGGTCAAAGACAATGGAGGACACAGCAAAACAACCCAGGGGATTTTCGGTGGTAATCTCCTGGGTGATGCGGCTCAGATCTTCCTCCAGCGAGCCTTCGTAATTGCCCACAGGCAGGGTACTCAGCTCCTGGCCTGCGCCGATCATGCTCAAAACGGCGCTTTGCAGGGCATAGTAATTGCTCACCCCGCTGCTGAAACTTAGTCGGGATTCACTTTCCGCCAAAGAGGTGTGGGCGGTCTCCTTATAATATTCCCCGCTCGCCGTGCCGCATCCGGCGCACAAAACCGCCAGAATCCCGGCTCCCGCCAAGGCCAGGGCCTTTTTCCTGCTCAATAGCCCAGTTCCTCCTGGATGATCCACAGTTCCACCTCCACAGCACCGGGACGGCGCAGCGTGATATCCATCACATTGCAGATCCGCTGGGGGCTTTGGCAGTTATGACACACTCCATCTTTCACACAGGGCGTATCCAGCCCCAGGCGTTTGGCGTTTTGAGGCGCTGCCACATTCCGGGCCCGGTCAATAGCCGAAGTGATGTCGGGGCACAGTTTGTTGACCCCGCAGATGTAATAGACCTTTTCCGGCCCATAGGCCGCCATGGTCACCCGGTTGCCGGTGCCGTCGATGTTGACGATCTCCCCAGTGCGGCTGAGGGCATTGGCCGAAGTGAAAAAGACCTCACATTCCTTCTCCCGCTCCCGCCGCTTTTCTGTGGGAGTGACCCAGTGCCAGAAAACCGAATTGTTCTGCTCCAGGGCCTCATAAAACCCCAGCTGCTGCAAAGTCACCGAGCCGCCGAAGGCCACCTTTTTCCCCTGAACGGCCTGGACGATGGCCTGTCTTGCCTGCTCTCCGGTTTCAAAATACCGGGCCTTGATGCCGTGGCTCTCAAAATTCTTCAGCGTTTTCTCCATGGAAGCATCCATGCTCTCCACTCCCTTCACAAATCAAAATTCCTCGGCGAAATGGTCTTTGAAGCCCTCGCCGTAAATATCGCTGGCGGAAGAGACGATCAAAAAGGCCTGCGGGTCTTCTTCCTTGACGATCTCCTTCACCTTGGGGAACAGCTGCTTTTTGGCAGCGCAGAGGATCACCCGCTTCTCCTTTTCGGTATAAGCCCCCTGGCCGTGGACATAGGTGACGCCGATCTCCAGCTCGTCCATGATCCGCCGGGCGATGCGCTCCTCCTTTTCCGACACCACATAAACCATTTTTGCGGTATCGCTGCCATAGAGCACCACATCAAAGACAATAGCAAATACCATAATGGACAAAAGGGCATACAGGCCGGTGTTCACATTGCGAAACACCACCATGGAACAGATGACCACCACCAGGTCGGTGCAGAAAAACAGCTTGCCGGTTTCGATGTGCTTATACCGCAGCTTGAGAAGGCGCACCAGGATGTCGGTGCCTCCTGTGGTGGCGCCGGCCCGAAAGACCAGAGCAATACCCACAGCCAGCACCACGGCCCCAAAGAAGGCGCCCAACAGCAGATCTTCGGTGAGAGGGCCATAGGGGGTGAGCAGATTAACCACAAAAGAGGAAAAGAAAGTGACATAAATGGTGGACAGCAAGAACCGCAGTCCCAGTTTCCACACCCCAGCCAGCAGCAAGGGGATGTTGATGCACAGCATCAGCGTGCCGGTGGGCAGGCCGGTAAGGCGGTTGAGAATGACGCTGATGCCCACCACGCCGCCAGGGGCCAGCTCATTGGGGTCCAAAAACAGGGCCACGGCCGCAGCATAAATCACCGATCCGATGGTGAACAGGGTATACTGCCACAAAAGTTTTTTCCACTGGATTCCATTTTTCTTCCCCATGGGGATCGCCTTCCCTTCTCGCAGGTTCCTTTTGTTTCTATGATACCCGTCCTTTTGTGGTTTTGTCAAGGGAATGCCTCTGCTTTTTCCCCGTTTTCCGTCAAAATTCACTCTATTTCCCCATTAGTTCTCTTTTTCGTCCTTTTTCTTTTGATTTCTGCCGTTTTCTTTTATTTACTCCAGGATCAGTTCCATCTGTATTTCTCCATCCAGGGTGTTGCCCGTTTCCCCAAATCCCAGGTTGCGATACAGGGCCCGGGCCTTCTCATTCCCCGGCACATAGTAAAGCTGCACCCGATCAAACACCCCTGCCCGGCGTATCTTCTCCAGGGCCAGCTCCATGGCCCGGCGGCCATAGCCCTTCCCCTGAAACCGGTGATCGATCATAAACCGCCAGATCTCCACCCATTTTTTCTCCGGCCGCCAATCAAACATGATGAAGCCCACCGGTTCTTCTCCTTCATACAGGGCATAGGGGCGGGCGGTCTTCTGGAACACCCAGGCATGGGCCAGAGAATACAGATTGGCTGTGACAAATTTCTCCTGTTCGGCTCCGGTGGAAAGGTCCAGAACCTGCTGATAGTTTTCTCCGGTGATCTCCCGCAGTTCCATTTATTTGCTCTCTCCAGAAAGAATTGCGTACAGCGGCCAGGATGACGCAGCAGCAACTGGCCGATCTGGTTCATGTTTCATCAAGAACGATCATTTCCATTGAAAAAGAGTAATACAGCCCTTCTCTCATGCTGGCCTACCGGATTGCACAGGTGTTTGATGTCACGGTGGAGGAGCTGTGCTGCCTGCAAGAGAATAAGGAACAGGAGGATCGGGAATATGAAAATTTATCATAAAAAGAATTTTTCAGAGGGCCTGTTCATGCTGGTGCTGGGCCTACTGAATTTGTCCACAGGCATCAGTCAAAGCAGCATAACCATCAAGGATGGTATTGTGTGCGCTGCGCTCTTCTTGTTTGGCGGGACTCTGCTCCTGCGAAGCCTATCCCCAAGTGCCAGCCGCCAGGATAAAATCGAGGCCATGGACGAACGGGACCAACAAATCGATGTACAGGCCAAAAGCCATGCACTGGAATATGTCATTACAGCCACACAAATTTTAACGGTTCTGTGTTTGCTCAAAGGCAATCCTGCATGGAGAGGAAGTCTGTCTCTGCTGTTCTTCGGCATCGCCTTTATGCTGTTCTATAAATATCAGCAGTACACCGCAAAGCCGTACCGACAAGTTGGCATTGTTTTTCTCGCCATCGGGGTTGCACTCCTGGTTTGGTTTGCCGTGGCCGGATAAATCCAGCCCGACTCCGGGAAATTTCCCGGGGAATGGTTGCGAATGAAAGAACTTTTGAGTATAATAGATGAACTGACAAAAAATACGGAAAGAGACAGGTGAAACGCCATGCGAATGCGCCGCAAAAAGAATCTGGAGCCCCGCACGGCCCGGTGCGAAAAGGTACATATCACAGAGCCCCAGGCTCTCAAGGGAAAATGGGAAGAGCGGTTTGGCCGCAAAGGGCCCCTTTGGCTGGAAATCGGCTGCGGCAAAGGCCGGTTTGTGCTGCAAATGGCCCAGCATTTTCCCCAGGTGAATTTTGTGGCAGTGGAGCGGGACCCCAGCGCCCTGGTCATCGCCATGGAGGGAGCCATGGAACTGGGACTGACCAATGTGCTCTTTCTCAACCAGGACGCCATTGCTTTGGCCGATGTCTTTGACAAAGACGAGGTGGAGCGGCTGTTTCTCAACTTTTCCGACCCCTGGCCCCCCAACAACCGGGCCAAGCGGCGGCTAACCCACCCCAATTTTCTCCGGGTCTATGCCCAGTTCCTCTGCCCCGGCGGCAGCATCCACATGAAAACCGACAATCAGAAGCTGTTTGAGTTCTCGCTCAATCAGTTTGCCGATTTCGGTCTGAAGCTGAGCCAGATCACCTTTGATCTGCACAAGCTGCCGTTGTTTAATGTGATGACCGAATACGAAGAGCGGTTTTCCTCCCAGGGGCTTCCCATCTATCGGTGCGTGGCCACCTTCCCCGGCCCTGTGCGCCCCGATCCTGCTCCCCTTTCTCTGGAAGAAACCAAAACCGAAGAATAACAAAAACCCCGGCCATTTGAACTGCACCCCATTTGTTAGACAGTATGATATACTATCTAACAGATGGGGTGATTTATTATGTCAAGAGGAAAACCAAACAAACGATACACGCCGGAATTCAAGAAGCTGGTCGTAG
>NZ_JAHLPO010000044.1:0-7502 GCF_018917925.1 Intestinimonas sp. MSJ-38 | reverse complement strand
CATAGCAAGGGCCTTTAGCTCAGTTGGTTAGAGCATCCGGCTCATAACCGGACGGTCCCGGGTTCGAGTCCCTGAAGGCCCACCAGATACCAAAAGACACGCCATTTGGCGTGTCTTTTGGTATAATTTTTTATAAAATGAAGACAGAAAATATTTTGGATGGCAGGATAAGAAGGCAGAAAAGTAGCAAACTAAAAGCATTCAAATTCAGAATAAAGGAGGATATTGATGCGCATTGATAAGCGACAGATTTCCGTTATGGAAAGAAGAGCGGGCCAGAGCTACAGTTAGGAAACAGATCTGGGCCGAAATGAAAAGGGTCTGCCGAAAAGCAGGAGTAGAAGAGAGTAAAGTCTTTCCGCACAATCTTCGGCACTTGTTTGCTCGAATGTTTTATCAGGTAAGTCGAGATATAACCAAATTAGCCGATGTATTGGGATATTCTTCTATTGATACAACCCGTATTTATCTGGTATCTACTGGATATAAACACACAAAAATATTGGATAAACTATACTTGATTTTATAGACGAAATAGAGATTCTGTCTACATAAAAAAGAATAATTAAATAATTTTTTGTATTTACCTTAATTTTACCAGTGCATCTATTAAAAATCAAGATTTTTTCGCATGGCAACCAGGGACGGTTCATGACATTTTGATTGCCGTCCCTGGTTTGTCGCGTCACTGAAAGAGGATTCTTTTTTTATTTTGCAAAAGAACGATTGTAGACAGAATCTCTATTCCGTCTATGGCCTGGAATTGAGGAAGGATCAATGGCAAGGTGTATTGGTTTGGAAAAAGATAAAAAGCTGCTGCAAAGCGAACTGGAAAAATGGGAAAACAACGCAGAACATCTTGTTTCAGATTATCCAGAGTTTATGAGGCAGTGGAGCGAAAAAAATGGGCTTTTAAAACCGGAAAAGGTGACCATGGGATCAAACCGCAAAGTATGGTGGGTGTGTGAAAAGGGACATGAATGGCAAGCTACGGTTCGGTCTCGAGTATCTGGCGCTGGATGTCCTATTTGTTCTGGCCGGGAATCTTGGAAGGGGCATGATGATTTGGCCACAACACATCCGCAGTTGGTAAAGCTGCTTTCGGCAAAGATACTGATACGGCCTATTCGGAGACGCGCATCATCCAGGATGCGGTGAATCCCAACATTACCTATACCGGATTGGTGGGGGCCGATTTCTATTTGCCAGCAGGGAAAGAGGATCTTTTCATCAATGGAGAGACCTGCTACACCGGCAATATCACTCCGCTGACCTATGTGCAAACGATAGAACCCACCTGCACAGAGGCAGGCTACCATGTTTATACCCAGACGGCCGGCAACATTGCGGTGGGGGAAGAGGAAGTAACATTGACACTTCATGTGCCCATCCCAGCCCTGGGGCATGATTGGAAACTGGACGAGACCTATAGGATCCTATGATATTTACCCAGTGGGTCAGGATGGTCAGAAGGTAACAGATGCGACCGTATACGGCAATTATTCGGTGACCTTTGCCGGAGGCCAGGACAGCTTCCAGGTAGAGCTTCGGTCAATTTCCATTGCCATCCAAGATCACAGCAGTGCATATGGTGCGGCGATTGAAACAGGGATCAATGATGACTCTGCACAGGAAGGCGGGAACTACACCGTGACCCTCACTTCGGGCGGCGGAGCCACCTCTCCGGAGGCCATTGTCAACAGTGACGACCTGAGAATTACATTGACCGCAGCGGCCAGTGCTAGCGCTGATGTGGGTGCCTATGATATTGTCGGCGCAGTCCATGGCGAAAAGGCGAAAAATTATACCATTACCTGGACAGGCCATGGTGGTGACCGGCAAGATGGAGCGGGGAAAAATGGCCAATATACCATTGAAAAGGCCGAAATCACCCTGTCTTTTGCCAATCAGACAGAGTACGCCGGCGTAAGTGAGAAGGTGGACAACGCTCTGACGGTTACCGATCTGGATAACAGGACGGCATTGACCCCGGAACAGGTACAGGACCTGCGGAACGGCGGCAACCTCATCTATCAGGCCGAGCCGGATGATGCGGTGGAAATCGACCAAAGCACCGGTATTGTCACCGTCAAGAAGGCCAATACCAATGTGATCATTACGGCACAGGTAAAAGACGCCGGAAATTATCAGGACGCCCAGGCCTCCTTCACCATCACCATCTCGGCCCATCAGGCCGGGAGCATGGGCATCGTGGTTTCTGCGGCAACCATGCAGCCCTACACCGGAAGCCCCCAGACACTGGTGCAGGTGAAAAATCCCTTGGGTGCTAAAATGACCTATGAGGTGCGGGACAGTGCAGGGCAGCTCATCACCACAGAGGATGAAAATGGCCTTCCCACCGCTATGAATGCAGGTACCTATTCTGTGACCTGGAAAGCCAAAGCGGTGGATGAAAATTACAGCGATGAGAGCAGCCAGTCTCCTGTTGTGGTGATCATCCCCAAGGCCAATGTGGAGGGCACATTCCAAAGCAATCCCTACACCTTTGTCACAGCCACCGATATCAGCCCCTATGATAGTGCGGTGGAAAATCCCCTGACAGTGACCAGTCCCAACTATACAGGAGAGGAAGGGAATTATCAGTATAGTTGCGCAAACGCTCAGGTGGCCTATACCATCAACAGTGGCTCAGCAGTGTATATCACCGGCCAGCCGGGAAGCAAAACCACCGTTTCGGTAACTCTTCCAGGGGGCAGCAACTATAATCAGACCACCCTCACCTATGATTTGAAGATTTCCGATCAGCTGGCGTCCATTTCTTATACCGCTCAGGACGAGACGGTCACTTATGATGGAAAGCCTCACAGCGTTCAGGTACAGGTCACAACGCCTGCCTCCGGTGCCCAGGTACGGTATGCCGACGAAGATGGGAGATACACCCTTTCCCAGGCTCCGGCGTACACCGATGTAAAGCGGGCCGGAAACGATCCCGAAGGCATAATACAGGAGGGGAAAGAAAAGCGGAAAGAAGCAGAGAGTGGCTTTGGCCCTTGTGCAGGGAAAAGCAATATGATAAGATAAAAAAACAAGTAACGCGCGGAGAAGGGGGCTTGCATGAAAATCACATTCCGATATTCCCAAGATCGTTCCAGTGATTATGTTTTTTCCACTTTGCTGTTTTTTGCGTTTTCCATGATAGTCTTCGCCTTCCTGATGGATTCGCCTGTGGCGGTTGTGAAAGGAATGGGGGAGATCCTGACCCAGCCGGCCGCTTTGATCACCGACTATATCGGTATTGCGTCCATTGGGGCAGCTTTTTGCAATGCAGGATTGGTCATGGCCTTTTCGGCCCTATTGCTGCGGGCGCTGAAATTGCCTTTTGCCGGCATGAGCATCAGCTGCTGTTTCCTGATGGCAGGGTTTTCCCTATTTGGGAAAAATTTGCTGAATATTCTGCCCATTCTGCTGGGTGCTTTCTGCTATTCTCTGTATCGCAGGGAACACCTGGCCCGGTATATTTATATCGCTTTGTTTGGTACCACTTTGTCGCCCATTGTCACCGAAATGGCTTTGTTGGCCAGAGAGTGGCCTGCATTGCCTCGCATGGTTTTCCCTACTCTGGTAGGCCTGCTGATCGGCTTTGTGCTGCCTTCCATTGCGGCCTATACCATGCGTGTTCATCAGGGGTATAATCTCTACAATGTGGGCTTTGCGGCGGGCCTCGTGGGTATGGTACTGGTGTCGCTGCTTCGTTCCTTCGGAAATGATTTCCCCTCCCGTCTGGTGTGGAGCGAAGGCAACAATCTGTCGCTCGGCCTGTATCTGCTGGTGATGTTTCTTTTGATGATCGGTACGGGTTGGTATTACAATGGCCGCAACTTCCGGGGACTATGGAGACTCACCCGTCACTCGGGGCGTGCCATTGCCGATTTTGTCATGATGGACGGTTACCCAGTGACCTTGATGAATATGGGCGTGGTAGGCCTTTTTGCCACAGGCTATGTGCTTTTGGTGGGCGGACAGCTCAACGGCCCTACCATCGGCGGCATCCTGACGATTGTGGGCTTTGGCGCCTTTGGCAAGCATATGCGCAACATATTCTGGGTGATGATGGGCGTGGTGATCAGTTCCTGGTGCATGGTATGGGACCTGACCGAACCGGCCGTTATGCTGGCCGCGCTGTTTTCCACTGGCCTGGCTCCCATTGCCGGTCATTTCGGGCCGATATGGGGTATGATCGCCGGCGCTATCCACGCTTCTGTGGTGCTCAATGTGGGGGTGCTCCACGGGGGATTGAATTTGTATAACAATGGTTTTTCAGCGGGTTTGGTGTGCATTGTGCTGCTGCCCCTGATCCAGGCAATAAGGAGAGAGAAGGAACATGAGTGAAATGCGGCAAAAAATCGGCCGGATCATCGATGAATTGATTATTTTTCAGTTCAATGCCGGAGCCGAGGATATTCATATGGAACTGCATCGCCGTCCCGATGGGATGGAAATTTGCTTTACCAGCCAGTGCAGCGATGGACAGGATATGGAAAAGCAGGTGGATCGGTTGAACCGCTATTTGAAGGTGGGACGCAATGAGGCCATTGAGGCCTATTTCTGGGGACTGGCCGGAGAAGATGAAGATTGCCACAATTCCGAATTGCAGCTCATTGGACAGATGGTGGACCAGGCCGACGCACGGCTGGAAAATGGCCAGTTGATCATTAAAGTATTTCGGAAAAACGACTGAACAAAAAACAGGGACGATCGTGAGATCGTCCCTGTTTTTTTGCGGCTTATCGGGAAACGGAAGGGCGTTGTTCTTTCTTTTTGGCCATATGGCGGAAAAAGATCAGGATCAGAGCAAACAGCACGACTCCCCGGAGAATACTGGTGATGGAAATGCTCCACCAGATGCCATTGAGCCCCAGTGCTGTGCGGGAAAGGACCACGGCCAGAGGAATACGGGAAGTTACGAGAAGCGTGGAGGCCAAGGAAGGGGGCAGGGTGTGACCGAATCCGGCGAAAGCACCGGCGGTGATGATGTCCACACACATGGGCATCTGAGAAACACCCAGGATCACCAGATAATCCACGCCCAAAGGCAAGACAGATTCCTGAGGGATAAAGATGCGGAAAATAGGAGCGGCGCAGAAAATCAACAAAAGGGAGGAGATGATCCCCCAGCCCACAATGGTGATGAGACTGGTCCAGTAGCCTTTTTTGGCCCGCTGGAGGTTGCCGGCGCCATAGTTTTGTCCCACAAAGGAGCTGACAGCGGAAGAAAAACCATCGGCTGTCATCCAGGAGATACTTTCAATCTGGCTGCCCACTTTTTGCACGGCCACCGCCGCATCGCCCCAGGAGGCAATCAACCGGGCAATGACCATGGACACCAGAGTAAAGAGCATACTCTGCATGGCAGAAGGCAGGCCGATGCGCAGCAGTTCCCGCAGAAGGGGAAGTTCCGGCCGGCGGCGTATCTGAACATGGCAGAACAAATGGGTGTCCCGACGGGCGTAGAGGAGAAAGAGGGCAACCACCAGCATCTGTGCCAGAACAGTGGCGGCTGCCGCGCCGCCTACGCCCATGGCCGGGATGGGACCCAGGCCGAAGATCAGCAGAGGGTCCAGCACGATGTTGAGCAAAAGCCCCAATACCGTGGCGATAAATGGGGTTTTGCTGTTGCCCGTGGCAGTGATCAGCCCGGTAAACACCAAAAGGGTCACTGAGGAAACAATGCCCAGGGAGACTACCACCAGATAGGTGCGGGCATCCCGTACCACCGTGGGATCGTTCAGGTTAAAAAAGCCGATCAAGGGTTTGTTGAAAACCAGCATAATCAGGGTGAAAATGGTGGAGAGCAAAAGTCCCAACTGGAGGGAATTCTGAGCAAATCGCCCGGCCAATGGAGCATCTCCGGCCCCCAGGCTCTGGGCTACTTTCACCTGGCCGCCCATGCGGGCCAGCACGGCAATTCCCTGGGACAGCCACATATACATACCGGCCGCACCCACGGCAGCGACTGCTCCCGGTCCTACCCGGCCGATCCAGATCATATCGGTCATGTTATAGGCCATGTTGACAAGAGAAGTGGCCATGATGGGCAGAGCCAGTCTGGTGAGAGAAGAAAGAATATTCCCCTCTAGAAGATTCACACGCTTTGACATGGTTTCCTCCAAAAAGTGAAATTTCGGTGAACACCGACAATAGATAGTATATCCTGTCTGCATTCTTTTGGCAAGAGTGGAAGGAAGAAGGAGGGGGAAAGGGCTTGCGCTGGCAGGGGAATTCTGATATACTATACCCCGGTGTATTGCTAAAATAAAGAGAAAGGAAATGAGAAAAGAGAATGAATAGCATGAAGCTGAAAAGACTGGCTGCATTGTTGCTGGCGGCCGGTATGGTTCTGACCCTGGCAGGCTGTAATAAGGATGACGCCGGTACCGATGATAAGGGCACAAACAGCAGCCAGACAGGGGAAAAGGATACCGATTCCAAGAACGAAAACAACGAAGAGGACGACAAGCAGGATACCGGCAGCGAAACCCTGACAGAAGAGGAATACAAGGCCAAGATCACAGAGATCGGCAACAAGGTGGGCGAGCTGACCCAGGATGTCACTGCCGCTCAGAGCCAGGCCACCGAAGATCCTCAGGGTGCTTTGGCCAGCCTGACCGAGACAGTCAACCAGATGCGGCCTCTGTATGAAGAGCTGGCCAACCTGCCTGCTCCGGAAGCCTTTGCCGAGGCCCAGGCCAAGATCAAGGAAGGTTCTGAGGCCAGCATCGAGATCCTGGATCTGACTCTGGAGATGATGGAACTGGCTTCCGACCCCGACACCATGGAAGAGGCTCAGGAAAAGATGACAGAGCTGACCGAGAAGATGAATTCTTATTCCGATCAGGCCAGCAAGCTCACCGAAGGCCTGACCGAAGTGCTGGGTTCGTAACAAAACATACAAAAAAGAGCCGGACAATTGAACTGCACCCCACTTGTTAGACAGTATGATATACTATCTAACAAGTGGGGTGTTTTGCTATGCCAAAAGGAGTACCAAACAAACGATATACACCAGAATTCAAAAAACTGGTGATTGAAACCATGCAGGAAGAGAAATTGAGTTACAGCGAAACCTGTCGTAGATTTGAGGTAAACAGCAGAGATCGGATCAAATCATGGGAGCGAATCTACCTGGAAGAAGGGCCGGAAGGGTTAGCCATCGAACGGCGTGGCCGCAGCAGTAAGGGTCGTCCGCCAAAGCAGTTGCCGAAGCAGGTAGAAGAAGATCTGCTGGCAGAAGTCCAGCGGCTGCGTGCGGAGAATGACTACCTAAAAAACTTGCAAGCCTTGGTTTTGGAAGACGAGCGACGCCAGCACAAAAAACGCTGGTAGTTCAGAAGCTAAGGCAAAAACACGCACTCAGTATTCTGCTCTCAATCGCTCAACTGCCCCGTGCAACTTTCTACTATCATTTGAAGCAGATGCAGAGAGAAGACAAATATGCATCTGTTAAGGAAGAAATCGCAGCAATTTACCACGAAAACAGGGGC
>NZ_JAHLPO010000043.1:0-8299 GCF_018917925.1 Intestinimonas sp. MSJ-38 | reverse complement strand
AACTGTCTGGACAATGCTGTGATAGAAAACTTCTTTGGGCTGCTCAAAAGTGAGCTATTGTATCTGCAGGAATTTCAGTCCATGGAGCACTTCAAACAGGAGCTCATTGAGTATCTGGACTACTACAACAACCGCAGGATTAAGGCAAAGCTAAAGGGCTTGCCGCCTGCAATTCACAGACAGCAAGCCCTTTCGGCTGCTTGAACAATTTTTACTTCAGAATATTGTCTAATTTTTTGGGGTCACTTCAAAGTGGAGGGGCGCGAAGTCTTCGGACATTGGGAAATGGATACCGTTTACAGCGGGAAGCAGACTTCAAAGAAAGCCCTTCTTGTGCTGACGGAGCGGAAGACGCGACAAGAAATTATAGAGCGTATGCCGGATCGGACGGAGGAAAGCACCATAAAGGCACTTGACCGTATAGAACGGCGGTTCGGCGCGCTATTCCGCAAAGTGTTCAAAACGATCACCGTTGATAATGGCGGGGAATTCTCCAATGTGGAAAGGTTGGAACAATCCGTGATCCGCAAGGGGAAGCGGACACGCTTTTACTATTGTCACCCGTACAGCAGTTTTGAACGGGGATCAAACGAAAATCAAAATAGAATGATACGGCGGCGATACCCGAAAGGAACAGACTTCGGAAAAGTATCAACCGCCGCAATAAAAGACCTTGAACAATGGATCAACAACTATCCGCGTGAAATATTGGGCTGGAAAACTTCTGCAATGTGCTTCCGCGAATGCCTTGACACACTATAAAAATAAATTTTCAATTTTTTTCGCATTTACTATTGACATTTGCGAAGTTTTTTAAAGTTTTTTAAAAAAATCCAAAAAAGATGGAGGATGGGAAAGACTACAAAAAAAGTATATTTTTTTACATAAAAATGATTGACAAATGCAACATTTAAAAGTATACTAAATGCGTAAACAAAAGCGGTGGTGAGAACATGAAGATCACGAGAGAAGCCGATTATGCGGTGCGCGTGGTATACACCATCATGCAGCAGGGCGGCAAGATCAGTGCCCGGGAGATTTCGGAAAACTCCGGCGTCACCCAGCGTTTTGCCCTGAAGATTCTGCATAAGCTCACGGCCGCCGGCATCGTGCAGTCCTATAAAGGAGTCAACGGCGGTTTTGCTTTGGGCAGAGCGCCGGAAGACATCTCCATTGGGGAGATCATCGAGATCATCGACGGCCCCTTTGAGATCGCACAATGCCTGTGTGAGGACTTTGACTGCACCCGGGTCCAGGATAAAAGGATCTGCCAATTCCGTCAGATCTTCGATCGGGTGAGCCGGAATCTGCATGATGAGCTCCACGCGATCAAGATGAGTCAATTTCAGTGAGAATGAGTTGAAAATTCAAAAGTAACAGGAGGAAATGGAAAAATGAAAAAGTTTGTTTGCTCTGTTTGCGGCTATGTTCACGAAGGGGATTCCGCCCCTGATTTTTGCCCCCAGTGCAAGGCTCCTAAGGAGAAGTTCGTGGAGCAGGGCGCTGAGATGAGCTGGGCTGCTGAGCATGTGGTAGGCGTGGCCCAGGGCGCTCCTGAGGACATCATGGAGGATCTGCGCGCCAACTTCACCGGCGAGTGCACCGAGGTCGGTATGTACCTGGCTATGGCCCGTGTTGCCCATCGCGAAGGCTATCCTGAGATCGGCCTGTACTGGGAGAAGGCTGCTTATGAAGAGGCTGAGCATGCTGCCAAGTTCGCCGAGCTGCTGGGCGAAGTTGTGACCAACTCTACCAAGAAGAACTTGGAGATGCGTGTGGAGGCCGAGAACGGCGCTACCGCTGGCAAGACTGACCTGGCCAAGCGCGCCAAGGCTCTGAACCTGGATGCTATCCATGACACCGTGCACGAGATGGCTCGCGACGAAGCTCGCCACGGCAAGGCTTTCGCTGGCCTGCTGAGCCGTTACTTCGGCAAATAAGAAAGTCTGTATATCCGTGCTGGAGCCAGTCTCGGTAATGGCGAAAAGCCAATGATTCCAGCGGTTTTCAGCACAAAAGATACGCAGTAACAGAAATGCGGTTCACAGGTAAGTGTGAGCCGCATTTTTGCGTCTATATGCTGGCCCGGCAAAATCCGTAGGCACTTTTTTGCTGTCATTCATTAGGGCTGTTATACTCTCGTTAGAAAATCAATCTATGGGAGGTTCCAGAAATGAAAGGCAGTATTCGGAAACGGAAGAACAATGCCTGGTCATATCGCATTGATTTATAATCCGCAATATGGTTCTTGCGGATAACAAACGATGTGGTCTGCACCACTTCGCCGCCGATCTCTTCAAACGCTCTTGCACCGAGGTGCGCCATATTGACAATATCGACTGCCAGCAGCTTTGTACGCAGCTTCTCAAAGCTGGACAGGAACATCCAAGCGTGCTGCGTGATCATCACCTGATACCTTGCCGCTATCCAGTCCCGGCAGATCAAGGTGCAGCACGTCGTTCAGGATCTCCGGCTTGAATGAGCCGGAAGCATCCGAGAACACGCGGATATCAGAACAGCGGCAGAAAGCCAATGAAACCGCAATGGAAATTCTGGCTTGCCGCGATATTTTATATACCGTCCCGGAAGCAGCAAAACTGTTGCGCGTCAATAAAAATCTGGTCTATGACCTGATCCGCTGCGGGTATCTCCGTTCTATCAAGCTGGGCAGCCGCAAAGTAAGCCGCAAGGCACTGCTGGATTTTGTCGAGCAGTTTGAGGGGCAGACGGTGGAACTGCCGGGTGTGCGGTCGGAGTAGTGCTATCCGTATAAATTAAAATCTAATGTCACCCAAACTGTCACTCAAGGTATAAAAACTTGAAAATTATATTGGGTACGATGGATTTCGACTTGTTCCCATTTATAACACCTGCTATGATAATAGCAGCTGATGTGATAAAGGGGGCAGAGCAGTGGAATACTCGGGTTTGATTTTATGCATTCGCAAACAATGTGCCCTGAGCCAAGAAGAACTGGCAAAGGAATTAGGCGTTAGCTTTGCCTCGGTCAACCGCTGGGAGCGCAAACGAACCAGGCCATCGCAAATGGCAATTCGCTCTATTGAAGAATTTTGCAAAACACATCAAATCAACTATACAATGAATGGAGGTGTCACCCATGCAGATTAACAGCATCGAAATCAAAAATTTCCGTTGCTTCGAGCACTTTGAAGCAACGTTCCACCATGAACTGACTGTGATCGTTGGCAATAATGGAAGTGGTAAATCTACGCTTTTGGATGCTGCCTCCATTGCTGTCGGCACATTTTTGGCAGGATTTGATGGAATGAGCAGCCCTGGTATTTCTAAGGATGACGCACTGAATAAGTGTTACGATATGGGCAGTGTGGTTGAACTGCAACCCCAATTTCCTGTTTCTATCAGTGCTTCTGGAGTTATTGGCGGAACGCCTATTGCATGGAAGCGTGAGCTGAGAAGCGCAGAAGGCAAGACCACGGTGGTCGATGCAAAGGAAATTACCGCGATTTCGGCGGCACTGCAAGATCAAGTACGGAATGGAGAAAAACCGGTACTGCCCCTGATCTCTTACTATGGAACAGGACGCTTGTGGGCTCAAAAGCGGGAAAAGAAATCTTCAGAATTGATGAAGTTTAACCGTCAGATGGGTTATGTGGATTGCTTGGATGCAGCATCTAACGAAAAGATGATGCGAAAGTGGTTTGAGAAAATGACCTTGCAGAGTGCCACCAATGGCACACAGGCTCCCGAACTGTCCGCAGTCAAGTCTGCGATCATTCAGTGCTTCCAGGGTATCACAGGATTTGACGATGTAGATGTCCAATTCAACTTGGATACACACGAACTCGATATCCTGTACCGGGATGGTAATTCGGATCGAGAACGCTATCCGATGAAAGAATTGAGTGATGGCTACAAAAACACCCTCAGTATGGTGGCTGACATTGCTTATCGTATGGCCGTTTTGAACCCGTGGCTGCTCGATGATGTTCTCAAGGAAACGACCGGCATTGTTTTGATCGATGAGATCGATTTGCATCTGCATCCCCAGTGGCAGCAGCGGATTATCGGCGATTTGCGGACAATTTTCCCGAAAGTCCAGTTTATCGTATCTACCCATGCGCCGCTGGTCATCAACTCCGTGAAGAAAGAAAATCTGCTCATTCTGACGGATCAGCAAGCGGTCGAACCGCAGAACGAGGTGTTTGGTAGGGATGCAAACGCAATCCTGAGCAGCGTCATGGGGGCCAGTGAGCGTCCATCTGAGATCAAGCAAATGTTCCAATCGGTGTACGATGCCATTGACGAACAGCGCTATGACGATGCTGCTTTGACCTTGCAGCAGATTGAAGATAAAATCGGCTCTGCCGATCCTGAACTGACCAGCGCACAAGTGAGCTTGGAACTGGAACGGATGTAGGTGGATCGCAATGCTGTATATAGAGAAAGAGCAAGAGCCAAATGAACTGATTCAAGAGAAACGGAAAGGACTGACGGACTATAGCAATTTGTCCGGAAAACCCAAAGAAGCGGTTCAAGTATCTTTGCTGGAGGAACAAGGGTGCCTGTGTGCCTATTGTATGCGGCGCATCTCGCTGGAGAATGTGCAAATTGAACACTATCTGCCGCAGCATCCCCAAAGTGAGAATTACGACCCTGCCTTGACGATTGATTACCGCAATATGCTTGCTGTATGTTCCGGCAACAAAAAGCAGGCAGGAAAGTTTGAAAATCTGACTTGTGACCAGCATCGCAAAAATACGCCATTGACGGTAGATCCTCTGGATAGAACCTCAATTGACAAGATCAAGTATAAAACAGATGGAACGATTTATTCTGATGATCCTGCCATCAACAAGGATTTGGACAGTACACTGAATTTGAACTGTCCAGCCTCCTACTTAAAAGCCAACCGCAAGGCAGCATTGGATCGTATCAAGCGGGAATTGCATGACAAATTTCCGGGAAAGAAAGTGCCGAAGCAGCAGTTGGAACGAATGCTGAAACAATTTCAGGCCAAGACGAATGGACGATATGCTGAGTTTGCCGGTGTGATTATCTGGTATCTGAAACGACAGATCGCCAGAGTATGAAGGAAGCGAAAAGGCCCTGACTAAAATTAGGTCTGTAATTTTTTGCGAAATGCTCATGCACCCTCTATACTTTTGAGCAGGAGGTGCATGAGCATGAATGCAATGAATGAACAGACCCGCGCTGCGGTAGCAGAAGTCCGTCAGACCAACTGTGAGTTTTTGACGGTTCCGCAGGTAGCGAAGATTTTGAAGGTCAATAAGAACATGGTGTATGACCTCATCAGCGTCAAGCTGCTGCGGGCGGTCAAGCTGGGCAGTACCAAAGTGGCGACCATTGCCGTGGAGGACTTCATCCGCGAGATGGATGCCGGACTGATCGAGTACGACCATGTGACCAAGAAAGCCACACGGCACCGGTCTAAAGCCAAAGCTGCATCGAGCCCGAATAAGTAAGCATTTCCCTTGTGGAGCCTGACTCGGTACTGGATTTGCAGAGCGTATTTTTGTGGGCAAAGCGTGGGCAAAAAAATTTTCGATTACGCTGAGAGCCTTATATAGTCTGATTGATACGGTAGAAGAATCCTATCACCAGACGAAGCCCACCACGGCAAGGCTTTCGCTGGCCTGCTGAGCCGCTACTTCGGCAAATAAGAAGCGGATTTTACCGAATATCTGAAGAGAGAATAGGGAGACCTGTTCTCTCTTTTTTTGCTGGGATGCTGTGGGGAAGGCCTAAAGACAAGAGGGCGGTACTGCTTGTACCGTCCTCTCTCATTTTTGGGGTATAGCCTACTATTGATATTGAAAAGATGTAGAGTGTCATGCCCCGCCTTGCTTTAGCTTGTTAATCTGCTTTTAGATAGACATAGCCGCCATCAGTACTTGTTATGGTGTCGCCATCCACATAAAATGCACCAGTCAGAGGGTCAGCCGTAAACGAAACTTTTAATACATCATCTTCTATTTCCCATGTTATAGGATAGGGGTATTGTCGGTATTACGCCCTTATAGGGCTTGATTAAGCCTCCGGCTTAGCCGGAGGCTTTGACTATATGGTTTTCGCGCCGCCATATCGCTGCCAACGGTGCAGCAGCACGGCCATCTGGGCCCGGGTGGCACTGCGCCGGGGAAAAAGACGGCGGCGCCGGGTCCCCTGGATCAGTTTTTGCTCCAAGGCCCACTGAAAGGCGGGCAGGGCATACCGGCTGATGAGCCGGGCATCGGCAAAATCCGCAAATTCTGTTGGCATGATTTCCTCTTGCTTTCCCGAGGAAACCTGGGCCAGACGGTAGAACAGAGCCGCCAACTGCTCCCGGGTGATGGGCTCCTCCGGCCGGAACTTGCCCCGACCGCATCCTAGCACAATGCCTTTTTCCCCGGCCCACAGCACGGCTTCGCTCCAGTAATACCCTGGCTTCACATCGGAAAACCGGCTTTCCCCTTTGGGGGAGGGGCAGGACTCCAGACGGTGGAGGATGGTCACCGCCATCCCACGGCTCAGGGGCAGACGGGGGGAAAACAGGGTGGGGCTGGTGCCGGCCATCAGACCGTGGCACCAGGCATAGCGTACCCCCTCTTCGTACCAGGCCCCGGCGGGAATGTCGGTGAAAGGAAGAGCGGTGCGCTTCTCCTCGGAACAGATGTCCATGGGGAAGACAAAGGAGCTGGGAGGACTGCTGGGGATGTTTTTGCGGATGTTTTCGGTCATTGGGAAGGGGCCTCCTTTTCGCCAGGGGCAGTTCTCTATTTTTAGGGTAGCACAAAGAAAGGTGTTTGAAATCATCCCTTTTGCAGAAAAAAAGGACTATGTCCAAGATTTTTTGGCATAGTCCTTTGAAAATAGGATATTATCGCAGCATATATTGCTTCAGATCTTTGCGCTGTTTGATGTTCAGTTTTTGCAATGCGGTGGAGATGTATTGCTTCACCGTGTTGGGGGAGATGCCCAGATGGCCTGCAATTTCCTGATTGGTCCAGCCCCGGGCGGCCAGCATAGCGGCGGCAAACTCGGTGGTGGTCAGGTTGTCGGCCACCGGGTGACCGGTCTCCGGGTTGTGGACCTTGCGCCAGCCTGCGGAAAACCGGTAGGTGATGGCGATGATCCGCCGGAAGTCCTCCGGCCAGTCCTTTTTCAGAACGGCCTCCAGCATGCCGCCCAGCAAGCCATGGTGTTCGCCAAAGCCTTCGATGAGATCATCCGGCCGGGCCAGCTCCCAGGCGCGCAGCAAATGGGCCTGGGCCTGCTCCGGCTGTTTCAGGCTCATATAGTCCATCACCGCCGCCAGATGGAGGTAAATGGACGGGATGGGATACCGCTGGCCCTCCATGGCAAAGGCGGTTTCCACAATGCCGATGCTTTTGCCGTAGTCCCCTTCCAGATAAGTCTGGTGGGCCTGGACATAAAGGGCGAACATCCGCAGGCCGGGAGGCAGCAGGCGGATGTGCTCCGGCAGGGAATGAAGCCCCTGGGGCAGGGGGAGGTGGAGCAGGACAGATGCTGTGGTGATGGCAAATACCGCTACGCTTTGCAGCTGGGGCGGCAGTGTTTCCTCGGCGGTCAGGGTGTTCTGGATTTGGGTCAGGGTGTGCTTGGCACGCTGGATCTGGCCAATGGACAAATTGGCATAAGTATAGATCAGGCAGGCGGAAAGACGCAGGGACAGTTCCTCATACGAAAGATACAGTTCGGCGATTCTGGCGGCCTCTTCCGGTTGGCCGCTGAAATAATAGTATTCGGCCCAGGCGATGTCCCGCAGCTGGGCCTCCGGAATGCTTTCCACATATTCCTTGCAATGCCCGGGAAGAAAGGGGCCGTTGAGCAGGGGCATGGGAATGGGATGGGAGGGCGCTTCCTCCAATGGGGCCGTGATGGAGGGGGAAGCGGCTTTCTCCTTCCGGGGGTCCGCAGGTTTTTGGGCGGAGGCGGGAATGGCCCAGGCCGTGCCGAATTTCTGGGCCCCGGGGATGCGGCCGTCGGCACAGTATTGCTGGGCCAGGCGGGGAGAAATGTTCCACTTTTCGGCGGCTTGTTGTACGGTGATATAGTCCATCCCTTATCACTCCTCCATTTGCTGGGAAAACGGTTACCTATTTATTATTATATGCGTCTGCCCGAAGAGTTGCAAGAAAAAGCCGCCCTTCCGGGCGGCTTTGAGCGTGTCGAAAAAGTGGCTTAGGCCACTTTTTCGAGTTTTTGCAAGGGGCTGGCGGAGTGCCTCCGCTCCCATACTGCGCTCCCGCGCCGGGCCGGTTGTACGCAGAAAAGCAAAGAAAGTATGGCCGTCCGG
>NZ_JAHLPO010000042.1:0-8776 GCF_018917925.1 Intestinimonas sp. MSJ-38 | reverse complement strand
ATAATGGCAACGACTAAAATACCTGTCTGAATCAGATCAGAATATGTAACCATTGTCAGCCCCCCTTTCTATAAAGATCAGGGGGCAAGAAGCGCCCCTGATCTGGTCAGGGGAACTAACCGCTTGCCGTTTATCGGTAGCACCACAAAAGAGAATACCACAGCATTTGACAAAATTCAAGGACAGATCATTGCTCCAGCGGATCAAATAATGTGGTGATCTCCGGCAAAAAAAGGTTTTGACAGCGTAGGCAGACCGGAAGCATTTCGGTAAAAGAAATGGCTTTTCAGTCTGACAGTTGGTATACTAGCTGCTTTGCAGCTAGTATACTTTATTTTTACAGCCGTTTTCTCGTCCCGCAAACGGGACAACCGAAAACACGGCCAATATACCACTTCACTGTTGTTTCGTGGTATAATAACTTCAAATGGAGGTGAGCAAATGCCGAAAGAGTACGAATTGCGGTTGTTTGATGAGACCTTGCTGACCTTTACTCTGGAGGAAAAAGGAATCCAGGGCCTTGCGGCCCATGTGACCGGGGTGAAATCAGAAAAACGCAGTCTGCTTCCTTTGGAATGGCACGGAGACAGCTGTGATGAAAATTTGCTTCAATGGCTGCGGCGGCGGGTAATTCCAAAAAACCGCACCTTTGTGGACGAGATCTTGAAGACCTTAGGGCTGTCTGCCAATGACACAAAAGGCATTATTGATGTGTGCAGAGGGCTATCTTTGAATGACAGCTATTGGGTTGTTCCTGCTGGGTTTGAGGGCAGCTTTGCAGAGTATAATTTGTACGAAAATCGCTTTTCGGAGATCCTGGCTTTGGTGGCCTACACCGGTGCGGGAAGCAGCCATCAAGCGTTTACTACTTCGCCGGAACTGACCACCGGTGGTATGCTTCCCAAAGCCTGGCGGTTTTTGGGCAAAGAGGGAATTTGGCTGTACAAAGGTGGAACTTCCGGTGCGGCCAATACCGGAAAAGAGCCATATAGTGAATACTACGCTTGTCAGGTGGCAGAAGCGATGGGACTTCATGCTGTTCAGTATGATCTGGAAAATTGGAAAGGTATCCTGGCTTCCAAATGTAAATTGTTTACCGACATACACACTGCATTTGTTCCCATTGGACGGATCGTCACTTCCGGTGGTCTGCCAGCTTGTCTGGCTTATTATGAAAAACTGGGTAAGGATGCCTATGAGCAAGTCAAGAGTATGCTGGTGTTTGATGCCGTGATTTACAATGAGGATCGGCATTTCGGTAATTTTGGTATTTTGCGCAATAACCATACCGGCGAAGTGCTGGGAGCCGCACCGATTTTTGATAACGGCTTGTCACTGTTTAATTTTGCGATGGAATCCGATCTGGCCGACCTGGATGCATATGCCCGCACACGATCTACCCCTTATGGCAGCGTCACTTATGAAGCTGTCTGCCGGGAAGCGATGGGGAAGGTGCAGGCAGAACAGCTGAGAAAGCTGATTGGATTTACCTTCACCCGGCATCCTCACCTCAATCTGCCTGAAGAACGGTTGAAAGCCATTGAAGGACATATGCAAAAGCGTGTTCGTTATTTGTTGGAGCTGTCCCGGATGAAAAAACGGGAAAGAGCAGAAAGAGCTCCAGAGCGGTGAAACATCCATTGCTTCAGCGGATCGAATAATGTGGTGCTCTCCGGCAAAAAGGTTTTGACAGCGTAGGCAGACCGGAAGTATTTCAGTAATATTGACATTTCAGCAGCCTTGAACTATACTGAACATAGAAAAAGGGTGCCACCGGCAAACGGTTAGCCCCCTACCTGATTACTGAAGTAACCGCTGGTTTGGGAAGGCCGGGCGGTTACTTCTTTTTATTGGCCTGAATGAACAGGGCAATAATGGCAACGACTAAAATACCTGTCTGAATCAGATCAGAATATGTAACCATTGTCAGCCCCCCTTTCTATAAAGATCAGGGGGCAAGAAGCGCCCCTGATCTGGTCAGGGGAACTAACCGCTTGCCGTTTATCGGTAGCACCACGAAAAGAATACCACAGCATTTGACAAAATTCAAGGATAGACCATAGTGGGAATACCCAAGTATTTCTGCCTGGATATAATGCAAAGTGGGAAACATAATGAAGTGGGAAATCCTTTGAGATTTCCCACTTTTTCTTTGCCAGGAAAGGAGGATCAATTTGAAGGAAATAAAAGTGAAAAAGTATAGGGGGATTGTCCGGCGTATGATGGAACGGCTTTCAGAAAACGGGAAGGATTGGGCGAAGCCTCGTTCCACTGTTATCCAGGCATATAAATCTCCGCCTTGTGATCAAATGCACAGCTCAGGCAGAAGAAATCTTGATGGCGGAGCTGATCAACAACTAAGCCTGTTCCCTTCCGAGAAAGAACAAATACAGAAAATTGATGAAGCAGAGAATGCGGAAGCATCCTCTGCTTTTTCTGTTTCCCGACCTGTGGGCTGTATCGAATATCTTGGAACAGATGGAATGCCAGTGGAAACCATGGAATACACGGATGCCGATGAGTTTCTTGAAAAAATCAAGGAGGAAACCTTTTACGGCGTGCCCTTTACCGTTGTTTTCTACCGGGACAAGCAGGGACACACGATGTCACAGGAGTTTTTGATGGAGCTTGACCCTCCACCGATGGGATTCCGTGTGGAGGATGCTCCTGTGCTGGTTGAGGAGCGGGAACAGGTATCCCGGTATGAGGTTGTTGTTTATCACCATTTTGAGAATGGTTTTGATGAAAAACTGGACTATCCCACACTGGAAGAAGCGAAGGAAATCGCGCAGAAGTATGTGGCAGGCTCCATGGAGCCGGATGGCTTTGCCTACGAGGGGGCGGCAGTCTATGACTTGGTAGATAAAAAATATCTGAGCATTTATGGCTATTATCCAGATGAGAAGGCCCATGAGCAGCTCAAGGAATGGGACAATGCGTTTGTGGGAGAGGAGGAAGATCTGGAGCAGTATCCCATTTCTGCTCTGGTGGCTGGAAAGTGGAAAACCTTTTCCAATGGGGAAGCTGCGGCTCAAGCTATCGCAGAAGAAGGCTCCTTGGCGGGAAAAAGATTAATGGATATGGAAAATCAAAGGAAAAGAAAACGGGTGAAACACCAGAAAGAGCGAAGAAAAGATCTGGAGCGGTAACAGCAAGGGCCTGCTTGATAGCAGGCCCTTATGCTTTTTAGGAAAGGAGCAGATATGAAAGCAAAAAAAGATGCCCCCGATCGGATGGGGGAGATCACCCAGCAGCTGGAGGACGGTGTACGGAAGATCTTCGAAAGCGGAGAGTTTGAGCGGTATCTGCGCACCATGTCCCGGTTTCATCATTATTCTGTGAATAACAGCATCCTCATTTTCATGCAGCGCCCGGACGCTTCCCTGGTGGCCGGGTATACATCCTGGCAGAAAAATTTCCAGCGCCATGTGAAAAAAGGGGAAAAGGGGATTTTTATCCTGGCCCCTTGTCCTTACAAAGTAAAAAAAGAGCAAGAGAAAAAGGATGATCTGACAGGGCGTACTTTGCTGGATCAGGATGGTCAACCGCTGAAAGAAATGGTGGAGATCACACAGGTGAGTTTTCGTCCGGCAGCGGTATTTGATATCAGCCAGACGGAAGGGAAGGAACTGCCTACCATTGGAGTGGAAGATCTCCAGGGCCAGGTGTCGGAATACGACACATTGCTGGAGGCGCTGAAAGAGATCTCACCGGTGCCTATCGGCTTCGAAGAGATCTCCGGCGGCAGCAAAGGATATTATAGCTGGGGTGAGCAGCGCATTGCCGTTCAGGCCGACATGAGCCAGCTGCAAACGATCAAAACCATGGTGCACGAGATTGCCCATAGCAAACTCCACGCCATAGACAAAGATGCTACGCCGGAAGAAAAGGCGCAGCGCCCGGATCAGTATACCAGGGAGGTACAGGCAGAAGGGGTGGCCTATGTGGTATGCCAGCACCTGGGCCTGGACACATCGGATTATTCTTTCAGCTATGTGGCATCCTGGAGCACAGGGAAAGAATTGAGCGAACTGAAAAGCTCCCTGGATACCATCCGCACAGCTTCTGCTGAGATCATTGACGCCATTCAGCACCAAAAAGAACGCCAGCCTGAAAAAGAAAAATTGGGCATGGAAAAAGATGAAGAGCGATATCCATGCGTACCCCAAGCATTGGCCAGGAGGAAGCATCGGAAAATTGTTCCCAGGACCCCGAAAAAACATAAACAACATGAGGAGGTGCGATAATTATGGAAAAGAAAACACTCTCTGTGCTCGTTGTAGAACCGCAGAAGAAGCCCTATGCAAAAGAGATCGGTGGTGATCTGAAATCCCTTCAGCATGAAGTGGGCGGATACATTCAGGCTGCTTATCCCTTCTGCGAACCGGTAGCCTTGATCTGTGATGATGAGGGGAAGCTGTCGGGCAAAGCTCTGAACCGGGCTTTGCGGGATGAAGAGGGGCAGATTTACGATGTGGTGGCCGGAACTTTCTTGATAGCCGGATTGGGAGAAGAGGATTTCATTTCGCTGACTCCGGAACAGATGGAACATTTTATGCAGTATTTTCAGACCCCCGAGCAATTTTGGATAGGCAACGGCAAAATCATAGTATCGCCAATGAGAAAGGAGAGAAGTGCGGAACCGCCAGTGTATTGGCATACTGCAAAATATGCCAAAGAGCATGGCGAGAGCCAGGAATACAAGCTTTCTTACCAGGCCAATGAAAAGTGCAAAGAAGCAATTCAGCAGGCGATCAGCCGCCACTATGATGGAAGCCGGCTCTATGTGGATGCCGCAGTCAAGGAAGTACTGGGGATGTATGGAGCAGAGCGGGTGCAGTACCTTTTGGCCAACACAGTGCAGCGCAAAAATTGGGATGGAAGAATCTCCCCGGAGAATAAGGCTTGGGCAAAGAGCATACCCATTCCCGATGATAGCCGCAATGCATATCTGTGTCTGGACTGCGTGCATCCCGGTTTGATGGATCTGTTCCTTAACAAGGTGCGGGAAATCATACCGAAAAAGAAAAAGCATGAAAAAACAGCAGAGAAGAAAGAGAGAAAGCCGGGATATGAACGCTAAAATGTTGCAGTTTACGGTGGAAGAGACCAACCTTATTGGCATTTATCGGATGCCGTCTCGTTTGGAGACCATCCTGGAGCTGGAGCGTACAAAGAATCGGCTGGCTGATCCCATTATGCAGCAGGTGGCCAAGCAGGCTATGGTGAAGCTGGCAGAGATCTCTGATGAGGATTTTAATACCTGGGATTGGAGTGTAGCAGGAGAATAATGGAAGACCGGCAGGAGGGCAATATTGCCCTCCTGCCGGTCTTTTTTGCGCTTTGAAAAAAGTAAATAGAAGTCATGCAGGTTAGATATGTTCTGGTTATTTTCTCCATCATGTGGTATGCTAGCATGTGAGATATGTCATTGGATAGAGCCAAAAGATGTAGAAGAATTAGGAGCATATTCTATGATAAGTCATACAAGAGACTTGATCCTGGTTGACGGAAAAGACAGGACAGATTCCGTAGCGGAGGTCCGATTCGTCAGTGATATGTGCGAAGTCGTTTATGCAGGATCTGCAACACCATATCACTATCGCTGCAGCAGAGTACAGGTTCTCAAATTCAGGCAACAGCTTGATCCTGCTGAGTGGTTGGTCACGGTAAAAGGCAGACAGCTACAGCAAGTGAAAGCGATTTTTGATTTTGAAAAATATTATCGCATTCTCTATACAAATGGAAAGGTGGAATCCTACTCGCAGGAGGAAGTGCAGCTGTACCAGAACTGCTTGGCTGATGAGAAAATGAAGAATGTTTTTGAGTATTTTAAAGAAACAGCTTCTGCGGTCAGCCTTACCTTTGATAAATTCAACATTCTCGGGAGCCAATATGAACGATGCAAAACCATCAGCAGTGAGACTGTTTTGGCTAAGTTTTTGGATTGGACGCGAAAGCTGAAAAAGCATACACTTCCTAAAACGATATTATATCCCTTCGGTTTGAATCAAAGCCAGAAGGCAGCGGTGGAAAATGCGTTTTCCTCCCAGGTGAGTGTGATTCAGGGGCCACCGGGTACCGGAAAAACACAGACCATTCTGAATATCATTGCAAATGCAGTATACAATGGGCAGACGGTAGCGGTTGTGTCCAGCAACAATTCGGCCATCCTCAATGTGAAGGAAAAATTGGAAAAGAAGGGCTTATCTTTTCTCACGGCTTTCTTGGGAAGTAATGAAAACAAAGCTTCTTTTTTGGAGAACCAGTCAGGGAAATATCCAGACATGACTCCGTGGGCTGTGGAGCGCCAGTATGACAAAGAACGCTTGGAGAGGGAAGTGTCTGCGCTGTCCAAAGAACTGGATGAGATGCTCCGGGCGAAAAACCGTATTGCGGAAATTCACCAGGAACTTTTGGAGCTCAAGCCGGAACAATATTATTTTAATGAATATTACAAACATCGCGGACAGCGGGTAAAGCTGAAGATAGAAAAAATGTCTTCTGAGAGAATTCTATCTTTGTGGATCGAATATGAACGGTATGCAGAACAATGCGCCAGATCCGGTGGCGGTGGTCTGGAAGGAAGGAGGCCACTCCCCAAATGGCTTAGAAAAATAGTTATGGTATGTCGGTTCGGGCGTCCTATAAGCAAGATTTTTTCCTACGATCCTGAAGAGATCATTGCCTGTCTCCAGCATCAATTTTACATTGTGCGCCATCGGGAGTTGATGGAAGAAAAAGCAGCCCTGAATGAAAAGCTGAAGAAGTATTCATTTGACGCTAAGATGAAGGAACTAGAAGAGAAATCTTTGCGGATGCTTCAGAATAAATTAAGTGATCGATATGGAAATAAAAAGCAGAGAGCCTGCTTTTCTTCGGAAGATTTCTGGAAAAAAGCCAGTGCATTTACCAAAGAATATCCAGTCATTCTGAGCACTACATATTCCATTAAAAAAGTGTTGGATACAAATTACATATACGATTATCTGATTGTAGACGAAGCGTCACAAGTGGATTTGGCCACTGGTGTTTTGGCGTTTTCCAGTGCAAGAAACATCGTGATCGTGGGCGATCTTCAGCAGCTTCCCAATATACTCAAAGCAACGGATGTGCAAAAAAGTGAAGCAATATGGAATCGGTATTCTTTGCCGGAAGTCTATCACTTTTCTACACATAGTCTGCTGTCTGCTGCAGTAGAGGCGTGGCCTGACAGTCCGAAGGTGCTTTTGCGGGAGCACTATCGATGTCATCCCAAGATCATTCAGTTTTGTAATCAGAAATTCTATGATGGGAAGCTGATTGTTATGACCGAAGACCATGATGAAGCGGATGTTCTGACGATCTATCGGACAGCCACGGGAAATCACGCCCGTGGCCGCAAAAACCAGCGGCAGATTGATGTGATTCGGGAAGAAGTGATGCCCCGGCTGGAAAAACAGGGATATCAGGATATCGGAATTATCACGCCATATCGGGATCAGGTAGAGGCAATGAAAGCGCAGTTGGGAAGGGCAGCCGAAGTTGAAACGGTCCATAAATTCCAAGGACGAGAAAAAGAGGCAATCATACTCTCTTCCGTGGATAATGTGATCACAAAATTTGTAGATGATCCTAAAATGCTCAATGTTGCAGTATCGCGGGCAATTCGATCATTGACGGTCATCGTTTCAAAAGATCTCCGCAACGAAAAAACAAATTATGGTGATTTGGCACGATATGTCGAATATAACAACTGCGAAATAACAAATAGCGAGATCTATTCGGTTTTTGATTTGCTCTATCAGGGATATGCCCGGCAACGCCGTGCCTTTTTGCAGAAGAGGAAAAAAGTTTCGAAATATGATTCCGAAAATCTTCTGTATACGGTAATTGAAGATCTTTTGAAAAGGGATGAATTTTCCGTTGTCAGCTGTGCAATTCATGTGTCACTTGCCAGTTTGTTTAAGGATCACAGCAGATTGACAAAGGAAGAGACGCAATATGCAAGAAATCCGCTGACGCATGTGGATTTCCTCCTGTTTCACAAAATAGGAAAACTGCCGCTGATGGCCATTGAAGTAGATGGCACATCCACACATGCTCCGGGCAGTGTTCAGCAGTGGCGGGATCAGATGAAGAATCACATTTTCCAGCAATACCATATTCCATTGCTGCGCTTGAGAACAGATGAAAGTGGGGAAAAAGAGCGAATAGAACAAATGCTGCGAAATGTGTTGCAAAGAAAACAGTGAATTTGGCACAAAATCCAGCCGATGAACATTGTGCGTTCTTCGGCTGGATTGGAACAGCCGAAAAATCTGCGCAAAACTTCATGCGTCGGTGTTCCTGCCGGTCTGATGGCGGCATATTCCGTTCACAGTGGTACACAGAACGCAGCTTGAATATGCTGACCTGATACGAAACGGCAATCCTGTGAAGTATCTGAAATCGGTAACCACATATAAGCCTTTTGAGAACCGATTGCACTGCCGTATGTGGAAGAATCCTGCAGGCGGCTTTTCTTTTCGCAAGAAATTGCGAAATTTTATTTTATAATTAACATTATATCTTGATCTCTCTGGCTGCTCTGCAATATAATAATACCAAAATAGTTGATAAGGTACAATAAGGGACCTGTTGACAAAAGCAAAAAACTGCTGAAACCCATCGTGGCTCCAGCAGAATAATAAATTTGGGGATAGCGAAAGATGGCATTTTGCCATCCGCTTAAGATTTAGGGCCATGGCAGCAAGGAGGCATTCTTCCGTAGCCGCGAGAATGCCCCTTTTTCGAA
>NZ_JAHLPO010000041.1:0-9629 GCF_018917925.1 Intestinimonas sp. MSJ-38 | reverse complement strand
CGACCAGCTTCTTGAATTCCGGCGTGTATCGTTTGTTTGGTTTTCCTCTTGACATAATAAATCACCCCATCTGTTAGATAGTATATCATACTGTCTAACAAATGGGGTGCAGTTCACAAAACCGTGTGCTTTTTCTTCTTATTGATCTGCATGCCAAGTGCGGCCGCTCACCTCTGTGGTCCTTGTTTTTGGTGTTCCATATGCTCCAGAAGGTCTAGCGCCTTGTTGATCCGCTCTTTGATCTGCCGGGATGTCATATGTTTGGGAAAGCGCTTTTGAACCCACTTCCCATCCAATGTGATCTTGTGCTCCAGCGGCTTCTCCTCCCTCATGATCCGTTCGATCTGATCCTGTTCCAGCTTCCCTTCCTGACTCAGCTCTTTCATCTGCCGGGCCTGTGCCATGGAGGGAATCGCTTCATCCTGCTCCATCACCAGGAGTAGGCAGGATTGTTCCTTCTCTGTCAGGTGGGAGAGAAAATCCGCAGCAGCCACAAGCTTCAATGTGCCGTTGTCCACCTGATCCATCAGGGCTGGAATAAGCTTATTCAGCCGGATATACCGCTGGATCGTAGTCACATTATCATTCACTTGCTCGCTCAAAATCTGCACAGAATATTTACCTTGAAAATTCTCTCCAATTTGGAGAGAATTTTTTGATGGTCGGCCAGCTTGCCGTTTCATGGCATCCAGCTTCAGCTTATATGCCCTGGCCTTTTCACTGGGCAGCAGATCCTCCCGATTGATATTGAAGTCCACCACCAGAATATCTGCTTCCTCGTCTGAATAAGATCGGACAATGGCCGGACGGGTATCCAGCCCCACGGCTCGTGCACAGTAATCTCGCCGATGCCCAGCTATGATCTCATATCCTCCTTCCTTACGGGGCCGGACGATCATCGGCTCCATAATGCCGAACTGCTCTACGCTGTCCATCAGCCGCACCAGATCGGCTGTGGGACGGTCAATGGTGTAGGGCTGGCGCTGATAGGGAAAAACCTGGTCGGCCGGAAGGATCTTTACCTGTTCCCCCTGATCCGCCTGCCGCTCTTCCTGGGATTTGAACAGGTCATCGAACTTGGTCAACTGAATGTTTTTCACGCTGCTTGCCACGGTTCAGCACCTCTTTCGTCAGATTTGCATAAGCCTGCGCCGCCTTTCCTCCCGGATCGTGCTCAAAGATGCTTTTGTTCTCTACGCTGATCTCCGCTGCCCGGATGGAGCGCGGGATCTCACTGGTAAAAACCCGGCTGCCATAGGTATTCCGGAGCAGCTCTCCAATGCCCTTGGCCAGAGTGGTGCGGCTGTCCACCATAGTCAGCAGAATACCCTCTACCTCCAACCTGGGATTGAGCTGCCGCTTGACACGGGCCACGGTTTTCAGCAGCTGCTCCAGTCCTTTGGCCGGGAGATAATGGGCCTGTACCGGGATGATCACGCTGTCTGCTGCAGTCAGAGCGTTGATGGTCAGCATCCCCAGAGAAGGCATGCAGTCGATAATGGCATAGTCGTACTTTCCCTTCACCGTGGAAAGATATTGCCGCAGCACCGTTTCCCGGCTCATGGTATTGACCAGTGTCACCTCTGTGGCAGAAAGCTCGATGTTGGCCGGAAGCAGATGAACGCCGTCACGGTGCTGTAGAATGCCTTCTCCCAGCACCACAGGCTGGTCGGTGATGATTTTCTCCATCAGATCTGCCAATATGGGGGAAAGCTCATCTGGCTGGGACCATCCCAGCATCTGGGTCAGATTCCCCTGGGCATCGGCATCGATCAGCAGCACCCTTTTGCCCTTCCGTGCAAGACCAATACCCAGACTGGCCGCCGTGGTGGTTTTTCCCACCCCTCCCTTCTGATTTGCCAACGCAATGGTTTTCATAAAACGCCTTCTTTCTCTTTCAGCTGGTATACTTGTCTTACTCTATCCGTCTTATTTCCTTTCGGTTTCCGAAACTGTTGTTCTTCGTTTTTCGAAAGTCAAAAAGGGACATACCGGTCCCTACCCTTTCGATTTTCGAAAATGTGCCCTTTCGGATTACCCCAGTTCCTTCCCTGCGAAATTTTTGATATAGATGATGGATGGCTTCCCCTGGCCCTGCCGCACCCGTTCGATCAGTCCGATGCCCTTTTTGCTGTCCAGTTCCGCCAGGAGTTTTGTAGCCTTTTCGCTTTTGCAATGCAGCATCTGCATGACCTCTTCCACTGGGAAAAAGATATACACCCGGCCCTGATCGTCCAGCCAGTGGTTTTTCATGGACAGGCTCATTCGGTCCAGCATCAGGCCGTACAGCACTTTGGCATCGGTGGAAAGCTTTCTGAAGTGTTCCGAAGTCATCAGCAGCTTAGGAATGCGATAAAAGGAAAACTGCTCTCCCTCATAACTGTGATAATATGGAAAGGATAAACGGTTCGGTGTTTTGGTATCTTCCATAAGCATACTTCCTCATAAAAATACCGCCCGAAGATTTCTCTTCGGACGGCGATTTGCGTAATGTGATAGATATTATTTTTACATTTTCCTTGATTTCCAAGGGTTCCAGCCGCTTTCCTAATATGATCGCCCCGACCGGTCCTACTGGCCTCACCGGTGCTACTGGGCCTACCGGTCTCACTGGAGCGACTGGTCCCACTGGGCCAACCGGCCCCACTGGACCGACCGGTCCTACTGGACCTACTGGCCCCAGCGGAGAAACCGGAACCGCTGCCACACTGTCTGTGGGCAATGTCACCACTGGTAATCCTGGTACACAGGCTGTCGTGACCAATGTGGGATCTCCGCAAGAAGCCATTTTAGACTTTACGATTCCCCAAGGTGCCAACGGTGTACCAGCTACTTCCAGCGCTCTGTGGGCCACAAATCCCTCGGTGACGCTGAACGCCAAACAGGCCGTCCCCCTGACTGTGAGCTACAACTCCCCCAGCAGTGGTATCACCGTCAGCGGTACTACTGTAACCCTGCCGGTGGGCACCTATCTAGTAAATTACTCCGTGAATTCTGAGTCCGGAGGAACTGGCTCCGGTTCCACTGCCACCACCACATTGGCCGCTCAAACCAATGGAACCACGATCCCCACTTCGCAGTCTTTGGCCCTGCAGGAACTGGGAGACATTATGCCTTTGTCCTCTACTTTCCTGGTCAATGCTACCAGCCCCACTCCCCTGCAGTTGGTCAACGATACGACCAACATCTATCCTACCAACTATACCAATCTGAATCTCACCGTTGTAAAGCTTTCTTAGCTGTTTGACAAAAAATGCCCCGGCCGTATGGCCCAATGTCAGTAAGTTAAGCTGACAAATCCTCCTACCCTCAGAAATGAGAGGGTAGGAGGATTTTTTTCGTAATAATTCAAAACAGGGCTTGACAAAAGCATCATTTCGTGCGGCCATTTTGCTAACTTCGGTTAGCAAAATGGCCTTTGTAGTTAGAAGTGTGTCCCGACACGCCAAACTGCGAGGAGGCTTACTTATGAATCCAAAAACCGTAAAAAAAGCGCTGAAAGATGCAATTCAAGCTATGACAGACTACAAATGGCTCTTCTCCGCAAGACCCGGCAAAGACAATACCAGGAACAGGAAGTTTCCCTTTCAAAAAGTGATTCCCTTCATCCTGGCCTTTAGAGGCGGAACGCTTAACCATGAAATTATGGATTTCTTTGGCTTGGATCCCTTACTTGCTAACTAAGTGACATTGGCTTCTGCACGGGGGCACTTTTCTTATTTCAAAAACAGGAGCAGATACCCAAAGCAGCTTAGGCCTCTACATCCCCTTCCAGCCGCAGGCCAGAAGCGCACCGGCCGCTCCGCAGACCCACTGAGAGGGCAGACCTTCCGGCAAGCGGATTTCCCCGATGGGCTGCGCACTGCCGGAAATATCCATAATTTCCCTTTGTTGAGATACCATCCCTCCCCCTTCTGTGGAGGACAGGGAGAGTGTGCTTTTTTCGGTGCCATAGGTTATCACGGTCTGGGCCTGCAAACAATGAGACAGACGAGCAGCATCCTTTCCATAAGCCACCAGGGCATATGTGCGGCAGTCGGGCACTTCTGCTTTCGCTGCCATCGGCCCGGCCAAAACCACATCATATACCCCGCCTTTTTCTAAAGGCACCTGTTCCAAGCAAATGCCTTGCTGGGCTGCCAGCTCCTGCAAATATCGCGCTGCTTTCCCTTTTCCTTCTCCGATCACTGCAATTCTCATTCTTTCTCCCCCAGTACCGTCTAGTGTAAACAAACCCAGGGGAAATATGCAAAAATATGCCGCGGAATCTCTTCCGCGGCATATAAAAAATGGGGGATTGGAATGCCTTATTTATGAAACAGTTTCTTGGTCTGATAATTGGGCTCACAAGTGAGGTTGACGCCCAGATTGCGGAACACATTGTCATCCACCTGTGCCAGGATCACCGTAGAGTGAGCCTCACAGCCTCTGAGCTTGCCCAACTGCTTGATGGCCAGCTCGGCCACCGGGTTGGTGGCAGCACTGATGGTCAGGGCAATCAGCACTTCATCGGTGTGCAGACGGGGGTTTTTATTGCCCAGATACCCGGTCTTCAACCGCTGAATGGGCTCGATAATGGTGGGAGACAACAGATGGATATCGGAATTGATGCCGCCCAAGTGCTTCAGCGCATTGATCAGCATGGCGGAAGAGGCGCCCAGCAAGGCGGATGTCTTGCCGGTGACGATGGTGCCATCCGGCAGTTCCATGGCCGCAGCAGGCTCTCCGGTCTCCTCGGCTTTGTCAATGGCCGGCTGGATCACCAAGCGCATGGAAGGATCGACGCCCGCCTGGGTCATCACGCTTTCCACCTTGTGTACCGCTTCCTCGCTCCCCCGGCCCACACGATAATCGCACATCACCTTATAGTACCGACGAACGATCTCCATTTTAGCCGCTTCCCGTACCGCTTCATCATCGGTTACGCAGAAACCGGCCATATTGACGCCCATATCGGTGGGAGACTTGTAGGGGCTTTCTCCGGCAATGGTCTCAAACATGGCATTGAGCACCGGGAATACTTCGATATCCCGGTTGTAATTGACCGCAGTCTTGCCATAGGCCTCCAGATGATAGGGATCGATCATGTTCACATCGTTGAGATCTGCGGTGGCCGCTTCATAGGCCAGATTAACCGGGTGTTTCAGAGGCAGATTCCACACAGGGAAAGTTTCAAACTTGGCATAGCCTGCACTGATACCCCGTTTGTACTCATGGTACAGCTGGGACAGACACACAGCCATTTTGCCGCTGCCCGGACCGGGGGCCGTCACCACCACCAGGGGACGAGTGGTCTCCACATATTCGTTTTTGCCGTATCCCTCGTCGCTGACAATCAGGGGCACATTGGTGGGGTACCCGGGAATGGAGTAATGGAGATAGACCTTCAGTCCCAGATGCTCCAACTTGGTTTTGAACTGATCCGCCGCCGGCTGGCCGCCATAGCGGGTGATGACCACACTGCCCACATAAAGCCCGATGCCCCGGAAAGCATCGATCAAGCGAAGTGCATCGGCATCATAAGTGATACCCAAATCGCCCCGGACCTTGTTTTTCTCGATGTCGGCAGCGTTGATGGCCATAACCACCTCGGCCTTATCCGCCAAGCTCTGAAGCATGCGCACTTTGCTGTCGGGCGCAAAACCAGGCAGCACCCGGGATGCGTGGTAATCATCAAAGAGCTTGCCGCCGAACTCCAGATAGAGTTTGCCGCCAAACTGCTTGATCCTCTCCAGGATATGCTGGGACTGCATACTCAGATATTGCTCATTGTCAAAACCTGTTCGAACCATAGATCATACCCCCATATTCATTTTATTACAACAATGTTCTACATTATATCACTGCCCCCACCATTTTTCAATGTCTTTTCTTACAAAAGCGCACTGCGCAAAGCGGTCTCCACTTTCTCCCGGCTGGCCGCGCCCTCGTGCATCTTCACTCCGCCTACAAAATAGCAAGGCACATAATAATAGTCATAGGATTCCGCCAGCGCCGCTTCCTTCCTCTCATCCACCACGCGGATGGGGATTTTTTGCAATTCTGGGTATTCCTGCATCAGTTCTTCCTGCCACCGGAGAGCCTCCACACAATAAGGGCAGTTTTTCAGCACAAACAGCATGACTTCCTTCAAGGCGTTCCCTCCTTTTTCTTTCTATTATGGCTCGAATTTGGCTCCCAATGCCCGGGCCATGTCAATGGCCTGCTGCACATCAATTCGGGCTCCACGGAAATCGGCGCCCAGAATATCTGTGGCCCCCAGATTGCTGTCCCGCAGATCCGATTGCCGGAAACTGGCGCCACTGATCATGGCCCCTTCAAAATCGCAGTTTTTGATCCGGCATTTCTCCAGTTTGGCCCGGTTCAAATCGGCTCCCCGGAAATTGATGTTCTCCAGTTCCATTTTGTAAAAATCCATTTCCCGCAGATCAGTATAGGACCAGTCGCCGCCGATGATCTGAATGGATGCTGTATTGGCCCCTACAAACACTGTTCCTGTCAGCTTGCACTCTTCAAATACCGCTGCAAAAAGCCCGGCATACTGAAAAGTGCAGTTGACAATGGAGCAATGCTCAAAACGACAGGCGCCCAATCGGGCCCCGGTAAAGCGGCATTTTTCAAAACTGCAGTTTTTGAACACCGATTCGGAAAAATCCCCACCGTCAAAACGGCAATCGTGAAATTTCAGCTCTTCCACCTGCTGTTCCGGTTCTTTGAGCCCTGCAAAGTCCTGGCCATCGTACTCCTTTTGTTCAAGCATCCTCATTCCCCCGAAATTTAAGATGGCGGAGAAATTTCTTCTCCGCCATCTCTTTTGAATATAAAATTATTTTACTGCATCAAGGAATCATTGTAAAGGGCAATATGGAAAATATCCAATCAATGGGCATGGGCATGGCCTACGCTCAAGGCAAAGGCCAGGGCCAGGCCCAAAAGCAGCCACAGCAAACAAAGTTTTCCCTTCTTTGTCTCCGGCTGACTCAACTCAAAACCTGCGGCAAAAACCATGGAACCGGCTGCCAAAGACAGGCACAGGGAAAGCAGTCCCTCCGGCATGGCTCCGGCCAAGGTCCCCAACACCGATCCCACCACCAAGGGCAAACCGCATATCACCGACAAAAGAAGCACCTTACTCCGGGCAAATCCCCCCTGGAGCAGCGGAAAGGCCATGGCCATTCCTCCGGGCACATTGTGCAAAGCGATCAGGCCGGCTCTTTCCCAAGCATGAGCTCCCACAGCTGCGCCGATGACAAAGCCTTCCGGCAGGTTGTGCAGCATCAAAGCGGCCAGCATCATCAGGCCGGCAGAAACCATCCGCCCTTGCTTTTCCCCATTCTGTCCGGCCTCGGCCTTCTCGGCGATCCATACCAGCAGACCACCGCCCAAAAGCCCCAGGGCCACTACCCACAGGGCGCCATGAGCCACCGCTTCGGGGAGAAGATCAAAAAAAGCCATGCCCAGCATAATGCCCGCTGTAAAATACAGCAATCCCTGTATGGACAATGATTTTTTGCCCCATAACACGGCGATCAGGCCGCCCAATCCGGTGCCGCCCATCCCGGCCAGCGCTGCCAATAAAATTCCTTGCTCCATTGAAATGACCTCTTTTCTCCATTGGCGCTTCTGCTGCTTTTGCTTTGTTTCCCAATATGGATATTGTTTTGTGCGTCAAGATATTCTATAATAATTATACCACCATAGATGGACTTTTCCACATGGCAATCATAAGGAGGAGATCGGGATGAACACAAAATTCAACGAAAAGACCCATGCTGCCCTCATTGGTTTGTTTTACAAACACCTGAAAGCGGCCTATGGCTGCGCCGGTGTCAGCTGCTTTGTCAAGTGCTCCCAAAAGATGGCTGAACAGCGGGGAGCCCGTATGGCTCTGCGCGCTCTGCGGGATGGACATCAGCTGAATTTCAAGTCCTACATAGCCTATGGGGAATGGGCCTCCACCTTCCCTCGCCGTTCGGAAGAAGTGGGTGTGTATCCCGATAAAGAAACCCGCAGCTTTTTGTGTGCCTGGCGGGACACCTTTGAAGAGATGGGCCTGGTAGAATGTGGCAAGATCTATTGCAAAGAGATCGACCGGGGCATTGTCCGCGGCTTCAATCCCGATTTGACTTTTGAGCTGAAAAGCTATCTCCACGACAGTCCTTGCTGTGATATGGTCTTCAAAGACGCTGCTCTGGGAGAAGATGTGCCCCAGAACTCCCAGGCCAAAATGCCCTGGGAGTATCACTGCGGCCATGTGTATAAAACATACCGGGAAAATGTTCTGGCCATCTATCCTGAAGAAGGCCAAAAGGTCGTCGATAAAGTGGATGAGGATTTTATCCAGGCCTTCGGAGAGGAAGCCATGAACACCGTCCGCTCTTACCTGTCCACCGATTTTAACACCATCGGATGAGCAACTCCCAAGACAATTTTCTTTTGGCCGTCCCCGCCCCGCTGCTCCACTGGTATGACCAGGGGGCCCGGGTGCTGCCCTGGCGCAGCCAGCCCACTCCCTACCGTGTATGGGTATCGGAGATCATGCTGCAGCAAACCCGGGTAGAAGCCGCCCTTCCCTATTTCACCCGATTTATGGAGGCTCTTCCCACCATTGAAAGTCTGGCTCAGGCTCCGGAAGAGCAGCTTCTCAAGCTGTGGGAAGGATTGGGGTATTACAGTCGTGTACGCAATCTGCAAAAAGCCGCCAGGATGGTGCTGGAAGAGTTTGACGGACAGCTGCCTTCCGATCCCCTTTTGCTGCAAAAGCTGCCGGGCATCGGAGACTATTCTGCAGGGGCCATTGCTTCCATCGCCTATGGACAGCTCGTTCCCGCTGTGGACGGCAATGTGCTGCGTGTGATCTCCCGCCTTCTGGCCAGCTTTGACTGCGTCTCCGATACCGCCGTGAAAAAAAGACTGCGGCAACAGGTGGCTCAGGTGATCCCTCCGGACCGGCCTGGTGATTTCAACCAGGCTCTGATGGAACTGGGGGCCACTGTCTGCCTGCCCAATGGGCAGCCTCTCTGTCTCACCTGTCCCCTTCTCTCCCTGTGTCGCGGACGGGCCCAAGGGGTGGAAATGTCTCTGCCGGTAAAAGCGGCCAAAAAGCCCCGTCGGAAAGTAGAGCGTACCGTATTGCTCCTATGGGATGGGCAACAGGTGCTGGTGCGCAAACGGCCGGCCAAAGGCTTACTCTCTTCTCTGTGGGAATTTCCCGGCGTGGATGAGGTCCTTTCTGCGGAACAGATCCAGGAAAACCTATCCCAGCGGGGAATTGTGCCCCTGGCCTTGGAAGCCATTGGACAACACACTCATATTTTTTCCCATGTGGAATGGCAGATGACTGGCTGGGAAGTGAATTGCAAATCCTTTTCCCCACCCAAAGACTGCACCTGGATCACACCGCATCAGCTGGCCGGTGATTATGCTCTGCCCTCAGCTTTCCGCCCCTTTACCCAATGGATCTTGAAAAAAAGTGGCTGAAAACAAAATAAAAACGAGCCGGGACAGATTTGAAGTGACCCCAAAAAGTTAGACAATATTTTGAAGTAAAAATTGTTCAAGCAGCCGAAAGGGCTTGCTGTCTGTGACTTGCAGGCGGCAAGCCCTTTAGCTTTGCCTTGATCCTGCGG
>NZ_JAHLPO010000040.1:0-11241 GCF_018917925.1 Intestinimonas sp. MSJ-38 | reverse complement strand
ATAATGGCAACGACTAAAATACCTGTCTGAATCAGATCAGAATATGTAACCATTGTCAGCCCCCCTTTCTATAAAGATCAGGGGGCAAGAAGCGCCCCTGATCTGGTCAGGGGAACTAAAAAGTGGGAAATCCTTTGAGATTTCCCACTTTTTCTTTGCTGGGAAAGGAGGATCAATTTGAAGGAAATAAAAGTGAAAAAGTATAGGGGGATTGTTCGGCGTATGATGGAACGGCTTTCAGAAAACGGAAAGGATTGGGCGAAGCCTCGTTCCACTGTTATCCAGGCACATAAATCTCCGCCTTGTGATCAAATGCACAGCTCAGGCAGAAGAAATCTTGATGGCGGAGCTGATCAACAACTAAGCCTGTTCCCTTCCGAGAAAGAACAAATACAGAAAATTGATGAAGCAGAGAATGCGGAAGCATCCTCTGCTTTTTCTGTTTCCCGACCTGTGGGCTGTATCGAATATCTTGGAACAGATGGAATGCCAGTGGAAACTGTGGAATATACGGATGCAGAGCGATTTGTCCGGGATATTAAAGAGGAAACCTTCTACGGTGCACCCTTTACCGTTGTTTTCTACCGGGACAAGCAGGGACACACGATGTCACAGGAGTTTTTGATGGAGCTTGACCCTCCACCGATGGGATTCCGTGTGGAGGATGCTCCTGTGCTGGCTGCGCAGCGGGAACAGGCATCCCGGTATGAGGTTGTTGTTTATCACCATTTTGAGAATGGTTTTGATGAAAAACTGGACTATCCCACGCTGGAAGAAGCGAAGGAAGTCGCACAGAAGTATGTGGCCGGCTCCATGGAGCCGGATGGCTTTGCCTACGAGGGTGCGGCAGTCTATGACTTGGTAGATAAAAAATATCTGAGCATTTATGGCTATTATCCAGATGAGAAGGCCCATGAGCAGCTCAAGGAACGGGACAATGCGTTTGTGGGAGAGGAGGAAGATCTGGAGCAGTATCCCATTTCTGCTCTGGTGGCTGGAAAGTGGAAAACCTTTTCCAATGAGGAAGCTGCGGCTCAAGCTATCGCAGAAGAAGGTTCCTTGGCGGGAAAAACATTAACGGATATGGAAAATCAAAGGAAAAGAAAAGAGGTGAAACACCAGAAAGAACGAAAGAAAGATCTGGAGCGGTAACAGCAAGGGTCTGCTTTATAGCAGGCCCTTATGCTTTTTAGGAAAGGAGCAGATATGAAAGCAAAAAAAGATGCCCCCGATCGGATGGGGGAGATCACCCAGCAGCTGGAGGACGGTGTACGGAAGATCTTCGAAAGCGGAGAGTTTGAGCGGTATCTGCGCACCATGTCCCGGTTTCATCATTATTCTGTGAATAACAGCATCCTCATTTTCATGCGGCGCCCGGACGCTTCCCTGGTGGCCGGGTATGCATCCTGGCAGAAAAACTTCCAGCGTCATGTGAAAAAAGGGGAAAAGGGGATTTTTATCCTGGCCCCTTGTCCTTACAAAGTAAAAAAAGAGCAAGAGAAAAAGGATGATCTGACAGGGCGGTCTTTGCTGGATCAGGATGGAAGGCCGCTGAAAGAAGTGGTGGAGACCACACAGGTGAGTTTTCGTCCGGCAGCGGTGTTTGATATCAGCCAGACGGAAGGGAAGGAACTGCCCACCATTGGAGTGGAAGATCTCCAGGGCCAGGTATCGGAATACGACACATTGCTGAAGGCGCTGAAAGAGATCTCACCGGTGCCTATCGGCTTCGAAGAGATCTCCGGCGGCAGCAAAGGATATTATAGCCTGGGTGAACAGCGCATTGCCGTTCAGGCCGACATGAGCCAGCTGCAAACGATCAAAACCATGGTGCACGAGATTGCCCATAGCAAACTCCACGCCATAGACAAAGATGCTACGCCGGAAGAAAAGGCGCAGCGTCCGGATCAGCATACCAGAGAAGTGCAAGCAGAAGGGGTGGCCTATGTGGTATGCCAGCACCTGGGCCTGGATACATCGGATTATTCTTTCAGCTATGTGGCATCCTGGAGCACAGGGAAAGAATTGAGCGAACTGAAAAGCTCCCTGGATACCATCCGCACAGCTTCTGCCGAGATCATTGACGCTATCCAGCACCAAAGAGAACGCCGGCCTGAAAAAGAAAAATTGGGTATGGAAAAAGATGAAGAGCGATATCCATGCGTACCCCAAGCATTGGCCAAAAGAAAGCGGCGTAAAATCGTTCCCGAAGCTGAAAAAAAGCGGAAGAGCTATGAAGCGATACGGTGATCTACAAAGCATATGCCCTTAAACGGCTCTCAGAGCCGCCAGAAAAAACGATCAGCAGTAGGAGAAAAGGACATGGAAAACAAAACACTCGCTGTGCTCGTTGTAGAGCCGCAAAAGAAGCCCTATGCCAAAGAGATCGGTGGTGATCTGAAATCCCTTTAGCGTGAGGTAGGGGGACATATCCAGCCTGTCTATCCTTTCCGTGAGCCAGTAGTTCTGATCTGTGATGAAGAGGGGAAGCTGTCCGGCAAGGATCTGAACCGGGCCTTGCGGGACGAAGAGGGACAGATTTACGATGTGGTGGCCGGAACTTTCTTGGTAGCCGGATTGGGAGAAGAGGATTTCATTTCTCTGACTCCGGAACAGATGGAACATTTTATGCAGTATTTTCAGACACCTGAGCAATTTCGGATAACGAACAGCAAGATCCTGGTATCTCCCATGGGGGATGAGAGAAGTGAAGAGCCGCCGGTGTATCGGCATACCGCAGACTACGCTATGGAGCACGGTGAGATCCGGGAATACAATCTTTCCTATCGGGCCAATGAAAAATGTAAGAAAGCAATCCAGCAGGCGATCAGCCGCCATTATGATGGAAGTCGGCTGCGTGTTGATGAAGCTGTCAAGGAAGTGTTGGGGAAGTTCCGTGAAGATCGAGTGCAGTATATCCTGGCCAATACAGTGCAGCGCAAGAGTTGGGATGGAAGAATTTCGCCAGAAAGTAAAGCCTGGGCCCAGACCATGTCCATTCCCAATGGCAATCGTAATGCTTATCTGAGCCTGGATGATGTGAATCCTGGCCTGATGGATTCTTTCCTCAAAGGAGTTCGGGAAAGCATACCGAAAAAGAAAAAGCATGAAAAAACAGCAGAGAAGAAAGAGAGGAAGCCGAGCTATGAACGCTAAAATGTTGCAGTTTACTGTGGAAGAGACCAACCTGATCGGCATTTATCGGATGCCGTCTCGTTTGGAGACCATCCTGGAGCTGGAGCGCATGAGAAATCGACTTTGTGATCCCATTGTGCAGCAGGTGGCCAAGCAGGCCATGGTAAAGCTGGCGGAGATTTCTGATGAGGATTTTGATACTTGGGATTGGAGCGTAGCAGGAGAGTAAACGAAGACCGGCAGGAGGACAATATTGTCCCCCTGCCGGTCTTTTTGCGCTTGTATCAGGCTCGTGTGTAGAAGGTGGCGCGTCCGCTCCCATGTTTGATCAATACGCCTTCCTCCACCAATTTTTTGATGGAGCTTTCCACAGAGGTTTTGCCAAGAGTGGGACACAGTTCGATCAGATCCATTTTGGTGAATTTCCCCAATTTTCTCTCCACAACCTGTCGCACGATTTCCAGGGCGGATTGTTTCCCATCCACCAATACCATGCGCTCATCAAAATCTCGGTAAGCGGCTAGAATCACTGACAGAATATATTTGATAAAAGGGCTGGGATCATACGCTGGCCAGGTACATCTCAATGAGAGTCTCTTCCACACTGCTCTCCCGGCGGCGATACCGCTCAATGATGGCAGTCTCAAAGGAGGTTCCCTTGACTGTTGCAATATGGCTCTGCGTGGGGCTGGTCTATGTTTCTGGGCTGGTGCTGGGGCTGCTCAGCTCGGTCATCGCGTTCCTGGGCGTGGTACTGCTGATCGTTGGCCCCCGGCACAACGGTGTGATCGCCCTGGTCATCGCGTTCCTGCTCAGTCCCTATGGTCTGCCGCTGGCGGCGATCTGGCTGCTGGGTAAGGTGCAGGATCTGAAATTCACCATCCAGGATAAGGTGTACGGATAAAAATGTGCCTTTGCGGTATTTTACATTCCCGCAAAAATAGGATATACTGAAAACAAAAAATCCTCTCCGCTCGGTGCGGCAGGTTAGGTGGAGATGTGTATATGGATCATCCAATCACGCAGAACGATCCAATGGTTTTGGAAATCCGGGAGCTATTGGAAAACGCAAGAAAAACGGTGGCACAGCAGGTCAACACCCAACTGTTGACCACTTATTGGAACATTGGCCGTATCATCGTGGAATACGAGCAGCGAAATCAGATCCGCGCAGAATACGGACGGCAGACGCTGAAAGAGCTTTCCAGAGAACTGACACAGGAGTTTGGCAAAGGCTTTTCCCGGTCCAATCTCCAAAATATGCGGTCATTTTATCTGACCTATGAAAAATGCCAGACGCCGTCTGGCAAATTGTCCTGGTCCCACTACTGTGAGCTGTTGAGCATTTCCGATGAAAACAAGCGCAGCTTTTATGAGCAGGAGTCCATCAATTCCAGCTGGTCGGTCCGGGAGTTGAAACGGCAGGTCGACAGCTCTCTCTATGAACGGCTGCTGCTGTCCAGCGGCGATGCTAACAAGGAGAAAGTCCTTTCCCTTGCCCAGCGGGGAATTGAGATCAACCAGCCCGCTGACATCATTCGTGATCCCTATGTGTTTGAATTTCTCGGTGTGCCGGAAAATAAGCCCATGCTGGAAAGTGACCTGGAGAAAGCCCTGGTCGCACAGATCGAAAAGTTTCTTTTGGAACTTGGACATGGTTTTATGTTCGTCGGCACCCAGCAACGGGTCACGCTGAACAACACCCACTACTATGTAGATATGGTGTTCTATAACAAAATTTTACGGGCTTATGTGCTGATCGAGCTAAAAACCAAAAAGCTCACACCGGAGGCCGCCGGTCAACTCAATATGTACCTGAACTACTATGCGGCAGAAGTGAATGACCCGGACGATAATGCGCCAATCGGCATCATCCTCTGCACCGAAAAGGACAGTATTGCTGCGGAATATGCCCTGGGCGGGCTGTCTAACAACATCTTCGCATCTCGCTATGTCCTCTATATGCCGGACAAGGAGCAGCTGATCGCTCAAGTAGAAGCTGTCTTGAAAGACTGGCATGAGAAGAACGATACAAAAGAATAAATCGCCTCGATGAGCGGCGGGATTCAGCAGGAAACCGAAAAAATCGGTCTCCTGCTTTTTCTATGTCCATCAGTCGAAAGAAAGGAGGCCCATCTATGGCAACCACCCGTATCATCCCGCTGCATATCGGCAAAGGCCGCACCGAGAGCAGGGCCATCAGCGATATTATCGACTATGTGGCCAGCCCAGACAAGACGGACGGCGGCAGGCTTATCACCGGCTACGCCTGCGACAGCCGCACCGCCGATGCCGAGTTTCTGCTGGCAAAGCGCCAGTACATCGCCGCCACCGGGCGGGTCCGGGGCGCAGATGATGTGATCGCCTATCAGGTCCGCCAGTCCTTCAAGCCGGGAGAAATTGCCCCAGAGGAAGCCAACCGGCTGGGCGTGAAATTTGCCAAACGGTCCGTTATTGTACATTATCGGTGCTAGAGTTGACATTGACTATGTTGGAACATATAATCTTATTTGAAAAGTGCCCTGCCACTTTAAGAGCAGATCATTTATGTTAGGTGTATCACGGCCTTGACAGTGGTTATTAAAAAGACCGGCAGGAGGACAATATTGTCCTCCTGCCGGTCTTTTTGATGAAGAAAGCACTGGTTCTGTCAGTAAAACTGTCCCTCGTTCGATGATAAAAGAAGTGATTGGACAGCGTCAGTAAGCTCATAATAGCTTCTGAGAAAATTGGCCAGGGCCTGCTCCCCCTTGGGGCGTCAGTGCATAATATTTTCGTCTGGGCCCTAGATTGGAGATCTGGTAAGTGGCAATGATTAGTTTCTTTTTTTCTAAGCGGTTTAATAATGGGTAAATCGTGTTGTTTTCGATTTTTCCAAAACCGTAGGCCATGAGTTGATCGGATATTTCATATCCATAGGTTTTCTTTTGGCTGATGATGGTCAGGACACAGCCCTCCAGCGTACCTTTCAGCATTTGTGATGAAATCAAGTGTCCATCTCCTTTGTTGCTTTATCTTAAAATGATAGTGAAAAAAGGTCAAGCCGAAAGAGTAATGTTGATTTAAAAATGGTAGGTAATAGGTAAGCAATAGATCCATCCAACTCACACTTTTTCGCTTTTGTTTTTAATCTGCTACAGTACCTGTTAAAATCCTCAAACCACACGGCCCCAATGGTTTCAAGGGTTGAACAATTTGGGGGAAAATAAGAAAAATCAATGAATATTGCATGGGGTTCAAGAGGCCGGAGGTTCGACTCCTCTCACTCGGACCAAGTGAATAGAAAAATCCCTGGAATCGTAAGGTTCCAGGGATTTTTCTACGTCTCTGTCCTGGGGCGAAAATATCATATTCGGTTTGCCTTTTGGTTTGGGCGGTGGTACAGGCCACCCCGGTGGTGTTCCCAAAAGAAAAATGCGTGGAAAAAGTGCTCAAGCTGATGGAGGAATGCGCTGCGAATGGGGCGCAGCTCATCGTATTCCCTGAATTGTTTATTCCGGGCTACCTCTATGGCATGACCTATGGGTTCACTGTGGGGAGCCGGAACCAGGCTGGAAGGGAAGATTGGAAAGTTTATTACGATAATTCCATTCTGGCCAAGGGCACGGAAATGCAGCAGCTCATCGACTGTGCCAAGCGGTTGGGCGTCTATGTAAGCATCGGCTATTCCGAGCGGGACGAAGTGACGGCCACGCTGTATAACTCCAATATGATGATTTCTCCCCAGGGAGAGGCCCTCAATTACCGCAAGCTCAAGCCTACCGGTAGCGAGCGAGTGGTCTGGGGAGACGGTAGCAAGGACTTTTTCCCGGTGATGGACACCCCTTGGGGGCCCATGGGCAATCTGATCTGCTGGGAAAGCTACATGCCTCTGGCCCGGATGGCCCTTTACCAAAAAGGGATCACCATCTATATTTCTCCCAACACCAATGACAACCCGGAATGGCAGGATACCATCCGTCATATCGCCATCGAAGGCCACTGCTTCTTCATCAACTGCGATATGTACTTTACAAAGGCAGACTATCCCAAGACCTAAAGCGGGGAAGAAGAGATCAGCCGGCTGCCGGATATCGCCTGTCGCGGCGGCAGCTGCGTGGTGGACCCCTATGGCCATGTGATCTCCGATACAGTATGGGATCGGGAAGAAATCATTTACGCCCAGCTGGATATGCAGCAGGCGGCCGCAAGCAAAATGGAGCACGATGTGTGCGGCCATTATGCCCGGCCCGATGTGCTGTCGCTCCAGGTGCGGGAAGGATAAGGAGAAAAAAGAAAAAAGCCGTGGCTTAGCCGCGGCTTTTTGCCTTTCCTGTGATATTGTTTGCCGTTCGATCGGGGAAGAAGTTTCATTAGTGGCATCTCTTGCAGGCATCATACCCCATGGCGACGGCTTCATCCTGGGTCACCTGTGTGGGATTTTTCATGTTGCTGCATCCAGGTTTGCTGTGATACTTTGAGCCGCTGGCGGGAATCCACACCAGATTGGTGTTTCCCTGGTTTTGAGGCGCGGGAGCCGATGCGGCATTGTCGGGAGCCGGGGCGGATTCCTGGGCCGGCGTTTCAGAGGGAGTCCGAGCCGGGCTTTGCTGAGGTTCGGCCGGGGCCATATTTTCCGTTTTCGATGCGGATGCAGCTTCTTCGTCATCGTCGCTTGAAATGGGAGAGGAGGAAGGCTGAGAGGTATCCTTCTTCAAAAGAGGATCTTCCTGCTCTTTGTCCTCTGGTGCTTCCTTTTCTTCTTGTTCATCTGTTTTTGTTTCTTCTTTTTCCAGGCTCTTTTCCGTAGAGGAGGACTTTTCTTCCTCTGTGACAGAGACGGCTGGCTGCTTTTCTTCTCCCTCTTCTTCCAGTGTACAGCCCATCAATCCGGCTGCCAGGGAAAAGGCCATGAGCCACAATAGACCTCGGGCCAAATGTGCATTCTTTTTCATCGACGCATCCTATCCTCTCTTTTGAAAATATCCATTCTGTTCCTGCTTTGGTCATGCTATCACACCAGGGGATTTTTGGCAAGACGATAAAATGCAGAATAAAAAAGAGCCGCAGTTTGCGGCTCTTTTTTGATGCTTATTCGTTGACTTGCTTCTTTTCCACCATGCGCCGGGCCAGGTAGACGGCGGGGGTATCGGCCAGGCTGGTGAAGATAAAGATCACATAGCTGGACAGCATGATGGAGATCATGGTGGAGAAATTGTAGGTGCCCCAGAAAGCGCCCAAAGTGAATAGCAGAGTGTTGAGCAGCTGGGATACCAGGGTGGAACCGTTGTTTCGCAGCCAGAGGAACCGATGGGGATCGCCCCAGCGTTTGTTGGTGAAGTCCCACCAGGCGTGATAGAGCCACACATCAAACCGCTGGGTGATGGCATAGACCACAAGGCTGACCAGCATCATCCGGGGGGTGTTCTGGAACACCGCTTCAATGCTGGGAGAGATAAAGTCATTAGGAGACGGTACATAGAGCATCCAGCTTTGGGAAATGACGATAAAGCTGAAAGAGGTGAGGATACCGATGTTCACCGCCCGTTGGGCCGCCTTTTTGCCATAGGATTCGCTGAGAATGTCAGTGACCAGGAAAGTAGAAGCAAAGAGCACATTGCCCAGGGTCTGTTCCATGCCGAAGGCATCCACCAGAATCAGAACTTCGATGTTGGCCGCGATGGTGGCGATGACCGTCCAGCCATAGAGCCCTTGTTTGCCGAACAACTTCATCCACAGAAGGACGCTGCCGTACAGCACCACAAGGCTTAAAAGAATCAGTAACTCATTTCTCATTTTGTATTCCTCCCACACCAAAATCAGTATTGTGAAGCAAAATATCCACCCGGGGATTGTGGATGAACAGGGGCATCACATCTTTTTGAAAAATTTCAATCACGCCCGGGTCGGGTTTGATGGGGGTGGAGTTTTCCTCCATGATGTTGACGCACACCCGCTCAAAATAGGAAAGGCCGGTTTCGATGTCCCGCCGCATGGAAGCGGCCGTTTGACCGGGAAGGCCTTGCAGAAGGCAGACTTCATCAAAAAAGCGGGAGATATCCAAGGGAGAGGCATCGCAGTCGATTCCCTTGCACAGATAGCACTCCCGAAACAGGGGATCAAAAGTCTCCACACCGATTTTGATCTTCAGGGCAATGCCCAACATGGCCAGGTGGGATTTCAGCGGGGGGATCTGGCTGCGGTGCATCCAGTGGCACTCAAAATGCAGGGTATGGATGTGCCGCTCCAGGCACAGATCCACGATGTTTTCCATGGTTTCCTCATCCAGATCCACAAAGCTGCCGGAATTGATCACTTCCAGCCGGTGATACTCACCGGTGACCCGGGCCAGCACCCGACGGTTGAGGGCGAAATTGGCCTTTTGATCCGGCGAACAGTCCAGATGATAATCACAGAAGCGGCAGCGCCTCCAGGCACAGCCTGCGCCCCGGAGAAGCACGATCTCCCGGGGATTCTTTTCGGTGATGATCGAATAGCGTTCCATCTCGTTCATTGGTAAAAAATCCATCCTTTCTTGCTGTTTAGTATTATAGCAAAGTGATTTGCTACGGTCAATTCTCATTTGCGCGTTGCAAAGGGGAAGAAAGGACGATATAATAAAAACAGCAGAAAGGCGCATGGCCGCCGGAAAAGGAAAGGTTGGACGAAGATGGACATTGCAGAACTGAAGCGCCGGGCCTGTGAGGCTGTGGACAAAAATGCCGATAAAATCATCGCTTTTGGAGAATCGGTCTTTGCAGAGCCGGAGCTGGGATTCAAGGAATTCAAAACCGCAGAGAAAGTACAGAAAATGCTGGATGAGCTGGGCATCGAACACCAGGATGGAGTAGCCATCACCGGCGTCATCGCTCCCATGAAGGGTCGTTCTTCCAAAGTTCGTCTGGCTCTGATGGGTGAGCTGGATGCCATCGTGGCGCCGGGCCATCGGTGCGCCGACCCTGTGACAGGTGCCGCCCACTCCTGCGGCCATCATGTGCAGATCGCCACCATCATGGGTGCTGCTATGGCGCTGAAGGAAAGCGGTATTATGAGCGAACTGGACGGCGACATCGTTCTGATGGGCGTGCCGGCCGAAGAAGGGGTGGAGCTGGAATACCGCCATGGCCTGATGAAAGAGGGCAAGCTGTCCTTTATCGGCGGCAAACAGGAATTCATCAAGCTGGGTGTATTCGATGATATCGATATGATGCTCATGCAGCACACCGACGGCAGTGACAAAGTGGCTGCTGGCGGCCCGGTGGGTATGGGCTATGTGGCAAAGCTGGTTTATTATAAAGGCAAAGAGGCTCATGCCGGCGGCGCTCCCTGGGATGGGGTCAATGCTCTCCAGGCGGCCAAGATCGGCCTGATGGCCATCGACGCCCAGCGTGAGACCTTCCGGGACGAGGACAATGTGCGCGTCCATCCCATCATCACCAAGGGCGGCGACCTGGTGAATGTGGTGCCGGCCGATGTGCGCATCGAAACATTCTGCCGGGCCAACAACATGGAGGCCATCGAGGATGCCAGCTTGAAGGTCAACCGTGCTTTGAAGGCCGGTGCTGACGCCGTAGGGGCCGAAGTGGAGATCATGGACATCCCCGGCTATATGACCCCCTATGAGTGCCCGGAGATGAAGGCCGTTGTGGAAGACAACCTGGCTTTGATCTATGGCAAGGAAAATGTGGTGCCCGGTGTGGGTTATACCACCGAAGCCAACGATGTGGCTCATCTGATCCCTGTGGTTCACTGCACCATCGGCGGAGCAGAAGGCATTGCCCACAGCTCCCATTATGAGATCCGGGACAAGGATTCCGCTTACATCAAGGCCACCAAGATGCTGCTGTGCTCGGCCATCGACCTGCTGGCCAACGGTGCCGAAAAGGGCCTGTCTGTGAAGAAGAACTTCAAAGCTCCCATGACCAAGGAAGAATATCTCCGCACATGGGGCCATCTGGATGTCTGATTTGACTCGTTGAACATAAGAAAAGCCCGCCGATGAAAGATCTGAAGTGATAAAATAATGGTAGACACAAAAGTGCCTACCATTATTTTTATGCTATTATAGACATGGAGGTGGCAATATGGCTGGTAAATACACGATGCGAAGCAAAGAAGAAAAGTTAG
>NZ_JAHLPO010000039.1:0-11407 GCF_018917925.1 Intestinimonas sp. MSJ-38 | reverse complement strand
TGTACTTCCGGCTGGCGCGGCTCACGCCGTATTTCTCTGTGTACTTCATTAGGGATTGCCGATAGGCCATGTCTTGTGTTATATTTTTGCTCATGAGGGATATGGTCTCCTTTCGGGCTAGTTTGGTGTGGTAACTTAACTATAACCCTTGAGACCATGTTCCTCATATCTTTTTATTCACTCGTCCAAGATGTATTGTAGCCCTACAGGAATTATCCCGGTAAAATCCCCAAAGCTCTTGTCCCAAAGGGACCCATGTGTTAAAATCACTTTATATGCCTGTGGGACATTTCCCCAAGGAGGAAAGGAAAAATGGAATTTCATTTTTTGGATAGATTTCAGCACATGGCTCCGCCGGCCGGCGGCGATGTGCTGAAAATGGCATCGGCCCCCGGGGTGATCCCCTTTTCGGCGGGCAACCCTTCGGCGGAGACCTTCCCGCTGAAGGAAATGGAACAGGTGACAAAGGATCTGTTTGCGCAAAAGGGAGCGGCGGCCCTGTTTCAGTATGGAGTCAGCGAGGGCTATGGTCCTCTGCGGGAGTTCCTCCAAAACCGGATGAAAAGCAAACACGGCACAGGCCGGGAGTCTGACCGGTTGATGATCACCAGCGGCGGACAGCAGGTCATCGATCTGTTCACTCGTCTGATGGTGAATCCGGGGGATGCTGTGATCGTGGAAGAGCCCACCTTCATGGGGGCGCTGAACACCTTCCGGTCGGCCGGGGCCCGCATTGTGCCGGTGCCCATGGAGCAGGACGGCATGGATCTGAACCGGCTGGAACAAGTGCTGCAAGAAGAAAAGCAGATAAAGTTCATCTATGTGATCACCACCTTCCAGAATCCCACCGGTTTTTCCACCACCATGGAAAAGCGCCGGGCCATCTACCAACTGGCTCAGAAATACGATGTGATGATTCTGGAGGACAACCCCTATTTTGAACTGCGGATCAGCGGGGAATACCTGCCGCCTCTCAAAAGTCTGGATGAAGAGGGCCGGGTCATTTTTGCAGGGTCTCTTTCCAAGATCCTGTCTCCCGGCGTGCGTCTGGGTTATGCCCAGGCCCATGAAGATGTGATCGCCCGCATGACGGCTTTGAAGCAGGCCGGGGATGTCCATTCCAACCTGTTTTTCCAGGCGGTGGCGGCGGAGTATTTCGCCCGGTACGATCTGGACGCCCATATTGCCGCCTGCACGGCTCTTTATAAGGAAAAGCGGGACCGGATGCTGTCGCTGCTGGAAAAGAATCTTCCGGAAGGGGTCACATTCTCCCGTCCGGAGGGAGGCCTGTTTGTCTGGCTCCAGCTGCCGGAAGGGCTGGATGGGTCGGCATTGGCGGCTCGCTGCGCCCAGAACAAGGTGGCCGTGGTGCCGGGCGCTGCTTTCCGGGCCGATGGCACACAGGTTTCGGCCGGTGTCCGGCTGAACTACTCCACACCCAGCCATGAGCAGATCGATGAGGGCGTGGAAATACTGGCCAGATGCGTCAGAGAGATCATGGGTTAGGATGTGAAAAAATGATAGAAGAAAAAATAGAACAAAAACAGGAAACCGAAGCACAACAGGCTCCACGGCCCAAAACGGTGTTCAGCGGCGTGCAGCCCTCGGGCAAGCTGACCTTGGGCAATTACCTGGGGGCCATGGGCAACTGGGTGGCTTTGCAGGAGGAAAACCGGTGCATCTTCAGCGTGGTGGATCTCCATTCCATCACTGTGCGTCAGGAACCGGCGGCTCTTCGCCGTCAGACGCTGGAAGTGCTGGCCCAGTATATCGCCTGCGGCATCGATCCGGAAAAAAGCCTGCTGTTTATCCAGAGCCATGTGTCGGCCCACGCCGAGCTTTCCTGGGTGCTCAACTGCTATACCATGTTCGGCGAATTGTCCCGCATGACGCAATTCAAGGATAAATCCAAAACCCATGCCGATAATGTGAATGCAGGCCTGTTTACCTATCCGGTGCTGATGGCCTCCGACATTCTGCTGTACCAGACCGATTTTGTGCCGGTGGGCCAGGATCAGAAGCAGCATGTGGAAATCGCCCGGGACATTGCCGAGCGCTTCAATGGCATTTACGGCAATGTGTTCACCGTGCCCGAGCCCCGCATTGCGGGAACGGGCGCCAGAATCATGTCCCTGGCCGATCCTACAAAGAAGATGAGCAAATCGGACAAAAACCAAAACGCCTTTGTGCTTCTGATGGACAAGCCGGAGGACATTATGCGAAAGTTCAAGCGGGCCGTCACCGATTCCGGCAGCGAGGTGCGCCGGGGTGAGGGCAAACACGGGGTGAACAACCTGATCGCCATTTACAGCGCGGCCGCAGGCTGCACGCCGGAAGCGGCCGAAGAGCGCTTTGCCGGCAAGGGCTATGGCGACTTCAAAAAAGCGGTGGGCGAAGCGGTGGTGGAAGTGCTGCGCCCGGTGCGTGAAAAGACAGAAGATCTTCTGAACAACAAGGATTATCTGGAAAAGGTCTATACCCAGGGCGCAGAGAATGCATCCCGCATTGCCCGGCGTACCCTGGAGAAGGTCTATAAAAAAGTCGGGTTCATCAAGAAACCCTTCTGATGGGAGCTTTGAATAGAAATGATAGACAATAGTGTTTTGATCACATCCTTTTTTGCCTTCGGTGTGGCTCTGGCCATCTCTTTTGCCATGACGCCCATTGTCAAGCTGTTCGCCAAAAAGGTGGGGGCCATCGATGTGCCCAAAGACGCCCGGCGGATGCACAAAGTGCCCATTCCCCGGCTGGGAGGCCTGGCCATTTTCCTGGGCTTCCTCATCAGTATTCTGCTGTTTGGCCGTATCGATCCCCAGATGAAATCCATTTTGCTGGGCGCGGTGTTCATCGTTATGCTGGGTGTGGTGGACGATATCCATCCCCTCAAGCCTCTGGTGAAATTTGCCGGTCAGATCGTGGCCGCCCTCATCCCGGTGTTGTCCGGCGTTGTGGTGGAACGGCTGATGAATCCCTTCGGCGATGGAAAGTACTTTGAACTGGGGCTTCTGGCTGTGCCCCTGACGGTGATCTGGATCGTGGGCGTTACCAACGCCGTCAACATGATCGACGGCCTGGATGGTCTGGCGGTGGGTGTTTCCACCATTGCCACCGTGACGGTGTTCACCATTGCCGTGCTGGTCAGCGAAAGCTATATTGCCGTGACTATGGCCGCCCTGGCCGGCGCCTGCATGGGCTTTATGCCTTACAACATGAACCCCGCCAAGATCTTCATGGGGGACACCGGTTCCATGTTCTTGGGGTATTTGCTGGCTACCATTTCCATCCAGGGTTTGTTCAAGTTTTATGTGGGCATTTCCTTTGCCGTGCCCTTTATCATCCTGGGCCTGCCCATCTTTGACACTACTTTTGCCATCATCCGCCGGCTGCTGAAGGGCCAGAGCCCCATGCACGCCGACCGGGGCCATGTGCATCACCGGCTCATCGATATGGGCTTTGACCAGAAGCAGTCGGTTGCCATTTTGTATATGCTTTCGGTGGTGCTGGGCCTGTCTGCCGTGGTGCTGGCCACCAGCGGCGAGGTGAAGATCATCATCCTGGCCGTGGCCATTCTGGCTTCGGTGCTCATCGGTCTGAGCGTCACCGGTCACGATAAGAAAAAGGAAAAAGAGCAGCAGGAAGAAAAGCAGGACGAGGGGACGGAAGACGCCCCGGGAAGCGAGGAAAAGCATGGATAAGATCAAAGTGATGTCGGTTTTCGGCACCCGGCCGGAAGCCATCAAAATGGCGCCTCTGGTGAAGGAACTGGAGAGCCGGGAAGAAGTGGAGAGCATCGTCTGCGTCACGGCCCAGCATCGGGAAATGCTGGATCAGGTGCTGGAGGCTTTTCAGATCACCCCGGACTATGATCTGGACATCATGGAGCCTTCCCAGACTTTGATGCGCATCACCGTTAAGGCCCTCACCGGCCTGGGGGATGTGCTGGAAAAGGCCAAGCCCGATCTGGTGCTGGTCCACGGCGACACTTCCACCACCTTTGTGGCGGCTCTGGCTTCTTTTTATGCCAAGGTGAAGGTGGGCCATGTGGAAGCGGGGCTGCGCACCTTTGACAAATACTCCCCCTTCCCGGAGGAGATGAATCGGACTCTGACCACCGATATTGCCGACCTGCATTTTGCTCCCACCAAGGCCAATGTGGCAAACCTCCATCGGGAGGGTGTGGAGAAGAATGTCTATATCACCGGCAACACCGTTATCGATGCTCTGAAAACCACAGTGCGGGACAATTACACCTTCCAGTGCCAGCGGCTCAATGAGATCGATTATCAGAAGGAACGGGTGGTGCTGCTCACCGCTCATCGCCGGGAGAACTATGGCGAGCCCTTCCAGAACATCATGGACGCTGTGCGCATGGTGGCCGAAAAGGAGCCGGATGTGCGTTTTGTCTATCCGGTGCATCTCAGCCCCTATGTGCAGCAGATGGCCCGGGACAACCTGAGGGATGTTCCCAATGTGGACCTGGTGGAGCCTTTGGGCGTGATGGATATGCACAATCTGATGGAGCGGGCCACCTTGGTGATGACCGATTCCGGCGGCATTCAGGAGGAAGCTCCTTCTCTGGGCAAGCCGGTGCTGGTGCTGCGCCGGGAAACCGAGCGGCCGGAGGCCGTGGAAGCCGGTACAGTGCGCATGGCCGGTGTGGAAGCCAAAGAAATCGCAGAGAAAGCATTGAAATTGCTGAATGATCCGGAGGAATACGGCAAAATGGCCCGGGCAGTTAATCCCTATGGAGACGGTGAGGCCTGCCGTCGGATTGCTGATGCGATTTTGTATGCCTTCGGAAAAACAAAGCAGCCCCCCGAGGACTTTACGCCGGGCACCGAGGAATAAGGGAGACCCATGAAAAAGGGGAAAATGGCTCAGGCGGTGGCGGCCGTCACCGCGTTGCTGCTGGTGGCGGTGCTCATCAGCTTCTATCTCTCTATGGTGGAGATGGAACCGGCGGGGACGATTACCCTTCCTTCCTCCCAGGGCTCCATTTCTGCCGATTTGGATAAATTGGGGGAAAATGGGCCATTGGTGGACGGGGTGCAGGTGGATGCATCCAATGTTCTGAATGTCATTGCTGCGCTGCATCGGCCGAAGGAATACACCTATGAGCTGGAGAGTACCCTTTCCTATCACAGTGCAGAGGATGTGCTGCGGATCAGAGGGGCCGTGCAAGGCCGCCGCAGTCATATCCAGCAGCTTTCGGAAAGCGGAGCCGTGGAAAAGGAGATCATCATTGCTCCTTCCGGCTACTATGCCTGGCGCAGCGGACAGGTCAATCCCTATGTGGGGACGCTGGGGCAGGGCATTTCCCAGGATGGGGAACTCACCGCCTTCTATGACGATGCCAGCCGGGTGCCCACCTATGAAGCGGTGCTGGAGCTGGACCCGTCCCAGATTCTGGAGGCCGGGTATGTGGAACAGGATGGGGAAGCCTGCATTTATGTGAAGGTGGAAAATCCCCTGGCCGGTACCCAGGACAACTATTATATCGCCGTTTCCACCGGTCTTTTGTACCGGGCGGAAAGCGAGAAGGACGGCATGACCACCTATTCCATGAAACTGACCCGGGTGACGGTGGAAGATGTGCCCGAAAGCCGGTTCCAGCTGCCCAATGGTCAGATGGTGGAAGAGGAATAAAACTCTTTTTGGTGCTTTTGCAAGGCCCGGTTTGCGGGTGAAGAATTTTTTGTGTGTACGGCCCCGGCGATGCCGCCGGGGCTGTTTTTGAGCCAAATTGTTTCAGGAGAACAGTATAACTTTATGACAAATGATATGACAAAAGGCAGCCCCATGCGGTTGCTGCTGGCCTTTTCCATTCCCCTTTTTATTGGAAATGTGTTTCAGCAATTTTACAGCATGGCCGATACGGTGATCGTGGGACGTACCATCGGCGTGCAGGCTCTGGCGGCGGTGGGGGCCACCGGTGCCATCTCCTTTTTGATCCTGGGCTTTGCCCAGGGCCTGACCAGCGGCTTTTCGGTGATGGCCGCCCAGTGTTTCGGAGCAGGAGAGGAGGAACGGCTGCGGGACAGCGTGGCCACTTCCATTTTGCTGTGCGTGGGAAGCACGCTGGTCATCACTCTTCTGGCGGTGGTCACCGCCCGGCCGCTGCTGGAAGTGATGAATACCCCTGGGGATATCATCGACGATGCCTGGCGGTATATTGTGGTGATCTATTACGGCATCGGCGCTGCGATTTTCTATAATATGATCTCCGGCATTATCCGGGCGGTGGGGGACAGCCGCACGCCGCTGTATTTCCTCATTATCGCCTGCATTATCAACATCATTCTGGACTATGCCTTTATCGCCTTTTTCGGCATGGGCGTGGCTGGGGCCGGCTGGGCCACCGTCATCGCCCAGCTTCTGGCCGGTCTGTTGTGCCTTTTTTATGTGAAGCTCCGGTTTCCTGTACTGCACCTGAAGAAGCGGAATTGGCATTGGGATAAGGGCTTTGCCTGGCAGCATCTGCGGGTAGGACTGCCCATGGCTTTTCAGTTTTCCATCACAGCGGTGGGAGTTATGGTGCTGCAAACGGCCCTCAATGGCTTTGGCTCCACGGCAGTGGCTGGGTTTACCGCCGCTACCAAGATCGAGAACCTGGCCACCCAGGCGTTGGTGACTTTGGGGGCGGCCATGGCTACCTATGCTGCGCAGAATTATGGCGCAGGGCAGCCCCGGCGGATTCGACAGGGCGTGCGGGCCAGTGGAAAACTGGCCCTGGTGTTCAGTCTGGTAGGCGGGGCCTTGGTGATCTTTTTCTGTAAGGGGCTGGTGAGCCTGTTCCTGGGAGAAAATGACGGAGCTGTGACGGCCTATGCACAGACCTATCTGAACATCGTGGGGCCGTTCTTTTTCATTCTAGGGCTGTTGTTTATTTTCCGCAACACCCTGCAAGGAATGGGATTCGGAGGCATTCCTCTGCTGGCCGGTGTCAGCGAATTGGTGGTCCGTGTGGCGGCGGCCATGTGGCTGGCCGATGCCTGGGGATTCAGCGGCGTATGTGCGGCAAGCTCCATTGCATGGGTTCTGGCCACCGCTCTTTTGCTGGGAGGCTATATTGTTATTTTGAATAAAGTGGAGCGATACCCGGCCCAATATGGCCGTGTGTCTGTAAACAAGGAGAAACAGAAATGAACCTGCGGGAATACCGGTCGGAGGACTGTCCCCGGCTGATGGAGCTGTTTTGGGACTCGGTGCATGGGGTGGCTTGCCGGGATTATACCCCGGCTCAGCTGGATGCCTGGGCTCCCCGGGAAATGGATGGGGAGCGCTGGGCCCGGACTTTTTCCCACCATCGCACCTTTGTAGTGGAGGAAGGGAACGAGATCTGGGGATTTGCCACCCTGGATGGGGATTATTTCGATCATCTTTTTGTCAGCAGCACCGCCCAAAGGCGGGGCGTGGCCACGGCCCTGGCCGATCGGGTGGAGCAGACCGCCAAGGAGCAGGGCTTTTCCCGTATTTCGGTGCACGCTTCTCTCACAGCCCGGCCTTTCTTTGAGAAACGAGGTTATCGGATGCTGAAACAGCAGCAGGTGGAACGCTTTGGTGAGCGGCTGACCAACTTTGTGATGGAAAAAGATCTATAAACAAAAAAGGCCCCAAAGGGCCTTTTTTCATCAAAATCCCAGCAAGAGCAATGCGCCTACAATGAGCAAGGTGTCCGCCAGGTTGGATTTTTCACCGTTTTCATCGGTATCGGCCAGCAAAAAATAGACCAATACCAAGAGCAAAATGGTGTCGCTGTCCAGTTCCGGCAGCTTGAGGCGCTGGCCCAGACTGCCCAGCAGACCGCTCTTTCGAGGGGGCTGGTTTTCGGGGCGGGCCTGGGGCTCGGAATCGGAGAAAGGGGGAGGCGGGGGCATTTGGGCCGCCTGGGGGAAGAAGGCTTCAAAGCCATCTCCTTGAAAGTAGCGGTCATACATGGACTCATCTCCTTTGCAGCCCGCCCAGGGCCTCCTGGGTCGCCCGGGCCAGATTGGCCATTTTTACCGCCCGGTCAATATCCGGTGCCCGGCGCTGCCCCAGATAGGGCTTGAGGGCCCGCAGCAAATTGACCTTTTCCGGCTTGAGATAATTGGCATCTCCAGAAAAAGCCATCATCAGCCGGGGAAGCAAGGCCGGGTCCATTCCGCTTTGCTTTTCGGTGGTTTCTTCGGCAGAGGGAGAGGAGCCCTTTCCAAACAGGGAGAACAATGAAGAAAGATCCAGCCCACCCTCTTTCTTTTGCTCATTCTCAGCAGGCGTAGAGGAAAGGCCCTTTCCCAGAGAGGCCAGAAGGGAAGAGATGTCCCCGCTGTTCTGTTCTCCGGATGGAGGTGGGTTTGTTTGGTCCGGAGAGCCGAACAGGCCTCCCAGCCCTCCGGAGGCAGGAGACGGGCTTTGAGAAGCGACAGATTCCTGCAGCGCCGGAGCCAGGCCGGCGGCCAGATCGGTGACTTTTTTCATGCTTTCCGGATCGGAAAACAGCTTCTGTAAGGTATCCTGGATGTCGGCCATAGGTTCCGTCCTTTCTCCGCGTTTTCAGAAAAGGGTCCAGGCGGCCGGCGCGGAAGGCCGCCTGGGAGCAAAAAGTCAGCGGCCCACCACTTCGATGATTTTGGCGGCCAGTTGTGCCCCTTCCGGGCTGGAAAGCAAAGTGGAAAGCAGCACACGGGCCTGATCCTGATCGCCGCTGGCCGCAGCGGCTGCGGCGTTTTTGATGGCGTCGCCTCCGTCGCTGGCCAGCATGGCAATGAGCTGCCGGCCGCTTTCGGTGTTGACCACACTGTTGAGTTTATCCAGACTCTTCACGATTTTGGCCCCCTGGGGACTGGCCATGAGGACCTTGGCAAGATTTTCGTAATCGTTTTGCATGATGTATCTCCTCCCATGGGCTTTTCAACACAGTATATGCGGAAAAAAACTGTCCGGTTCCGAAAAAACGGAAAAAGTTCCGCTGCCCCCTTTCTTTTTTCATGCAAGTGATGTATTCTAAAAGCCAAGATCAAACAAAATGGAAAAGAGGAGGGGATGGGATGAAGCTGTGCGTGGCTTCCGATTCCCATGGGAATTTTGATGCGCTGTGCCGGATGCTGGAAAAAGAAAACCCCCATTGTCTGCTTTTTTTAGGCGATGGCGTGCGGGATGCAGAGGATGCCGGAATGTTGTTTGGCTGTCAGGTGCTGGCGGTGGCGGGCAACTGTGATCTGATGTGCCAGGAGCCCTTGACCAGAACGCCTCAGCCGGAGGGAGTGCGGCTTTTTCTCAGCCATGGCCATCGCTTTGGCGTCAAGGATGGGTTGGATGAATTTCTGCGGGCAGCCCAGCAGGCCGGTGCTCAGGCGGCCTTTTTTGGTCACACCCACCAGCCGGTGGCACTTACGAAGTGGCCGATTCCTTTGTATAATCCGGGAAGTATTGGCTATGAAGGCACTTATCTGCGCCTGGAGATCGACCAGGGCCAATTTTCCTGTAGTCTGGAAAGGATCGATAGGGATGTATAAACAGATTTTGCAAGGCTTCCGCCGCAAGGCTGTGCCTTTTTCTCTGTGGGTGGGATTGTTCCTGCTGATGATCAGCTTCTATGAGGCCATCTGGCAGACACCCTATGCCACGCCGGTGCATTTTCTCATTCCGGCGCTGCTGTTTTGTCTGGTTACGGTGGTGATTTGCGGCTATTCTTTTGTATCTTATGAATACCGGCTGATGCACGATCACCTGTTTATCCGGCTCCAGCTGATGGGACATCCCATAAAGGCCAAGGTCATTGCGCTGGGAAACCCGGAATGTATTTTGGTGGAGGGTTGCTCTATCGGCAGTACACTGGGGAGAGGCAAACAGCATTATTATCTGCCCCTCATTGGTCGGGATCGGTACTGTATGCTTCGTTACCGGGACAGGGGGGCTTTGCGGTACCTGGTGTTCCGGCCTTGCTCTGTGCTGGTGGATATGATCCGCCTTCAGCTGGAAAGCGAGCGGGCCAGCCGGAGAGAAGAGAAAGAAGAAAGAAGAAAGAAACGAAAATGAAAAATAGGTCACAGATGCAAGAGCAGGGAGAGGAAATATTTCCTATCCCCGCTCTTTATTTTTAGATGTAGCAGCGATATATTGAAATCAGTACAAAAAAATATAACTGCACTATGGTAAGGAGGTATGGGTATGAAAAGGAAATGTTCTTTGTTGCTGGCCATCATGTTTTGTCTTACATTGCTGCCTTTTTCGTCTTTGTCGGTGCAGGGCGTCCACGCTGGTCTTCAGGTTTCCGCTGGGGGGTAATTTCACTTTGGTGACCCAGAATGATGATCTATATACCTGGGGCGTAGGTGAAAATGGCTATGCGGAGGGACTTCCTTAAAACAGCCCTGTGCCAATAAAGATTCTCTCCAATGTGAAGATGGCAGTGAGCAGAGGGTGGACCAACTATGCTATTACAAAAAATGGGGCTTTATATGGCTGGGGTGAAAACTGGGAAGATACTATAGGACTTTCGGGAGGTAAGATCTGGCGGCCGACCCGAATTATGCTCCATGTGGATCGAGTAAGTATGGACGATTCTAAATTATCCACCGCTATTACCGAGAGTGGAGAGCTTTATATGTGGGGATTCTATGCCGATAGAATCTATGAAATTCATGATCGAGAAGACTGGACTTTCACAACCCCCGAGAAAATTGACTGCGGCGATACCGCTGTGGCCGATGTGGTGGCCCAGGGGACAGACACTCTGATCCTCACCCAGGAAGGCGGGTTATATCTGTGGAATATCAGTTGGGTTTATGATGTCGGCTGGGATCTCAAACAGGTGACTACCGGCGTGATGGTGCCGAAGCAGCTGCAAAGGGAGCCGAAGCCGCCGGAGGAACCTGGAAACCGCCCCTTGGATCGAAAAGGAATCTTTGATGCAGAGTATTTTGTGGACCCCGCAGGGGATCTCTATTCCTTTGCCGATGGGACCGCAAAGCAAGTGACAACCTCTGGCAAGGTGTCCTATTGCGATGATGACCTGATCATTACCCGGGATGGCAGTCTGTATCTGTGGGAAGGCCAGTGGGTGAAGAAGGAGGGCCTGCCCCCCTGATGTGAATGACGATCAGATCTATGCCAAGGAGATCCGGCTGTTGTATCAGACAGGGATTTTGCAGGGAAGTGACGCAGAAGGAAACTTCTATCCCGGTGATCGGATCACCTGGGCAGAAGCGACCGCAATTCTCAACCGGCTGTGCCAGAAGGATGCACGAATCGGTGCATAATGGCGAATTGTTTACGAGAAAAAATAATGAAAACAGCCCGGGCCGCAGTGAAGTGACCCCAAAAAGTTAGACAATATTTTGAAGTAAAAATTGTTCAAGCAGCCGAAAGGGCTTGCTGTCTGTGACTTGCAGGCGGCAAGCCCTTTAGCTTTGCCTTGATCCTG
>NZ_JAHLPO010000038.1:0-12120 GCF_018917925.1 Intestinimonas sp. MSJ-38 | reverse complement strand
TCTGTTGAACCGGGACTTCCATGCGGACAGGCCGAACCAGAAGTGGGTCACCGATGTGACGGAGTTCAGCCTGTTCGGAGAAAAGCTCTATCTGTCCCCGATTCTCGATTTGCACAGCAACGATCTGGTCAGCTATACCATATCGGATCGTCCTGTGCTCAGCATGGTGACGACCATGCTGAACGAGGCATTTGCAAAAATTCCGGACGGAACAAACCTCATTCTCCATTCTGATCAGGGCTGGCAGTACCAACATAAACAGTATCAACGGATGCTCCGAGAGAAAGGCATCCGGCAGAGCATGAGCCGTAAGGGGAACTGTCTGGACAATGCTGTGATAGAAAATTTCTTTGGGCTGCTCAAAAGTGAGCTGCTATATCTGCAAAAATTTCAGTCCATGGAGCACTTCAAACAGGAACTCGTTGAATATCTGGATTACTACAACAACCGCCGCATCAAGGCAAAGCTAAAGGGCTTGCTGCCTGCAATTCACAGACAGCAAGCCCTTTCGGCTGCTTGAACAATTTTTACTTCAAAATATTGTCTAACTTTTTGGGGTCACTTCAATTTTCCTGTCCCTCTTTGGGGAAAAAGCTTATTTGGCGTCGTTTTTCGCCTTTCCCACGATTGCACCTACCACCGCTCCGGCAGGGCCGGCGACGATGCCGCCCACAGCGGCATGCTTGACAACGGTCTTTACGGCCTGGTCTTTGACCAGAGCGGCTCTGGCTTTCTCCGCCTGCGGACCGGTGCCCCAGGATTGGACCTCCAACATAGACTTTTTCCACTGTTGCATGATCTGTACCTCCTTGAGAAAATATGAAAAGGAGGCGTCCATTTTCATTTTTATCATAGCATGTTAAAATTTTAGAAACAATGAGCTGGGTGCATACCCTTTTGAGCGTTTTTTCGACAAAGAAATCAAAAGAATGTGTTGAAAACATGATTCTGGTTGGGTATAATAAAAAGAGCTATGGAAAGAACAAACCGACTGTGGTTTTGTGTGAAGATTTGGAGAAATGGGCGCCCAGACCCCACCCGGCAGCGGGGACGGGCTCTGAAAGCAGGCGGCCGGAGAAATGGAGCGGGAAAGATATGTCAGCAGGCGATATCGGAATTGATCTGGGTACGGCTTCCGTACTGGTTTATGTAAAGGGGAAGGGCATCGTTTTGTGCGAGCCCTCTGTTGTGGCGGTGGACAAGTCCACCGGCAAGATCCTGGCCATCGGTGAGGATGCCCAGAAGATGCTGGGCCGTACCCCGGGCAACATCATCGCTGTGCGCCCCCTGCGGGACGGCGTCATCTCCGATTATGAAATGACGGAGAAAATGATCAAGGAATTCATCCACAAGGTGCTGGGCTTCCGTCTGTTCAAGCCCAATGTGGTCATCTGTGTGCCTTCCATCATCACCGAGGTGGAGGAGCGGGCCGTCATTGACGCCGGCACCCAGGCCGGCGCCCGGAAGGTTTATCTCATCGAGGAACCTGTGGCCGCTGCCATCGGCGCCGGGATCGAGATCTCCAAGCCCGACGGCAACATGATCGTGGACATCGGCGGCGGTACCACCGATGTGGCCGTCATTTCCCTGGGCGGCATGGTGGAAAGCACTTCCATCAAGGTGGCCGGCGATAAGTTCGACGATGCCATCGTCAAATATGTGCGCCGCAAGCACAATGTGCTTATTGGTGAGCGCACAGCAGAAGAGCTGAAAATGACCATTGGCTGTGTCTATCCCCGGGAAGAGGAAGTGAGCATGGAGGTCAAGGGCCGCTGCCTGATGACCGGCCTGCCCCGGGTGTTCACCGTCACTTCCACTGAATTGCTGGAGGCCTTTGAAGAAGTGTCCACCAAGATTGTGGAGGCGGTACATTTCGTGCTGGAGCGCACCGCTCCTGAACTGGTGGGCGACATTGCCACAAACGGCATTGTCATGACCGGCGGCGGCAGCCTGATCTATGGCTTTGACAAGCTGATCGAATCCAAGACCGGCATTGCCACCCGTGTGGCCGACGACGCCATCTCCTGTGTGGCTCTGGGCACTGGCAAAACTTTGGAGAATCTGTCGGTGATGCAGGACGGCACCATGAACCTGTCCTGGCGGCGGCAGATGATGTAAGAAAAACGGCACAAGGCCCGGTCCCTGGGAAGGGGCCGGGCTTTTGACATATGGGCGAAAAGGAGAAATGGATATGTTGGCCTATACTTATGTGGAACAGGGCCGGTTTGCCCTCCTGGAAAAACCCCGGCCCCATGTGGAAGGGCCGGAGGATGTGGTGGTGCGGGTGACTTTGGCCAGCATCTGCACCAGCGATCTGCACATCAAGCATGGTTCAGTGCCTCGGGCGGTGCCTGGGGTGACGGTGGGCCATGAAATGGTGGGCCTTGTGGAAGAAGTGGGGGAGAAGGTACAAAAATTTGCTCCTGGCGACCGGGTGGCCGTCAATGTGGAGACCTTCTGCGGAAAATGCTTCTTCTGCCGCCAGGGGTATGTGAACAACTGCACCGATCCCCAGGGGGGATGGGCATTGGGCTGCCGCATCGACGGCGGCCAGGGGGAATATGTGCGGGTGCCCTATGGAGACCAAGGGCTGAGCCATATTCCACAGGGGGTATCCGATGAGCAGGCTTTGCTGGCAGGAGATCTGCTGGCCACCGGCTATTGGGCTGCCGACATCGCCGGGATCGAACCGGGGGAGTCGGTACTCATCATCGGCGCAGGCCCCACTGGACTGTGCACGTTGCAATGTGTGCTGCTGCATCAGCCAGGAGTGGTGATGGTGTGTGAAAAAGATCCTCAGCGGCGAAAATTTGTGGAAGAGCACTATCCCCAGGTGCTCACCGTGGCGCCAGAGGAGGCCGAAGAATTTGTGAAGGCTCATACTCCCCACGGCGGCGCCGGACGGGTGCTGGAAGTGGCCGGGACGGAGGACAGTTTCCAGCTGGCCTGGAAATGTGCCCGTCCCAATGGAGTGGTGACGGTGGTGGCGCTGTATGATGCCCCTCAGGTGCTGCCCTTGCCGGAGATGTACGGCAAAAACCTCACCTTCCAGACCGGCGGAGTGGATGGCTGCCATGTGGATGACATTCTCCAGCTGATCGCAGAGAGCAAACTGGACACCCGGCCGCTGATCACTCACAATTTCCCCTTGCGGGAGATTGAAAAGGCTTATGAGGTGTTTGAAAACCGGGAAGACGGGGTCATTAAGGTGGCCATCCAAATGGAGGAATAACTATGTTTCAGGACAAAGTAGCCGTGGTCACCGGCGGCGCCCAGGGCATTGGCCGGTGCATTTGTGAGGAGTTTGCAAAGCAGGGGGCTAAAGTCTGTACCATTGATCTGTTGGAAAACGATTTTTTCCAGGGGGATGTGGGGAAAAAGGAAGATCTGGAGCGGTTCGCCCAAAAGGTTATTCAGACCTATGGCCGGGTGGATTTTCTGGTGAACAATGCAAAACCCCTGTTCCTGGGCATCGATACCTGCACCTGGGAGCAATTCAACCAGGCTCTTCAGGTGGGGGTGGCGGCGCCTTTTTATCTGACCCAACTGCTGCTCCCCTATTTTGGAGAAGGAGCCAGCATTGTTAACATCTCCTCCAGCCGGGATCGGATGAGCCAGCCTTTCACCGAAAGCTATACCGCCGCCAAAGGGGGAATTGCCGCTCTCACCCATGCCTTGGCGGTGAGCCTGCGGGACAAAGCCCGGGTCAACTCCATCTCCCCCGGTTGGATCGACACCACCGGATCCCAGTTCTTCGGGGCCGATGAGAAGCAGCACCCTGCGGGGCGGGTGGGAACGCCCCAGGACATCGCCCAGATGGTGCTTTTCCTTTGCTCGGACAAGGCCGGATTCATCACAGGGGAAAATATTTGCATCGATGGCGGCATGACCCATCAGATGATCTATCATGACGATTGCGGCTGGCGTTTCCATGGCTGATCTTCAGCGGTTTCAAAGTCGGTTTGGCCTTTCTCTCAATCCTCAGCAGCAGGCGGCAGTGGAGAGTGTGGAAGGGCCTGTGCTGCTGCTGGCCGTGCCGGGCAGCGGCAAAACCACCGTGCTGGTCAGCCGGGTGGGGTATATGGTCTATGAAAAGCAGATTCCCCCGGAGCAGATCCTCACCGTCACCTATACCGTCTCGGCCGCCAGGGATATGAAGGCCCGTTTTTGCCGCAGCTTTGGGCAGGAGATGGGAAGTCGGCTGGAGTTTCGCACCATCAACGGCCTGTGCAGCCGGGTGATCCGCACCTATGAACGGCTGCTTGGGCGGCAGGCGTTTTCTTTGCTGGAGGACACCGGGGCCCAGGGGGCCCTTTTGGGAGAACTGTGTCGCAGACAACAAAAGGAGTTCGTGCCGGAAAGCACCGTCAAGGCCCTTCAGACCGCCATCACCTATGCTAAGAACCAGATGCTCACCCGGGAAGAGCTGGAAACGGTGGAGGTGGAGGGAGTGGATTTTCCCGCCCTGTTTCAAACTTACGATCAAACCCTCCGTCAGCGTCAGCAGATGGACTACGATGATCAGATGGTCTATGCCCGCCAGATCCTGCTGCGGTATCCAGAAGTTTTGGCTCGCTTCCAGGACAAATACCGGTATCTTTCGGTGGACGAGGCCCAGGATACCTCCAAGATCCAGCATGCCATTTTGGATCTTCTGGCTGGGCAAGAGAAAAACATCTTTTTGGTGGGGGATGAAGACCAGAGCATTTATGGCTTTCGCGCGGCCTATCCCCAGGCCTTGACTCAGTTTTCTAAACGATATCAAGGGGCCAAGGTGCTTTATCTGGAGAAAAACTATCGCTCCACTCCGCAGATTGTGGAGACTGCCCAAAACTTTATCCAAAAGAACCGGGACCGGTACCCCAAACACATGGAAGCGGTGCGTCCGGCGGGGCTGGCGGTGGAGAGCATTTCCCTGGCCAATCGAAGGGCACAATATTCCTACCTGATGCAGGTGGCCCAGGATTGCCAGGAGGAGACGGCGGTACTTTATCGGGACAATGAAAGCGCTTTGCCTCTCATTGACCTGCTGGTCCGGAAGGGGATTTCCTATCGGTGCCGCCAGGTGGACAGCGCCTTTTTCACCAGTCGGGTGGTGCAGGATATCAGCAATATCATTCGTTTTGCCCAGGACCCTCAATCCTCTGCGTTGTTTTTGAATATCTATTATAAATTGGGAGCAGGCATCCGGAAAAAGGACGCCGAGGAGGCGGCAACGCAAAAAGGAAAGGGCACCATTTTGGAACGACTGGCGGAAAATCCCCAGGCTTCTGCTTTCACCCGACGCCAGTGCCGGGCTTTGCAAACCCATCTGGATCATATGCTGTTGGAGCCGGGGGACAAAGCAGTGTACCGTATTGTCCGGTTTATGGGATATGGGGAGTATTTGCAGCGCCAGGGGATGGAATCGGGAAAGGCTCAGATTTTAGAATCTTTGGGGACGATGGAAAAAAGCCCTATGGATCTGCTGCGGCGCTTGGGAGAGCTGGAGGACCTGGTGCGGCAAGGGGGAGAGCCGGATTGTCCCTTTGTGCTTTCTACCATTCATTCCAGTAAAGGCCTGGAATATGACCGGGTGATCCTGATGGATGTGGCCGACGGCATTTTCCCGCGGACAGGCCAGCCGGAACCGGAGGATGAAGAAGCCTGGAAAACCTGGGAAGAGGAACGGCGGCTTTTTTATGTGGCGATGACCCGGGCCAGGAACCGGCTTCAGGTGTTCCGTTTCCGACATCCGGAGATGGAGTCCACATTCAGCCAGGAGATCTTTCCGGTGAAGAAGCCTTCCCGGGCTCCTGCTGCTCTCCGACCTACGGTGAGCAAAAAGCCGGGTACGATGGCCCAGCGTCCCGCGGCCCTGGAAAAAAAGCCGCAGGTTTTGCCTGCTGGAGCAGAGCAATATTATGTGAAAGGGGCGGCTTTGAGCCACCGGCGCTTTGGGCCGGGGATCATTGCAGACCGACAAGGAGACCTGGTCACCGTGGCCTTTCTAGATGGCAGCCAACGGACATTCTCTCTGGCCGCCACGCTGGGGCTGGGACAATTTGCACCGGAAAAATAAAAAAACGCCTGAAAAGGCGTTTTTCAGACTGTCGAAAAACCTATATAACGAAAAGGGTCGTCCGCCCTACCCTTATAAATCCGCAAAAAGCCGCGACCTGTGCGTGGCTTTTTGCACTTCTCAAGGGGCAAGTGTGCGCCAAAGGCGTGCATACAGCCCCTTGCAAAAACTCGAAAAAGTGGCCTAAGCCACTTTTTCGACACGCTCAAAAACGCCTGAAAAGGCGTTTTTTATTTTGTTATGATGGCTGTCACGACATCCGCCCATTGGGAAGAAACAGGAGCGACCGGAAGAGAAGAAATTTCCTGGAAGCTGAGGGTGAAATCACCGAAAAAGTTATGCACCCGCAAGCTGCTATCGGGGAAAACACAGTGGATCTCCCACCGGATATCGCCGGTCTGGAGCGGATGGGTGCGGGTGCCTTTGTTGGGGATCAGGCCCCATAGGCTGCGGCGGAACTCGGCCTGTTTTAAAAGGGCCAGGATCTGTTCAAATTCTTTATTTTCTGGTGTGAAGGTTCGGTTATAGGCCACACTTTCCCGAGGGCTTTCTTTATAGAAATCTCCTTGCAGGGTGATGCTGGTACATTGGGACAAATCCAGGCCGGGGAGAAGCTGCTGGAGGGAAAGGCTGCGCCGGTAAAACAGGGCCAGGGCCGCACAAAGCGATAAAATCAAAAGGATAATTGTTTTCTTGCGCTGCTTCATGGTTCCACCTCCTCTTGTGATATTATATATCATATCAGTGTAAAAAAGCAAGACAAACAGGGTTGCAGCTTTTTTTCGCCCCCGGTATAATAAAAAAATAGCAAGAATTCAGCCAAAAGAGGGAGGAAAACAGATGAAATGGATCCATTTGTCCGATCTGCATCTGGGAAAGCGGGTCAACGGCTTTTCCATGGTGGAGGATCAAGCCTATATTTTGAAGGAGATTCTGGAGATTGTCCGTCGGGAAGAACCCCAGGGGGTGCTCATCGCCGGGGATGTGTATGACAAAACGGTGCCCTCGGCCGAAGCGGTGGGGATGCTGGACGATTTTCTGGTGTCCCTATCCCGGCTGGGGCCTCAGGTTTTCCTCATCAGCGGCAACCATGATTCCCCCGAGCGATTGGCTTTTGGCGGCCGGCTGATGGAGCAGAGCGGCGTTCATCTGGCGCCGGTGTATGATGGAAATCCCTGCCGTTTTACCCTCCAGGATGCCCACGGGCCGGTGGATGTTTTCCTGCTGCCCTTTTTGAAACCGGTTCATGTGCGCCGGTTTTTCCCGGAGGAAACCATCGAAAGCTATACCGATGCACTCCGGGTGGCCATCGACCATCTGGGAGTGGAGGAAGGAAGGCGGAATGTGTTGGTGACCCATCAGTTTGTCACCGGCGCTGCCCGCTGCGAATCGGAGGAACTTTCCGTGGGAGGCAGCGACAATGTGGACGCCTCTGTCTTTGCCCCCTTTGACTATGTGGCCCTGGGACATATCCATGGCCCTCAGCAGGTGGGAAAGGCTACCATTCGCTATTGTGGTACGCCCCTGAAGTACTCCTTTTCGGAAGCAAACCATGAAAAGTCGGTGACTGTGGTGGAGATGGAGGAAAAAGGGAATGTATCCATCCGCACCATTCCTTTGATGCCTTTGCGGGATTTGCGGGAGATCCGGGGAAGTTATGAAGAAGTGACCCTGCGGGATTTTTACGAGGGAAAGGATTTTCGGGAAGATTATCTCCACATCATCCTCACCGACGAGGAAGATGTGCCCGATGGGGCGGCCAAACTGCGGCTGATCTATCCCAATTTGATGAAGCTGAGCTATGACAACCGGCGCACCCAGAACCAGGCCCAGTGGGAAGAGATGGGGCCAACGGAGGAGAAAAGCCCTCTGGCGATGCTGGAAGAATTTTATGAAAAACAAAATGGCCAGCCTATGCAGGAGACCCAGCGGTCTTTTGCCTTGGGGCTGATGGAAGAAATTTGGGAGGATGAGCCATGCGACCGCTGAAATTGACCATGTCGGCCTTTGGACCCTATGCAGGGGAAACGGTGGTAGAACTGGAAAAGCTGGGAGAAGAAGGGCTCTACCTGATCACCGGAGACACAGGGGCCGGGAAAACCACCTTGTTTGATGCCATCGCCTACGCATTGTACGGGGAACCCAGCGGGCAAAACCGGGATGCTTCCATGTTCCGCTCCCAGTATGCAAGCCCGGAGATTCCCACCTTTGTGGAGCTGGAATTTACTTATCGAGGCCAGAAATACACTTTGCGCCGCAATCCGGAATACCAGCGCCCGGCCAAGCGTGGCGAAGGGATGACCACCCAAAAGGCGGAAGGGGAGCTGCATTTGCCCGATGGGCGCATCATCACCCGCCCACGGGAAATCACTGCGGCCATTACTCAGATTATCGGCCTGGACAGAAACCAATTTTCTCAGATCGCCATGATCGCCCAAGGAGATTTCCTCAAGCTCCTTTTGGCCGACACCAAAAGCCGGCAGGAAATTTTCCGGGAAATATTCCAGACCCGGTATTATATGGTGTTCCAGGACAGAATCAAGGCTCTGACTCTCCAGGAAGGCAAGGAATGTGAGCAGGCCCGGCAAAGTATGCGCCAGTATGTGGAGGGCATCCAGTGGGAGGAAGGAGATCCCCTGGCGGATCAGGCTCAGCAGGCCCGGCAGAATCAGCTGCCTTTGGAAGAGACAGTGGATGTGCTGGAGCGACTTTCTTCCCAGGACCGACGGCGGGAAGAACAGCTGAGCAGTCAGCTGAAAGAGCTGGAAGAGCAGCTGGCCCAGGTCAACGCCCAGCTGGGCAAGGCGGAAGAGCGGGAAAAGGCCCAAAAACAGCTGGAAGAAACCAAAAAGCAGCTGGAGGAGCAGCGGCCCCAGGCGGCGCAGGCCCAGAAGTGCCTGGAAGAACAGCAGAAGCTGGCGCCCCAGCGGCAGGAGATCATTGGCCAGTTGAAAGCCCTGGAAGGGGAACTTCCGGCCTATCAACAGCTGGAAAAAGGAAAAAATCAGCTGAAAGCCTTGGAGGAAAAGGCCCAGGCGCTGGAAGCGCATCAAGGGGAGCTTCAGAATCGGCAAGAGGCTGTGAGCCGCAAGGCCGAAGAGCTGAAACAGCAGGCAGCGGCCTTACAGGAAGCGGCCGCTTTGCGGGAAAAGGCGCTGGGAGAGCAGCGGGAGGCGCAGACCCGTCAGGCGCTCTGGCAGGCAATTCAGCAGGACCGCAAAACCTGGGAGGGCTATGCCCAGCAGATCGGCAAGGGAAAAGCCCAGGAAGAAAAGCTGGAAGAGCAACGCCAGGCGGATGGCAAGACGCGGGAAGAACTGGAACAAAAGCAGCAGGAACTTTCCCGGCGTTATCAGGAAGAGGCTGTGCTGAAAAGCTTGCAGGAGCGGCTGCTGGCTCAGCAAACCCAGGCCCGGCAGGAGGAAGAGAGCCTGGGGCAGCTGGAAGGGTTGGCTCAAGACTGGGAACAGGCGGAAAGCGCCTTGAAAAAGGCCCAGCAGGCATACCAGGAGGCCTGGAATGTGCAGTCCCAGCGGGATGCCCAATACCAGGAGAAAAACCGGGCTTTTCTGGCCGAGCAGGCCGGGCTTCTGGCTCAGGAACTGGAAGAGGGAAAACCCTGCCCGGTATGCGGCGCTCTCCAGCATCCGACTCCGGCCCGTTTGTCCCCTCAGGCTCCTACCAAGGAAGAGGTGGAGCAGGCCAAAGCAGCGCTGGAAAAAGCCCAGGAGCAGGCGTCGAAAAGAAGCCTGGAAGCGGGACAGTGGAAGAGTCTGGTTCAGGAGCGGCAGCAACGGCTGGAAGCGGCCCTTCATCAGCGGGATGAAAAAGCTTCGTCTGCTCAAGCACGGGAAAAGCTGAAAGGCTGGAAAGAAGAGGTTCAAAGGCAACGGGAAGCTCTCAAACAGCAAGAGCAGGAACTTCTCCGGCGGCAGCAAGAGCGCCAGGAGATGGAGCAGCATCTGAAAGGGCTGGAAGAGCGGCGTCAGGCCAATCTGATCCGGGAAAAGGAGCGGGAAGAGGCCTTGCACAGGCTCCAGCTGGAGCGCCGGAGCCTGGAAGGGCAGAAGCGGCAGCTGGAGCGGGATCTGAAACGGCGTTTGGAAGACCAGGGAGAGACTTGTCCCTTACTGGATGCCGAAGAGGTGATCCTGCGGCGTTTGCAGGAGGAGAAAGCGGCCCTTTGTCAGCTGGAGCAAGTGGTGAAACAGCGGGAAGAAGAGATGCGGCAGAAGGAAGTCCTGGAAGGAAAAATACAGGACAGCATCCAGCAGCGGGATCAGCTGATCCGGGAAAAGGAAGAAGCAGGCACGCAGTTGGCTCAGGCCCAGGCCGAACGGCAGGGAGTGGCCGGGCAGGTGTCTGCATTGGCCGGACAGCTGCGCTTCCCCGATGTGCGCCAGGCTCAAGCCCATCATGCCGATTTGAGCCGGCAGCGGGAAGAGATGGAACAGGCCCTGTTGCAGGCCGAGCAGGATAATCGCCAGCAGCAAACCCGTCTGACACAGCTGGAAGCGGCTCTCCGGCAGCTGACAGAGCTGCTGCGTCAGGGAAGCGATGCCGATCGAAAGACCCTGGAAGAAAGAAATCAGGTATTGACCCAGCAGCGGCAGGAAAAACTGGAGCGGCAGCAGCAGATCCGCACCCGGATGCAGACCAATGAAACCATACGGGAACAGGTTGTGGATAAATCCCGGGATCTAGCCCGGCGGGAAGAGCGGTACCGCTGGATGGCGGCTCTTTCCGACACCGTCAATGGTTCCTTGAGAGGCCAGGAAAAGGTGATGCTGGAGACCTATGTGCAGATGACCTTTTTTGACCGGATCATCAGGCGGGCCAACCGCCGGTTTTTGGTGATGTCCGGCAATCAATATGAGCTGCGGCGCAAGGCTGGTGGGGAAAATAACCGGAGCCAGACCGGTCTGGAACTGGAAGTGATCGATCACTATAACGGCTCTTGCCGCAGCGTACGCAGTCTGTCCGGCGGCGAGTCTTTCCAGGCGGCGTTGTCCCTGGCCCTGGGGTTGTCCGATGAAATTCAGTCGGTTTCCGGCGGTGTGCGGCTGGATACCATGTTTGTGGACGAGGGTTTTGGTTCGCTGGACGAAGAATCCCTGGCCCAGGCTATCCAGGCGCTGAACAGCCTCACCGAAGGGAAAAAGCTGGTGGGTATCATTTCCCATGTGGCTTCGCTGAAAGAAAAAATCGAAAAACAGGTCATGGTGAAAAAGGACCGGTCCGGCGGCAGTCGGGTGGAACTGGTTTTATAGAGCAGCAAAATCAGGCCTTCCGATGGTTTGTGAACTTTTTTCTTATAGAGTTTTACCCATTTGTGAATATTAGCACTCTAACCTTGACAGTGCTAAAAAACAGACTATAATAAAGGTGTACTAAAAAAGAAGGCCTGAATAAGACCTCTGAGCGGGCACGACTTTACATCGTATCGAATGGAGGAATGATTTATGTTGCCCAGTATTTTTGGTGAAAATTTGTTTGATGAGTTCTTTGGAAACGCCTTTGACAACGACTTTTGGAGCACACAGAATCCGCTTTATGGCAAGAGGGCCAAGAACCTGATGAAGACCGATGTGAAGGAAGAGGAAGATGCATACAGCATCGCCATCGACCTGCCGGGCTTTGATAAGGACAATGTGCAGGCTCATCTGGAGGACGGCTATCTCACCGTCACGGCTAATAAGAGCAGTGAGCAGGATGAGAAGAATGAGAAGGATCAGAAGGGCCGTTATATCCGTCAGGAGCGCTATTCCGGCTCCTGCAGCCGCAGCTTCTATGTGGGTGATATTCGCCCGGATGAAGTGAAGTGCTCCTATGAAAGCGGTGTGCTTCGCATTCGCATCCCCAAGCGGGATATGCAGCTGCCCGAAGGCCGCAAACAGATCGCCATCGAATAACTTTTGGATGAAAATGCCCCGGCCGTATTGAACTGCACCCCATTTGTTAGACAGTATGATATACTATCTAACAGATGGGGTGATTTATTATGTCAAGAGGAAAACCAAACAAACGATACACGCCGGAATTCAAGAAGCTGGTCGTAG
>NZ_JAHLPO010000037.1:0-14762 GCF_018917925.1 Intestinimonas sp. MSJ-38 | reverse complement strand
CTAACTTTTCTTCTTTGCTTCGCATCGTGTATTTACCAGCCATATTGCCACCTCCATGTCTATAATAGCATAAAAATAATGGTAGGCACTTTTGTGTCTACCATTATTTTATCACTTCACGCTGTGGCGGCCGGGCCAACTTTTTGCCTGAAATGGCTGGATAAACAAAAAACTGCCTGAAAAAACAGGCAGTTTTAGACAGTTCGTTCGGTTGACTTCTTGCAATGAAAATAGTATAATAATATACTGCATCGATATGCAATCAACTGGTTGTCATTTTTCACCGCTCTCATTTTAGCAAAAGCCGGTGAGGATGGCAACAGGGAAGAAATAAAAAAATGCAACGCACCCTAGTGTATCGCAAACTGACAGGAAACGGAGTGTGGCAAATGTACAACTGGGAAAAGTACGGCAGGATCCAGTGCGGCAAAAAGGAGCGGGTTTGCTTTTCGCGGACCCGGGAAGTGCTCCAGATGCCCAACCTCATCGAGGTGCAGAAGAAGTCCTATCAATGGTTCCTGGATACCGGCCTGCGGGAGGTGTTCCGGGATGTGGGCGCCATCACCGACTACACCGGCAACCTGGAGCTGACCTTCCTGGATTATTCCATGGAAGAAGAGCCCAAGTATTCGGTGGAAGAATGCAAAGAGCGGGATGCCACCTATGCCGCCCCCATCAAAGTGCGCATGCGCCTGCGGAACAAGGAGACCGGTGAGATCAAGGAGCAGGAAATCTTCATGGGCGATTTCCCTGTGATGACCGACGGCGGCACCTTTATCATCAACGGCGCCGAACGGGTGGTGGTCTCTCAGATCGTCCGTTCTCCGGGTATGTATTTCGGCATCAACAACGAGCGGCCCGACAAGGAGATGTACACCAGTACCGTCATCCCCTACCGGGGCGCCTGGCTGGAGTATGAGACCGATGTGAACGATGTGTTCTATGTGCGCATCGACAAAAACCGCAAGCTGCCCATCACCTCTCTGATCCGGGCCATCGGCATCGGCACCGACGCCGAGATCAAAGAGGTGTTCGGCGAGGACGAGCGGATCATCGCTTCTCTGGACAAGGACTCCGCCATCAAGACCACCGAGGATGCCCTCATTGAGATCTACAAGCGTCTCCGTCCCGGTGAGCCCCCCACAGTGGACAGCGCGCAGACGCTGCTCCACAACCTGTTCTTTGATCCCAAGCGCTATGATCTGTCCACCGTGGGCCGGTATAAGTTCAACAAGAAGATGGCCATTTCCAAGCGCCTCAGCGGCCAGAAACTGGCCCGCCCTGTCACCGATCCCCTCACCGGCGAAGTACTGGCCACTCCCGGCCAGGTGCTCACCCGGGAGCAGGCCGCCCTCATCGAGAAGAAGGGCGTTTCGGTGGCCTATCTGGATGTGGAGGGCAAAGAGGTCAAGGCCTTCTCCAACGACATGGTGTGGCTCCACGACTTTGTGGATTGCAACGAGGAAGAGCTGGGCATCTATGAGCGGGTGCGCTTCTCCGTGCTGCGCCAGCTGATGGAAGAGCACCAGGGCCAGGAGCTGCTGGATGCCATCCGGGAGAATGCGGATGAGCTGATTCCCAAGCACATCATTGTGGACGATATCCTGGCTTCTATCAACTACCTCAACTGCCTGGCCAATGGCGTGGGCACCGCCGATGACATCGACCATCTGGGCAACCGCCGCCTGCGCAGCGTGGGCGAGCTGCTGCAGAACCAGTTCCGCATCGGCTTCTCCCGCATGGAGCGGGTGATCCGCGAGCGTATGACCATTCAGGATCTGGACATTGTCACCCCCCAGAGCCTGATCAATATCCGTCCTGTGACGGCGGCCATCAAGGAGTTTTTCGGCTCCTCCCCCCTCAGCCAGTTCATGGACCAGAACAACCCCCTGGCCGAGTTGACGCACAAGCGCCGTATGTCCGCTCTGGGCCCCGGCGGTCTGAGCCGTGACCGGGCCAACATGGAAGTCCGTGATGTGCATTACAGCCATTATGGCCGTCTGTGCCCCATCGAGACTCCCGAAGGTCCCAACATCGGCCTGATTTCCTATCTGGCCACCTATGCCCGCATCAATGACTACGGCTTTATCGAGGCTCCTTACCGCATCGTGGACAAGGAAACCGGCATCGTCACCGATGAAGTGCAGTATATGACCGCCGACATCGAGGACGAGTACATCGTGGCCCAGGCCAATGAGCCCCTGGATGAGAACGGCCGGATCAAAGCCGACCGTGTCACCTGCCGCCGCCGCGACGAGATCATCGAGATCGAGCGGGAGAAGGTGGACCTGGTGGATGTGGCCCCCAAGATGATGGTTTCCGTGGCTACCGCCATGATCCCCTTCCTGGAAAACGACGACGCCAACCGTGCTCTGATGGGTTCCAACATGCAGCGGCAGGCTGTGCCTCTGCTGAAGACCGAGGCCCCCTTCGTGGCCACCGGCATGGAATACAAGGCCGCTGTGGACTCGGGCACTGTGCCTCTGGCCCTGGGCGACGGCACCGTCACCCGCGTTACCGCCCGGGAAGTGACCATCAACTACGATGAGCTGGGTGAGAAGACCCATCGGCTCATCAAGTTCATGCGTTCCAACCAGGGTACCTGCATCAACCAGAAGCCTATTGTGGCGGTGGGAGAACGGGTGAAGAAGGGCGATGTAATCGCCGACGGCCCCTCCACCTCTCAGGGCGAGATCTCCCTGGGCAAAAACGCCCTCATCGGCTTTATGACCTGGGAAGGTTATAACTACGAAGACGCCGTCCTGCTCAACGAACGCCTGGTGCGGGACGATGTATACACTTCTATTCATATCGAAGAATACGAGACCGAGAGCCGGGATACCAAGCTGGGGCCCGAAGAGATCACCCGGGATATCCCCAATGTGGGCGAGGAGGCTCTGCGTGATCTGGACGAGCGGGGCATTGTGCGCGTAGGCGCCGAAGTGCACCCTGGCGACATCCTGGTGGGCAAAGTCACTCCCAAGGGTGAGACCGAGCTGACAGCCGAAGAGCGTCTGCTCCGGGCCATCTTCGGTGAAAAGGCCAGAGAGGTGCGGGACACCTCTCTCCGTGTGCCTCACGGCGCCGGTGGCATCATTGTGGATGTGAAGGTCTTTACCCGGGCCAACGGGGATGAGCTGTCCCCCGGCGTCAACATGGTGGTCCGCTGCTACATCGCTCAGAAGAGAAAGATCTCCGTGGGCGACAAAATGGCCGGCCGTCACGGCAACAAGGGTGTTGTGTCCCGTATTCTGCCTCAGGAGGATATGCCCTTCCTGGCCGACGGCACACCGCTGGATATCGTGCTCAACCCCCTGGGCGTGCCTTCCCGTATGAACATCGGTCAGGTGCTGGAAGTGCATCTGGGCTTTGCGGCCAGTGCACTGGGCATCCATGTGGCCACCCCCGTGTTCGACGGCGCAAAAGAAGAAGATATCCGGGCTCTCTTCCGGGATGCCGGTCTGCGGGAGGACGGCAAGAGCATCCTCTACGATGGCCGTACCGGCGAGCCCTTTGACAACCCGGTGACCGTGGGTTATATGTACTACCTGAAGCTCCATCACCTGGTCGACGATAAGATCCATGCCCGTTCCACCGGCCCGTACAGCCTGGTCACCCAGCAGCCCTTGGGCGGCAAGGCCCAGTTCGGCGGTCAGCGTTTCGGCGAAATGGAAGTGTGGGCCCTGGAGGCTTATGGCGCAGCCTACACCCTGCAGGAGATCCTCACCGTCAAGTCCGACGATATCGTGGGCCGTGTCAAGACCTACGAGGCCATCGTCAAGGGCCACAATGTGCCCAAGCCCGGTGTGCCTGAATCCTTCAAGGTTCTGGTGAAGGAATTGCAGTCCCTGGGTCTGGATCTGAAGGTGCTGGACAAGAATATGGAAGAGATCCACCTCAATGACGACGACGATGACGACGATGCTTACGAGGATATCGTCCGCGGCGGCGGAGCCCAGGAAGAGATGGGTTCTCAGGGCGTAGCTCTGGACAGCGAGCTTGCTGAGGCCGGTTTCGGCATCGGTGAGCAGAATGAGGAGGAAGACCCGCTGGAAGTGATGAACGAACTGGCGGGAGAAGAGATCGACCCGCTGGACGACGAGACACTGTAACGGAGGGGAAGAGAAACTATGGCAAACATGACATTTGAAGCCATCAAGATCGGTCTGGCTTCTCCGGAACTGATCCGCGAATGGTCCTATGGCGAAGTGAAAAAGCCCGAGACCATCAACTACCGCACTCTGAAGCCCGAGCGGGACGGCCTGTTCTGCGAACGGATCTTCGGGCCTCAGAAGGACTGGGAGTGCCATTGCGGAAAATATAAGAAAGTGCGCTTCAAGGGCAAGATCTGCGAACGCTGCGGCGTGGAAGTGACCAAGTCCAAGGTGCGCCGGGAGCGGATGGGCCACATCGAGCTGGCCGCTCCCGTCAGCCACATCTGGTATTTCAAGGGCATCCCCTCCCGGATGGGCCTGGTGCTGGATATGTCCCCCCGGCTGCTGGAAAAGGTGCTTTATTTCGCCAGCTACATCGTCACCGATCCCGGTGACACCCCGTTGATGAAAAAGCAGATCCTCACCGAAAAAGAATACCGGGACATGGTGGAAAAATACGAGGATGATTTCAAGGCGGAAATGGGCGCCGAGGCCATCAAGAAGCTGCTGGCCGAAATCGACCTGGAAGAGCTGTCCGCCCAGCTGCGGGCCGAGCTGAAAGACGCTTCCGGCCAGAAGAAGCTGCGGATCATCAAGCGGCTGGAGGTCATCGAGGCCTTCCGCCAGTCGGGCAACCGTCCTGAGTGGATGATCCTGGATGTGGTGCCGGTGATTCCCCCTGAGCTGCGGCCCATGGTCCAGCTGGATGGCGGCCGGTTCGCCACCAGCGACCTCAACGACCTGTACCGCCGGGTGATCAACCGGAACAACCGTCTGAAGAGACTGCTGGAGCTGGGCGCGCCCGACATCATCGTGCGCAACGAGAAGCGGATGCTCCAGGAAGCAGTGGACGCCCTCATCGACAACGGCCGCCGCGGCCGTCCGGTCACCGGCCCCAACAACCGTCCCCTCAAATCCCTCAGCGATATGCTCAAGGGCAAGCAGGGCCGGTTCCGTCAGAACCTGCTGGGTAAGCGTGTTGACTACTCCGGCCGTAGCGTTATCGTGGTGGGTCCCGACCTGAAGATCTATCAGTGCGGCCTGCCCAAGGAGATGGCTCTGGAGCTGTTCAAGCCCTTCGTCATGAAGAAGCTGGTGGAAGACGGCGTGGCCAACAACATCAAGAGCGCCAAGAAGATGGTGGAACGGGCCCGTACCGAGGTGTGGGACGCTCTGGAAGTGGTCATCAAGGAGCATCCTGTCATGCTCAACCGTGCGCCGACATTGCACCGTCTGGGCATCCAGGCCTTTGAGCCCATCCTGGTGGAAGGCCGGGCCATCAAGCTCCATCCCCTGGTGTGTACCGCCTTTAACGCCGACTTTGACGGCGACCAGATGGCCGTCCATGTGCCCCTCAGCGCCGAGGCCCAGGCCGAAGCCCGTCTGCTCATGCTGTCGGCCAACAACCTGTTGAAGCCTCAGGACGGTATGCCCGTCACCGTGCCTTCTCAGGATATGGTTCTGGGTTCCTATTACCTGACCATCGACCGGGAAGAAAAGGGCACCGGCATGATCTTCGCGAGCGAAGACGAAGCCCTTCTGGCCTATCAGCAGGGTTATGTGGGCATCCATTCTCCCATCAAGGTGCGGGTATTCCGGGAAATTGAGGGCAAAATGGAAAGTAAGATCGTCCCGGCCACTGTGGGCCGGCTGATCTTCAACCAGGCCGTGCCTCAGGACCTGGGCTTTGTGGACAGAACCCAGCCCGGCCATGAGTTTGACCTGGAGATCTCCTTCTCCTGCGGCAAAAAGGAACTGGGCAAGATCATCGCCGCCTGTATCAAGCGCCATGACTTCGCCCGTACCGCCCATCTGCTGGACGATATCAAAGCCCTTGGCTTTAAGTACTCCACCATCGGCGCCATGACGGTGTCGGTGTCCGATATGACCATCCCCGATGAGAAATACACCCTCATCGCCGAAACCGAAAAGCGTGTGGCCCGCATCGACCGTCAGTTCAAGCGCGGTCTGATCACCGACGACGAACGCTATCGCCTGGTGGTTGAGGAATGGGAGCAGACCATCAAGGATGTTACCAAGGCCCTGAACGATTGTCTGGACCGGTTCAATCCTATCTTCATGATGTCCAACTCCGGTGCTCGTGGCAGCATGAACCAGATCCGTCAGCTGGCGGGTATGCGCGGCCTGATGGCCAACACCGCCGGTAAGACCATCGAAATCCCCATCAAGGCCAACTTCCGTGAAGGCCTGTCTGTTCTGGAATACTTCATCTCCTCCAGAGGCGCCCGGAAAGGTCTGGCCGATACCGCTCTGCGTACCGCCGACTCCGGTTACCTGACCCGCCGTCTGGTGGATGTGTCCCAGGATGTGATCATTCGTGAGCACGACTGCGGCACCGACGACGGCATCTGGGTCTTTGAGATCAGCGACGGCAACCAGGTGATCGAGCCCTTTGCCGACCGCCTCATCGGCCGGTATCTGGTGGAGGACTTCAAGGACGCAAACGGCAATGTGCTGGTGTCCAAAGACAAGCTGATGACCGAGGACGACGCCAAGATCATCACCGACGCCGGCGTCACCCGGATCAAGATCCGCAGCGTGCTCACCTGCCGTGCCCGTCACGGCGTGTGCGCCAAGTGCTACGGCAGCAACCTGGCTTCCCGCACCGAGATCGGCATCGGTGAAGCCGTTGGCATCATCGCGGCCCAGTCCATCGGGGAACCGGGTACACAGCTGACCATGCGTACCTTCCACACCGGCGGTGTTGCCGGTAACGATATCACACAGGGTCTTCCCCGTGTTGAAGAGCTGTTCGAAGCCCGCAAGCCCAAGCGTGCCGCCACTCTGTCAGAGAACGCCGGTGTGGTATCGGTGGACGACAGCCGCAAAGGCTCCACCCGTCCTATCACCGTCACCGACCGGGAGAGCGGCGAGAGCAAGGTATACCAGGTGCCCCTGGGCCAGCCCCTCAAGGTGCAGGATGGCGAGGAGATCGCCATGGGCGCCGCTTTGACCGAAGGCGCTCTCAATCCCCACGATGTGCTGCGCACCCGGGATGTGGAAGCCGTACAGGCTTACCTGATCCAGGAAGTCCAGCGCGTGTACCGTCAGCAGGGCGTTGATATCAACGACCGGCACATCGAAGTCATCGTCCGTCAGATGATGCGGAAGGTGCGGGTGGAAAACCAGGGCGACACCGAGCTGCTGCCCGGGTCCATGGTGGATATCTTCGAGTTCGAAGATGCCAATGAGGAGGGGGCCAAGAAGGCCGCCGCCGAAGGCAAGGAGTTCGAGCCTGCCACCTATACACCGGTGCTTTTGGGTATCACCAAGGCCTCTCTGGCCACCGACAGCTTCCTGTCCGCCGCCTCCTTCCAGGAGACCACCAGAGTGCTCACCGAAGCCGCTATCAAGGGCAAGGTGGACCCGCTGCTGGGCCTGAAGGAGAATGTTATCATCGGTAAATTGGTGCCCGCCGGCAGCGGCGTGGACGAGTACAACCAGGCAACTTATGAAGAAGTTGTAGAAATGGTTGACTAATTGGGAAAGATAGCATATAATAATTAACTGCGTGAGTATTTTTGGAGGATGAACATGCTCTCTGTGTTGCAGCAGGGCCCCCGGGCCGTGGGCGTCAAACAGTCCCAGCGGGCGGTGAGCGCCGGAAAGGCGAAGCTGGCTTTTGTGGCCAAGGACGCCGAGGATCATGTTACCCGTCCCTTTATCGCGCTTTGCCAGCAGCAGTCTGTGCCGGTGGAAAATGTTCCTACCATGGCCCAGCTTGGCGCCGTGTGCGGCATCCATGTGGGATGCGCCGTGGCCGTTGCACTGCTGGAAGAATAAAACCTGTTTCAGGCTTTTTCCTCTCCCGGAGGGCTCAGGCTCTCCGGGGGCGGGTGTCATAAAGCAATAATCTATAAGGAGGTGCGTTATGCCTACATTCAATCAGCTGGTTCGCAAAGGAAGAGAAGTGGTCAGCTACAAGTCCAATTCTCCCGCGCTGCAGAAGGGGTACAACTCCAAGAAGATGATGACTACCGATCAGTCTTCTCCTCAAAAGAGAGGTGTCTGCACCACGGTCAAGACCATGACTCCTAAGAAGCCGAACTCCGCCCTGCGTAAGGTGGCTCGTGTGCGCCTGACCAACGGCATGGAGGTTTGGGGCTACATCCCCGGTGTGGGCCACAACCTGCAGGAGCACTCTGTGGTAATGGTGAGAGGCGGCCGTGTTAAGGACCTGCCTGGTGTGCGTTACCATGTGATCCGCGGCAGCCTGGACACCCAGGGTGTCAACGGCCGTATGCAGAGCCGCTCCAAGTACGGCGCCAAGCGGCCCAAGGCCGGCGCAGCCAAGAAGTAAGAAAAGCGCATAACCCAAAAAAGCAAAGCGTGTGAGCTTTGCCAGATTGACCTTTTGATGGATTTTTATAGATTATTGCTATGACGATCGGTAAAAAGGGAAGATCCGGCAGGGCACACAACAAGGGCTCAAAGAACCCTTGAGTACCTATGAAATCATTCTGTGAAGGAGGGAAGCAAAGTGCCCAGAAGAGGATTTGTTCCCAAGAGGGATGTTCTTCCGGACCCGCTTTACAATTCGAAACTCGTGACCAAGCTCATCAACAACATCATGTATGATGGCAAGAAGGGCATTGCTCAGAAGATCGTCTACGACGCCTTCGACATTGTAAAGGAAAAGACCGGCAAGGACCCTGTGGAAGCGTTCAATGAGGCCATGGAAAACATCATGCCCGCTCTGGAAATCAAGGCCCGGCGTGTTGGCGGCGCCACCTATCAGGTGCCTATGGAAGTGCGCCCCGAAAGAAGACAGACCCTTGGTCTGCGCTGGATCACGCTCTATTCCCGCAACCGCGGTGAGAAGACCATGAAGGAGCGTCTGGCTGGCGAGATCATGGACGCCATCAACGGAACCGGCGGCGCTGTGAAGAAGCGCGAGGATACCCACAAGATGGCCGAAGCCAACAAGGCTTTCGCCCACTTCAGATGGTAATCCGCCATTCAAACCGTTTTTGGAAAGGAGAGCACTAGATGCCAAGGCAGTATCCGCTGGAATTAACCCGTAACATCGGTATCATGGCGCATATCGATGCCGGTAAGACCACCACCACCGAGAGAATCCTGTACTACACAGGCGTCAACTACAAGATCGGTGAAACCCATGATGGCACCGCCACCATGGACTGGATGGAGCAGGAGCAGGAGAGAGGTATCACCATCACATCCGCTGCTACCACCTGCGCGTGGAATGGTCATAGAATCAACATCATCGACACCCCGGGCCATGTGGACTTCACTGTGGAAGTGGAGCGTTCCCTGCGTGTGCTTGACGGCAGTGTCACCGTTCTCTGCGCCAAGGGAGGCGTTGAGCCGCAGTCTGAGACTGTCTGGCATCAGGCCGACAAATACCATGTTCCCCGCATGGTCTATATCAACAAGATGGACACCATGGGCGCCGACTTCTATCATGCTGTTGACATGATGAAGGAACGCCTGAAGTGTAACCCTGTGCCCATTCAGCTGCCCATCGGCTCCGAAGATACCTTCAAGGGCATCATCGACCTGGTGGAAATGAAGGCTTATGTCTATTATGACGATCTGGGCAAGGACATCCGCTGCGAAGAGATCCCTGCCGACCTGAAGGAAAAGGCTGACGAGTACCATGCTCACATGATCGAGTCCATCTCTGAGTATGATGACGCCATCATGGAAGCCTATCTGGAAGGGGAAGAGATCTCCATCAAGGACATCAAGGCCGCTCTGCGTAAGGCGGTGCTGGATGTTAAGATCATCCCTGTCACCTGCGGCACTTCCTACCGCAACAAGGGTGTTCAGAAGCTGCTGGATGCCATCATCGACTATATGCCCTCGCCCCTGGATAAGAAGGCCATCGACGGTGTCAACCCCGATACCGACGAAGAGGATTGCCGTCATCCTTCCGATGACGAACCCTTCTCCGCTCTGGCCTTTAAGATCATGACTGACCCCTATGTGGGTAAGCTGTGCTTCTTCCGTGTCTATTCCGGCACTCTGGACGCCGGTTCCTCCGTGCTCAACAGCACCAAGCGCAACCGTGAGCGTATCGGCCGCATCCTGCTGATGCATGCCAACCACCGGGAAGACCTGGAGAAGGTCTACGCCGGCGACATCGCCGCTGCTGTTGGTCTGAAGAACACCACCACCGGCGACACCCTGTGCGACGAGAAGCACCCCATCATTCTGGAATCCATGGAATTCCCCGAGCCTGTTATCCGCGTGGCCATCGAGCCCAAGACCAAGGCCGGCCAGGAGAAGATGGGCATCGCTTTGGCCAAGCTGGCTGAAGAAGATCCCACCTTCCGCACCTACACCGACGAAGAGACTGGACAAACCATCATCGCCGGTATGGGCGAGCTCCATCTGGAGATCATCGTCGACCGTCTGCTCCGGGAATTCAAGGTGGAAGCCAATGTTGGTTCCCCGCAGGTTGCCTATAAGGAAACCGTGCGCAAGAGCGCCAATGTGGATATGAAGTACGCCCGTCAGTCCGGCGGTAAGGGCCAGTATGGTCATGTCAAGATTATTCTGGAGCCCAACGAGTCCGGCAAGGGCTACGAGTTCATCAACAAGATCGTGGGCGGCGCCATTCCCAAGGAATATATCGGGCCTATCGATCAGGGTATCCAGGGCGCTATGCAGAACGGCGTGCTGGCCGGCTATAATGTGGTGGATGTCAAGGTCACTCTGTATGACGGCTCCTACCACGAAGTGGACTCTTCGGAAATGGCCTTTAAGATTGCCGCCTCCATGGCCTTCAAGGAAGCCATGAAGAAGGCCGATCCCATTCTGATGGAGCCCATCATGAAGGTTTCCGTCATCGTGCCCGAAGAGTACATGGGCGATGTCATCGGCGACCTCAACTCCCGCCGTGGCCAGATCCAGGGCATGGAAGCCCGCAGCGGCGCCCAGCAGATCGATGCCTTTGTGCCCCTGAGCGAAATGTTCGGTTATGCTACCGATCTGCGCTCCCGTACACAGGGCCGCGGTCAGTACACCATGGAACCCAGCCACTACACTGAGGTGCCCAAGAGCATCCAGGAAAAAATCATCGCCGGCAAATAAGTATTTGCAATTCATGTATTGCATTGCCGCTGTTTTTAAGATAAAATGGGCTTATTGCAGGGCGATTCAATATGCTTTTTAGAATACCGCACTATTAAGGAGGAGAGTTCAAATGGCTAAGGCTAAATTTGAAAGAACAAAGCCCCATGTCAACATCGGCACCATCGGCCACGTTGACCACGGCAAGACCACTACCACCGCTGCGATCACCAAGTACCTGTCCCTGAAGGGCCAGGCTCAGTTCGAAGCCTATGATATGATCGACAAGGCTCCCGAAGAGAGAGAGCGCGGCATCACAATCAACACCGCTCATGTTGAGTATGAGACCGATGCCCGTCACTATGCCCATGTGGACTGCCCGGGCCATGCTGACTATATCAAGAACATGATCACCGGTGCTGCTCAGATGGACGGCGCCATCCTGGTTATCGCTGCTTCCGACGGCCCCATGGCTCAGACTCGTGAGCACATCCTGCTGGCCCGTCAGGTGGGCGTGCCCGCTATCGTCGTGTTCCTGAACAAGGCCGACCAGGTGGACGATCCCGAGCTGCTGGAGCTGGTTGAGATGGAAGTTCGTGAGCTGCTGAGCACTTACGAGTTCCCCGGCGACGAAGTGCCTATCATCTGCGGCTCTGCCCTGCAGGCTCTGGAGAGCACTTCCACCGATCCCAACGCTCCTGAGTACGAGTGCATCAGAAACCTGATGGACGCTGTTGACAGCTATATCCCCACTCCTGACCGTAAGGCTGATCTGCCCTTCCTGATGCCTGTGGAAGATGTGTTCACCATCACCGGCCGTGGTACTGTTGCTACCGGTCGTGTGGAGCGCGGCGTGCTGAAGATGAGCGAAGAAGTGGAAATCGTCGGCCTGATGGACGCTCCCAAGAAGACCGTCGTTACCGGCATCGAGATGTTCCGCAAGCTGCTGGACTTCGCTGAGGCTGGCGACAACATCGGCTGCCTGCTGCGCGGCATCAACAAGACCGACATCGAGCGCGGCCAGGTTCTGGCCAAGCCCGGTTCCATCCATCCTCACACCAAGTTCCATGGCCAGGTTTATGTTCTGACCAAGGAAGAGGGTGGCCGTCATACCCCCTTCTTCAACAACTATCGTCCTCAGTTCTATTTCCGTACCACCGATGTTACCGGCGTCATCACTCTGCCCGAAGGCACTGAGATGTGCATGCCCGGCGACAATGTGGAGATGGATGTTGAGCTGATCACCCCCATCGCTATCGAAGAGGGCCTGCGTTTCGCTATCCGTGAAGGCGGCCGTACTGTCGGTTCCGGCGTTGTTACCAAGGTCAACGAGTAATTTACTCTTTGTTCTTTCAAGAGCCATGGCTTTTGCCATGGCTCTTTTTTGTTCAAAAAAGCAATATAAAGCAGAAAAAAGAAATATTTCGAGATTGTTAAAAATATGTGTAAAATATGGGGAAAAATGCCCTATAAGATATTAAATAGCCATTAAATTGTTAAATAAATAGCAAAATACATGAAAATATGCACAAAAAGAAAAAAGAAAAATTGGCTATAAATTTGTGGAATTATGAAAAATAACAAAGGAAAAAGAAGAAAAATATTGATATATTGCGCTGGATAGTTGCCCATTGAGAGGGGGATGGCTATAATAGACAAGGAATCGGGGGGAAGTTTCCCCCAAAGAAAACGGAGGACATTTTCGATGAAAAACACCATGAAGAGACTGCTGGGCGGCTTGCTGCTGGGCAGTATGATGGTCGGTCTGGGAGCGGGCTGCTCCAAGGACTCCGGCCAGTCGGGCGGTGGCGGCAGCGTCACCCATGATAAGGACACCATTGTGATTGCAACCATGGCTGAGACCCCTTCTGTCAGCCCCTATGCTCACAACGCTTCTGCGGGTTACGCGGTCAACCTGCTCAACTACACCAGCCTGCTGCGTCTGGACAACGATCTGAATCCCCAGCCCGATCTGGCGGAGTCTTTCACCAACATTGACCCCACCTGCTGGGAGTTCAAGCTGCGCCAGGATGTGAAGTTCCACGACGGCTCCACCATGGAGGCCGAAGATGTAAAGGCTTCCATCGAGTATGGTAAGACTTTCCCCGACGGCTCTCTGTACAATGATTCCATCGAATCGGTGGAAGTGATGGATGAGTACACCGTGCGCATTCATACAAAGAGCCCGGATGCTTCTCTGCTGTTTAACCTGACCCAGCATGCCAACGCCATCGTTCCCAAGGAACTGATCGACGCCGGCAACGACTTCAACGAGAACCCCATCGGCTGCGGCCCCTACAAGTTTGTGGACTGGAAGCGCGGCGATCAGCTGGAGTTCACCGCTTTTGAAGACTACTACCTGGGCGCTCCCAAGATCAAGAATGTGATCTGGAAGATCATTCCCGAAGGCTCCTCCCGGACCATTGCTCTGGAAGCCGGCGAAGTGGACATGATCATGGAAGTGGAAAGCATGGATGTGGAGCGGATCAAGGAAAACCCTGATCTGGCTGTTCTGGAGTACACTCCGGCCAACATGAACTGGATCATGCTGAACAATGAAGTTCCCGGTCTGGACAATCAGGATTTCCGTCATGCTCTGAACTGCGCCATCGATAAGGAAAGCGTTGTTACCGTTGCTCTGAACGGTCTGGGCACCGTGGGCGAGACTCAGGTTCCCCCCAACCTGCCTGGCACCAGCACTGAAAACACCGATAGCTATGATGTGGAGAAGGCCAAGGAATATGTGAAGAAGTCCGGTGTGGACCCCTCTAGCATTGACTTCCCCATCATCTGCTCTGACGACACCAAGAAGCGTGCTGCTGAAGTTATCCAGGCCGACCTGGCTGAGATCGGCGTTACCGCCAACATCGAAAGCATGGACCTGGCTACCTACATGAGCACCGTGGCCGAAGGCAACTATGTGGCTGCTATCGGTGGCTACACCATGGCCGATACCATCACCTACCTCAACGGCGTGTACCACAGCAAGTCCATCAATGCTGCCAACAAGAGCCGTCTGAACGATCCCGAGATCGACGCCCTCATCGACCAGGCCACAGCTACTGCTGACGCAACCGAGAGAGAGGCCATCACCTCTGAGATCTGTGCCAAGCTGAATGTCATCTGCACCCAGGTGCCTCTGTATCAGCCCCTGAACCTGCGGGCCTACAACACCAACCTGGAGAATGTGGAAATCAACGGTGCCGGTGATGTGCGCATCGAGAACTTTAACTGGAAAGGGTAATCTTTTCTCAAAAAACAAACGCTACCCCGTTTGTAAAGAAAACCCCCGGACGATGTGAAGTGACCCCAAAAAATTAGACAATATTCTGAAGTAAAAATTGTTCAAGCAGCCGAAAGGGCTTGCTGTCTGTGAATTGCAGGCGGCAAGCCCTTTAGCTTTGCCTTAATCCTGCGGTTGTTGTAGTAGTCCAGATACTCAATGAGCTCCTGTTTGAAGTGCTCCATGGACTGAAATTCCTGCAGATACAATAGCTCACTTTTGAGCAGCCCAAAGAAGTTTTCTATCACAGCATTGTCCAGACAGTT
>NZ_JAHLPO010000036.1:0-15840 GCF_018917925.1 Intestinimonas sp. MSJ-38 | reverse complement strand
TTTCGAAGTTCTTGACCAGTTTTCCGATCCTCACCGTCCCTCGCGGGACAGCTTGGTTAGTATATCGCTTTTTTCTCCTTTTGTCAACACTTTTCTCCATCTTTTTTGCTTTTCTTTTTCCAGGGGCAAAAAAGGAGAGGCAGGGCCTGCGTCCCGCCTCTCCTTTTATAGAGAAAGAGGATGTTATTTCTCCTCTTCGTGCTCACAATCGCAGCCACAATCGCCGCAGTCGCACTCGTCCTCGCCGAAATCAAATTCCAGCTCTTCGCCGCAGGCCGGGCACTTGATGCCGCCCTGATCCAGCAGGGATTCGTCCAGATAGATTTCCTCAGCGCAGGTAGGGCAGACTACGCTGTAAATATCATCATCGTCGTCTTCCTCATCCTCCAGCTCGTCCTCATCGGCATAGATATCCTCTTCCAGATCGGTGAGCTCCTCGCCCACAGCATCCAGCTCTTCGTTGATGACATCCAGCTCTTCGTCCATATCGGAGACCGTCATGGCCAGATCGTCCAGGGTATCGATGATGGCGTTAAACAGTTTGCCCTCGTCGGAATCCTTTTTCAGGTTCAGGCCTTCCATCAGACCCTTCAGATAGGCTGTTTTTTCTGTCAGTGTCATAATAACCACCCATTTCTCCGGCAGCCGCGCATGGTTTTGAGACTCTCCCCTGGGCGGCCGCCGGCTCTGCGGAAGGGAAAGCTCATAAAATGGAATTATTCCTTGGATCTCTCCAGATATTCGCCAGTTCTGGTATCGATGCGGATCTTCTCACCGTTGTCGATAAACAGCGGCACTTTGACCACGGCACCGGTTTCCAGAGTGGCGGGCTTGGTTGTGTTGGTGGCGGTATCGCCCTTGAAGCCAGGATCGGTCTCGGTGATGACCAGGTCCACAAAAAGAGGAGGCTCCACGCCGAAGACATTGCCCTTGTAGGACAGCACCTTGACGATCATGTTCTCCTTGACAAACTTGAAGTTGTCGCCCAGCTTGTCGGCGTTGATGGGCATCTGATCATAGGTCTCAGTGTCCATGAAGTAATACAGATCGCCGTCGTTGTAGAGATACTGCATATCCCGGCGCTCCACGAAGGCCTGCTCAAACTTATCGGTGGGGCTGAAGGTACGCTCCACCACGGCCCCGGTGATCACATTCTTGCACTTTGTACGGACAAAAGCGGCACCTTTGCCGGGCTTTACATGCTGGAATTCCACAACCTGCAGAACCTGCCCGTCCAATTCAAAAGTTGCGCCATTTCTAAAATCGCCTGCTGAAATCATTCGTGCTCCTCCATTGTATCAATATTTTAACAGAGACATTCTATCCTACTATGCCGGATTTTGCAAGCATTTCAATGTAAATGCTGTGGTTTTTTCATAACTTTCTCAAAAGAACTTTCTTTTCCCATAGAAAAAGCTACAAAATCAGAAGTTCCTTGGGGGCGTTGGTGAGATTTTTGGGACCGTCGGGGCTGAGCCAGATCATATCTTCAATGCGTACGCCAAATTTCCCCGGCAGATAAATGCCCGGCTCCACCGTGAGCACATTGCCGCACTCCAGCTTGGCCGTTCCATTCAGGCTGGCCCGGGGATCTTCATGGATCTCCAGGCCCACGCTATGACCCAATCCATGCTGGAAATACTCCCCATATCCTTCTTTGCTGATGATATCCAGAGCCAACTGATGGATATCCCCGCCGATGCACCCGGCTTTCATCTCCTGGCAGCAGGCAACATTGGCCCGCAGCACCGTGTCATACACCTGGCGCATTTCTTCGCTGACCTCTCCCACTGCCACAGTACGGGTCATGTCGGAGTGATAGCCTTTGTAGAGGGCCCCAAAGTCAAAAGTGATGAAATCTCCCTTCTGCACCTGCCGTTCTCCCGGAACGCCGTGAGGCATAGAGGAATTGGGACCGCTGACGGCGATGATATCAAAGCTCATCCCCTCGGCGCCATGGCAGAGCATCCGATAATTCAGCTCTGCTGCAAGCTGCTTTTCCGTCACGCCCGGGCGGATCATGGGCAGCAGCTCCTCAAAGGCAGCCTCGGCCATCCGCTGGGCGATGACAATGCACTCCACTTCCCCTTCTTCCTTCACCTGGCGCACTTCTTCCAGCCGTCCGCCCAGAGGAGTCAGACGGCAGGGCAAAGCCTGCTCATACTGATGATAGGCCGACACCGACATCCGCCGGTCCTCATACCCCAGGGTCTTTACCTGGTGCTTTTTCAGCAAAGCGGCCAGAGGGGTCATATAATCCCCGCCTGTCACCATCTGCACCTGATACCCCTGGGGCGCCGCCGCTTTCTCCGCCGCTTCAATGTAACGGAAGTCGGTGAAGAAATACCCATCCCCCTGCTCTGTGACCAGGCAGGCCCCGGCGCTGGAAGGAAAGGTAGTGGCGTACTGCCGGTTGACCGGCGATGTGATGAGCACCGCTTCCACCGGCATCTTTTTCACCATTGCTGCGATTTTTTCCAATCTTGTCTGTTCCATATATCATTCCTCACTTTCCCGTAATGATATCCCCGTAATGATATCCTTGATTTCAAACATTCTACCATTCTACGCCCGTATGGCCGGTTCTTCTCCCCGGGCCCGGGCCTGATAGATCTGCTGCATCAGAAGCGCATCTTCCGCCTGGGTCCCTGCCGATTCACAGATCACCCGAGGATGCAGATCCAGAGCCAGAAGCGCCTGAACGCAATCGTCGAACCAGGGTCCATATTCCGTATCCTCAAAAGTCAGGTGCCGCACCTCTCCCCCTTTGCCATATTCAATGTGGCTGAAATGGACATGGAAGTGGCGCATCCGATCCTTCCCCAGCTGGGAGATCAAATATTCCAGCAGTTTCACATGATCTTCTGCACATCGGAGGCTTCCCTGCTCCCGGGCGTTCAAATGCCCGAAATCAATACAGGGCAGCAGCCGTTCATCCATCTGACAGATGGCCGCCACTTCCTTCAGTGTACCCATCACATTCTGCTTGCCCATGGTCTCCACACACAGGGTAACATCGCCGCAACCTTCTTGCTCCATCCGCCGGAGAATCTCCCGGAGGCCTGTAAGAGTGTTTTGCAGCGCCTCTTCCCGGGTCAGCTTGGAAAGGCCGCCGCAGTGGACCACCACCCGGTCGGCTCCCAGCCAATGAGCCGCCTGGCAGCTTTGCAGAATGTAACCCACATTCTTTTCCCGCCGCTCTGCTTCCCCGCTGGACAAATTGATAAAATAAGGAGAATGCACCGACATCCCAATACCAGCTTCCTGGGCACTCTGTCCGATGGCCCGCCCGGTTTCCTCTCCCAGGTTCACGCCCCGGCCGCACTGGTACTCCAGAAGCTGCAGGCCCATTTCCTTCAGCCACCCCGGTGCAGCCGTGGATGATTTATACTTTTGGCGGAAGGAATCACTGTTTCCCGCCGGACCAAATCTGATCATATTTTCCTCTTTTCTCCCCGGTATCTTTCCCATTTCCTCCGCATAAAAATACGCCAAGGGAAGTCTCGTCCCCATCCACCGGGATGCTTTTCGCAAATGTTTTCTTCATAAGGATAGTATCACATTTTATGGGCAAATAACAAGGGGGAAGCTATTTTATGTTGACACAAACGCCCGTTTACATCGTGGCGGCCGGAGAGGATCTTTCCCCTGCGGCCGCCTTGTCCATGCCCTGTCTCCACCTGGCCTACACCCTGGGAGAGCAAGGCCGGCTGCGCCGGGACGGACCGGACTCCCAGAGCCTCGGCGGCCTGCTGGGTTTTTACGACAAAGGGCTCACGCCGCCCCTTTCTCTGGATGCAGGCCGCCTGATCCGGCAGATCCGGGAAGAATGTTCCCGCCGCCGTTTTTCCGGCGTGGTTTTGGATGCCCAAGGCCCGGCCGCAGAGGAACTGGTTTCCTCCCTCTCTCCCCTTCTGGATCAATGGAACATTCCCTATTATGTGCCCATAAAGCTGGCCTCCCTGGCGCCCAATGCCTGTTATCTTCTGCCTTCCACTCTCTATGAAGGAAGCTTCGATGATATGCTGGAGCAATACTGCCGCCGGTATCCGGTTCACCGTCTGGCCCTGGATGTGGTACGGCAATGCCGCCGCTTTTCCATGCCGACCCGGGATCATCAGGGAGAGTCACTGTCCGCCCAGATGTTTTTCCGTCTCCAGCGGGAATATGAGCCGGTGAGCTTTTTCTCTCAGGAACTATGTGCCCGCTATTTTACCTACCGCCAGGGCCAGGAAACCTATTTTGTGCTGTATGACGACCCCTCCACCGTATCTTCCAAACTGAACCGGGCCCGACGGATGGGGTTGGGAGCTGCCTTTGTGCTCTACCGGGACTTTGGCCCGTTGTGCCGCACCTTCTTGGCTCCTTCTCCGGACGCCTTCTTATAATACAAATAACTTATCTGGCTAGAGGGAACTGTTTGTCCTACCCCTATCAATCCGCAAAAAGCCGCGACCTGTGCGTGGCTTTTTGCACTTCTCAAGGGCGGGGCGCCCCGCTGGCCCGGTGGCCGGACGGCCATACTTTCTTTGCCTTTCTGCATCGGACCTGCCCAGCGCGGGAGCGCAGTATGGGAGCGGAGGCACTCCGCCAGCCCCTTGCAAAAACTCGAAAAAGTGGCCTAAGCCACTTTTTCGACACGCTCCAAATGCCCCGCCTTATAAAGGGCGGGGCATTTGTTGCGGTATGTTAGCAGCAGCAGTTGTTGCCGCAGTCCGGCATATTGTTCCCATAGCAGCCGTTGCAGCAGCCGCCTTGGCACGAACCGTAATAATGTACCCAGATGATGACGATGGCGATGATCACCACGATCCAGAAAGTCTCGCAGCCGTCGAAGAAGAACCCTCTGCCATTGTTGCCGCATCCGCAGTTACAGTTGTTGTTGCAACCCATAAAAAGTTACCTCCCAAAAAGAATTCTCACTCCAGAGTATTTCGAAGCCCCTTGAAATGTTCCGGCTTTTTGGTCTCGCGCTGTTTTTGTCTGCCGTTCATCTCTCAGCCGCTTCACAATACCATTCTATGCCCGCCTCTCCGGTTGGCTACTGGTCTCCTTGTCCTTTTTTCTCTTTGGGAAAAGAAAAAACAGGGCCTGCCATAAGGCAAACCCTGTTTTGAAATTGGCTGATGGGATAACACAAAAACTTAGTCGATCTTCACCAGTTCGTATTCCTTAGTGCCAATACCCAGCTTTTCCGCGTGATCCAGGCAGCTCTTCCAGTTGGTGGTGGGATGCACATCGGTAAAGTGGTCATGATGATCCTGATGATCATGCTCATGGAGCCGGTCGTCCAGCAGGCTGCCGGGGATCACCGGTGCAGCGTTGCAGGCGTCGGCGCAGGCCTGATCCAGAGCCACCGGATCAAAGGAAGCAAACATACCCACATCGGGGATGATGGCGGTGTCGTTCTCGCCATGGCAATCGCAATAGGGAGAAACCTGGTTGACGATGCTGATATGGAAGCAGGGGCGTCCATCCACCACGGCCTTGGCATACTCGGCCATCTTGCAGTTCAGATCGTCCAGAGCGCTGCCATTGGTGTTGGAAATGGCGTCATAATTGCAGGCGCCGATGCAGCGACCGCAGCCCACGCAGTTGTCGTGGTTGATATGGGCCTTGTGATTCTCATCAAATGTAATGGCGCTGTTGGCGCAGTTTTTGGCGCAGGTATGGCAGCCACGGCACAGTTCAGGGTCCACAGAGGGCTTGCCGTCCCGGTGCATAGCCATCTTACCGGCCCGGGAGCCGCAGCCCATGCCGATGTTCTTCAGAGCGCCGCCGAAACCGGTCATCTCATGGCCCTTGAAGTGGGTGAGGGAAATGAACACATCGGCGTCCATGATGGCCCGGCCGATGTAGGCCGTCTTGCAGTACTCGCCGCCGTTGACAGGTACTTCGATGTCGTCGGTACCCTTCAGGCCGTCGGCAATGATCACATGGCAGCCGGTGGAGAAGGGAGTATAGCCGTTTTCATAAGCGGCATCGATATGATCCAGAGCGTTTTTCCGCTGGCCCACATAAAGGGTGTTGCAGTCGGTGAGGAAGGGCTTGCCGCCCAGCTCTTTAACGGTATCCGCCACCACTTTGCTGAAATTGGGGCGCAAGAAAGACAGGTTGCCCGGCTCACCGAAATGGATCTTGATGGCGGCAAACTTGCCGTCAAAATCGATCTGGTTCATGCCGGCGGCATACATCAGCTTTTTCAGCTTCATCAGAAGATTGGTGCCAGGAAGGGCACGCATGTCCGTAAAATAAACCTTTGCTTTTTCCACTGTACTTCACCTTTTCCTTTGCTCACACAGATGTCCCTTTCGCCGTCCCTGCCCGGAACAGCGGAACGAAAGGGCTTTTTTCCAGTATATCACGGTTGGATTTTCTCCGCAACAAACAGACTGGAGAGTTTTTTTATCATACAACCTGGAGCGTGCTCCAAGTCAAGCTCTTTTCCCATTTTTATCTGGGCTGGGTGAGAACCCGTCCCACGGCGCTGTTCCAGCCCTCCAGATTCTTGCGTCTGCACTCCGCTTTCATGGCGGCATGGTAAACCTGATCGATGGGCTTGTGCCGTTTGATCTCCGCCATGCTCTTCCACGCTCCGGTGGCCAGACCGGCCAGGTAGGCCGCGCCCAAAGCGGTGGTTTCGGTGTTCTTGGGACGGATCACATCGATATCGGAAATATCTGCCTGGAACTGCATCAAAAAGCCGTTGCGGCTGGCTCCGCCATCCACCCGCAGCTCCCGCAAAGGCAGGCCGCTGTCCTGTGCGGTGGCCTGCAGCACATCATTGGACTGGTAGGCAATGGCCTCCAGCGCTGCCCGGATGATATGGTTCCGGCTGGTGCCCCGGGTCAGGCCTAAAATAGCGCCCCGGGCATACATATCCCAATAGGGGGCTCCCAGACCGGTGAAAGCGGGAACGAAATAGACGCCGCCATTGTCCGGTGTTTTGGAGGCAAAATACTCGCTGTCGGGCGCTTCCACAATAAAACGCATCTCATCCCGCAGCCACTGAACCACGCTGCCGCCTGCAAAAACGCTGCCCTCCAGAGCATAAGTCACCTGGCCATTCAGACCGCAGGCAATGGTAGTCACCAGGCCGCTTTGACTGCGGGCGATTTTTTTGCCAGTGTTCATCAGCAAAAAGCATCCGGTGCCATAGGTGTTTTTGCAATCTCCTTCTTCAAAACAGGCCTGACCGAACAGAGCGGCCTGCTGATCTCCGGCAATGCCCGCCACCGGCACCATACAATCCCCCAGCCGGGCCATGCCGAATACCCCGCTGCTGTCACATACTTCCGGCAGGATCTCCCGGGGAATGTCCAGGATGTTCAGCAGCTCTTCGTCCCACTCCAGAGTGTGGATATTGTACAGCATGGTACGGGAGGCGTTGGTATAGTCGGTTTTATGTACCGCGCCCCCGGTAAGCTTCCACAAAAGCCAGGTGTCCACGGTGCCGAACAGCAGTCTCCCCTCCTGGGCCAGACGGCGGGCCGAGGGCACATTGTCCAGCACCCAGCGGATCTTGGTGGCGGAAAAATAGCCGTCAATCAAAAGACCGGTTTTGTCCCGTACCGTGTCTTCCAATCCCTCTTCTTTCAGCGTACGGCAGAAATCCGCCGTACGGCGGCACTGCCACACAATGGCGTTGTACACCGGCTGTCCGGTCTCCTTGTCCCACAAGATGGTGGTTTCCCGCTGATTGGTGATGCCGATGGCCTCCACCTGCTCCGGCCGGATATTCCCCTGGGCCATAGCCTCACTCATGATGCCGGAAATGGTGGCATAGATCTCCATGGGGTCCTGCTCCACCCATCCAGCCTGGGGATAGAATTGGGTGGTCTCCTTCTGGGCCATGGCCACGATGCGCTCCTCCCTGTCAAACACAATGCAGCGAGAGCTGGTGGTACCCTGGTCCAGTGCGATGATATACTTTTCCATATCCTGCTCCTTTTCCGTTGGACATTCTTTTTTCATCATCTTACCACAGCCTGGGAAAGGGTGCAACGCCCCTCTCTGCGGTGCAGCTCATCGCACAAGGCCGTCACCGGGAGGCAGAGCAGAAACCACAAAAAAGTAAAGGGCAAACAGATCTGCCCCATCACATTTCCCGGCAAACAGGAATAATCCCACACACCCCATCCCAGCCGCCAGTTGATCAGACACCCAGCCAAAAATTCCACCCCGGTGATCACCGTGCTGCCGGCCACGGACTTTTCCCACCGGCTGCGCCCTGTCATCTTTCCGCACAGATCATAGAGCAAAGAAAAGCAAAGACCGCCGGCCGCCGCCATTGTCCAATGAGTGCGTTTTCTCCACCCTATTTCCAGCAAACTATACCCCACGCCTCCCACAAGAAACAAACGGCCCCGCTTTCTAAGTCCTCTCATAGTCGCCCTCCTTTTTTCCTAGTATCTCCCGGAAAGGGCCAAACACAGATGGAGGATTTTCCCGGCGGGTTTCCAAAATTCACAATTTATTCACCGAGCTTTTCGGGGAATATTCCGGGAAATATGCTATAATAGCGCAAGATAAAAAACTCCCGGCCTTTGCTGTGCAAGGCCGGTCCTTGCTGTAATAGAAAAATTGTGACATAAAAGGAGCATCTGGACTCTCATGAATCTGTTGTTTTTTCTGACGCCCAAGGGCAAGGTTGCTTACATCTACGATGATTTCACCCTGCGTCAGACGCTGGAAAAAATGGAGTATCACCGCTATTCCGCCGTCCCCATCCTGACCCGGGAGGGAAAATATGTAGGCACCATCACCGAAGGCGATCTGCTGTGGGCCATCAAAAACCGCTATTCTCTCAACTTCAAAGAAGCGGAAAACACACCCATCCTGGAGATCCCCCGGCGCATGGACAATCTGCCTGTGAGCGCCGATACCGAAATCGAAGATCTGATCATCAAGGCCCTCAACCAGAACTTTGTCCCCGTCACCGACGACCGGGGCATCTTCATCGGCCTAATCACCCGAAAGGACATCATGCGCTATTTTGCCCAGACCATGCACAATCTCCCTGTGCGGGCCAATGCCGGTGTGGAGCAATAGCAATTTCTCAAACAAAAAAGGACGGCCCAAGCCGTCCTTTTTATTTGCCATATCATTACTACTGGTTTCCGCCGCAGCCGCCGGCGCAGGCGCATCGTCCCACATCATAGCAGCCCGTTTGGGAAAACTGCTCTGTGCCTGCCTGGCAGGCCTTCTCATAATAGCGGATCTTCTTTTCGATGTGCTCCAGCTCTCCCTCCATCTGGGCGATCTTCTGCTGCACATGGCATTTGTGATCCAGCAGCACCTGCAAACGCTGCTGCAATGTGCCGTCCCCTTTTTGGCAAAGGCTGATGAACTTTCCGATATCATTCACCGGCATGCCGGTGTTTTTCAAACAGCGGATGATCTCCAGCAAGTGGATATCTTCCTGGGAATAATCCCGGTTTCCGGCGCTGTCTCGGGCCACCGGCGGCAAAACCTGCTGCCGCTCATAATACCGCAGAGTGTACGGGGAAAAACCCGTGATCCGCGCCGTCTCTTGTATGGAATACATCAGCCTTCCTCCTGCTCTTCTGCACTTTAAAACAGGCCCCGGCACACAGCCGGGGCCTATTTCTGCGCTGTGTTATTCTTCCTCGTCGTCCTCATTCTCCTGAGGGGTGGTCCAATCTACTTGCAGTTTCAGCTTTTCAATGCGGCGTTCCCGGATCTCCAGAATGGAGAAGGTCAGATTCCCCAGCTGCACGGTACGCCGGTCATTTTCCTTCGGAATCGTCCCGATCTCATCCATCAGCAAACCAGACACGGTATCGTGGTTTTCGCTTTCGATCTCTGTGCCCAGCTCGTCGTTCAGATCGTCGATGGTGACAAGGCCTTCCAGAATATAAGTGCTGTTATCAATCTTGATGATCCGGGGTTCGTCGTCATCCCCCTGGTCTTCGATGGGGCCCATGACTTCTTCCGCCAGATCCTCCATGGTGACAATACCGGAAAAGCCGCCGTATTCATCGATGAGCACCGCGATATACTGCTTGGCCCGCTGCATATCCTGGAACAGCTCGTCGATATTCCGGGTCTCCGGAACAAAATAAGGACGGTGGAGCAGCTTTTTCACATCCACATTCTCAAAGCCCACCTTCCGGGCTTCCAGCAGGAAATCCTTGATATAGAGCACGCCCACAATGTTGTCGATATCCTCATCGTACACCGGCACACGGGAGTGACGGGTCTCCAGCATTTCGTCCAGATAGCTCTCCAAAGGTTCGTTGATGTCCACCGCATACACATCGGTGCGGGAAGTCATCACTTCGCTGGCCAGTTTATCATCGAACTCAAAGATGGATTCGATCATATCCTGTTCCGCTTCGTTAAAGACGCCATGCTCCTTGCCGCTTTCGATCATGGAGCGGATCTCTTCCTCGCTCACCTTTTCTTCCAGCTGTTCATGGTGCATCCCGGTGATGCGGAGCACCAGATTGGTGGAAAGGCTGAGCAATTTCACAAAGGGAGAGGCGATCACCGACACCACACCCACCGGGCCTACCACAAACATACTGATGCTTTCGGCCTTCTGCAATGCGATGCGCTTGGGCACCAGTTCGCCGAATACCAGTGTGATAAAGGCCAGGATCACGGTGACCCCCACAAAGGAGATCTGATTGCCATAGGGGATGCCGCGGCGCTGGAGATAAGCTCCCAGCACTTCGGAAATACCGGTGGCCGCCGAGGCACTGGAGAAGAATCCCGCCAGGGTGATGGCCACCTGAATGGTGGATAGAAAGCGTGTGGGCTCCTGAATCAGCTTTTGCACCATTTTGGCTTTTTTGCTACCCTCATCAGCCAAAATACCGATTTTGGTTTTGTTCACCGAGACGATGGCCATCTCCGCACAAGCGAAAAAGGCGTTCACCATCGTCAAAAGGGCCAGCAGCAAAAGCTGTGTCCCAATAGGGCCAGGGTCCGGGTCCATGTTGTGTTCCTCCAAAAAATAATAATATTAGTCTGTTTGCCCCGCCGTGTATCCGGCGGCGAAACATACCATTTTTAATCTACCATATCCTTGCCGGTTCGTCAAATACTCCCCATCTGCATTTTCCATCTTCCGGATTCTTCCTTACAGAGCCTGCGGGCGCAGGATGGTGGAAATCCCCTGGGGCACCACCAGAATCTTAGCCTGAGGCTCCCCCAGCATCTCCTGGGCCAGACGCAGTCCTTCCTCCAGAGAGTGGGCCGGTGTCATATGCAGATCCCGCACCATCTCATCGGGAGCCTGACTGACCAAAACCACACGGCATTTCATCAGCACCCGGGCAAAGACCTGGGATTGCCACTGATCGGCCTGGGTCTTATCCTGCGGCGTGGCCAGGATAGTATCCATGATGACCTTGGGATCTTTTCCTTCCCGGAAGGTGCGCCAGAACACTTCTCCGCCGTTGCCATCCTCGCACCGGGCGGCAATGACGATGACGCCGCCTTTCCGGCAGGCCACTTCCGCGGTGGACATCCCCTTCACCGCCTGATAGATGTTCTGATCCAGAGGATAGCCATTGTTGCTGGTGACCACGATATCGGCCTCAGGCGCTTCCTTCTGGCAAAGAGAGGCCAAAAATTCCGTACCGGCCCGATGAGCCTCATCAAAATCTCCGGCAAAGGCCCCGATCACCTGGCCCTTTCCGCCCAGCACCACATTGACAATATAGGCCAGCCCCGCCTTGCGGGCTGCCCACACCATATCCCGATGAATGGGGTTTCCTTCCAAAATCCCCGCCCGGGCATGAGGATCGTCAATAAATTGAGAGCAGTGATTGGCGTATACCGTCTCCCTGGCCGCAATGCCGGGAAGCACGCTTTTGCGCCCTCCGGAAAAACCGGCAAAGAAGTGGGGTTCGATAAACCCTTCGGCCACCAGCAGATCGGCCTCCACCGCTGCTTTGTTGATTCGCAGCCGTCCGCCGGAGGGCAAAATTCCCAGATCCACCATATCCTCTTCCGCCGCACAATCGTGAATCAGAATATGCTCTTTTTCGGCCATCTCCGCCCCCAGCTTGTTCACAAGCTCCTGCCGGGTAGTGCCCCGATGGCATCCGGTGGCGATGAGCAGCGTGATCTCGGCCTGGGGATTGCCTCGGCGGATGGCCCCCAGCATGGGCGGCAAAATCAATTTGCTGGGCACGGGGCGGGTGTGGTCGCTGCACAGAACCACCACTTTCTTTTTCCCCTTGGCCAGCTCCTCCAGCCGGGATGTGCCTATGGGATTCTCCATGGCCTGGCACAGAAGTTCTTTCGGACTCTTCTCCGCCTCATATTCCTCCAGCTGGCTCTGCACAATCCCCAAAAGCTGACTTTCCTCCACCTGAGCCGAAATCTCTCCCGTCCCATAGGGCAGGCTGATCGTCTTTTTCATGGCAAATTCTCCCTTTTTTCCTGCGATATCCTACGACAAAGGCCCCGGAAACCTTCCGGGGCCTCAGACTGTCGAAAAACCTCTATAACGAAAAGGGGCGTCCACCCTACCCCTATCAATCCGCAAAAAGCCGCGACCTGTGCGTGGCTTTTTGCACTTCTCAAGGGGCAAGTGTGCGCCAAAGGCGTGCATACAGCCCCTTGCAAAAACTCGAAAAAGTGGCCTAAGCCACTTTTTCGACACGCTCAGGCCCCGGAAACCTTCCGGGGCCTCTTGATCCCTGTTTTCCCGGCACACGCTGCCGGAAAAGGCCCCTATCCCTTGGGTTGATTCTCCGCCAGATCAAAACGGAGTTCTTCCGGAAGGTGGGACTGATCGTTTACATATTCTGTCTTGGGCAGTTGCCCGGGTGCAAACGCAAATTTGCTCACTGCGGTATTCCCCACAATGAAAGAGCGCATCTGAATTTCCTCATAGGGCAGGCCGGACAAGGCGGCCAGATACACCTGGATGGTAAAGCCGTGAGAAACCACGGCCACGGTGCCCTGGGGATTGTCCGCTACGATCTGCTTTATGGCCGAGGTGATCCGGTCATAGACCTGGCGGGTACTCTCCCCGCCGGGAGCCTGAAACCAAGCAGTATTCTCCTCCAGATCCTGCACGGCCTGTGGAAACAGCTGACGGCACTCCTGCCCGGTATGGCCTTCCATCTCCCCCAAGTCGATCTCATTGAGAAGGGGCATGACCTGCACTTCCAGCCCACGGCCTTTGGCCAGAGCCTCACCGGTCTGCCGGGCCCGCTGCAAAGCGGAAACATAAATTTTGTCCAGATGCACCTTTTCAAAGCGCCGGGCCAAAAGAGCAGCCTGAGAAAGCCCTCTTTCATTGAGAGGCACATCCATACTGCCCTGGAACACACCGGCCAGATTGCTGTTGGTGGTGCCGTGGCGAATCAAATACAAAGTCGTCATAAATCAACGATTCACCCTACGCCTTACAGGCGGGAGTTACCAAAGCCAAAGACGGCCAGCGTCCCCGGTCCGGAATGGTTGCCGATAATGGGGGTCAGGAAGCGGATGTCCACCCCTTTGGGGTTCATCTGCTCCTTCACCAGGCGGGCCAGCTCATCGGCATCCTCCCGGCAGTCAGCATGGCAAATATAGATGATCTGATCCTGAGGATTTGTCACATGCTCCTTGGCCAGCCGGGCCAGCTCGGCGATGGCCTGACGGCGGCCCCGCACCTTGCTCAGCGGCTCCAGTTTTCCCTCATCACTCACATACAGCACCGGTTTGATGCCCATGAGTGTGCCCAGGAATGCACTGGAACGGGACAACCGGCCGCCCCGGTACAGATGGTTCAGATCATCCACGGTGAAGAAATGGCAGATGGTCTTTTTCAGCCGGGGCAGCGCCTCATCCACCAGCTCATCCAGGCTCATGCCCTGCTGCTGCAAGCGAGCCGCTTCCATAACGATCATACCCTGGCCGATACCAGCGGCTGCCGTATCAAAGGAAATCACCCGTCGGCCGGGGTATTTCTCCATCAACTCCTGAGCCACCATGAGGGATGTATTGAATGTGCCGCTGAGCTTGGAAGAAAAACCGATATAGATCACATCCAGCCCTTGCTGAAGAGCCTGCTCATAGGCATTGGTAAAGGTGGGGATATCCACCTGGGTGGTGGTGGGCATCAACCCGCCCCGCAGCCGCTGGTAAAATTCTTTGTGAGGCACCGTTTTGCCGAAATCGTCCTTGATTTCCTTGCCGTCAATGACGATGCCGTGCTCCAGCCAGCCCACATTGTTTTCTGTCATCCACTCCGGCGTCAGGTCGGTGGTGGTATCGGTAAAGATCTTATAAGTCAATTCCATTTCCGTTCTCTCCTCTCTCCCGCCGGTCTTTTCCAGTGTTTCACCGGCGTGGGGATGTGTCTTTTTGATAAAATACTTTTTTATTTTACCACACAGAGCTTCATATGTCGAGTTTCATATAACCTTCCTTGACCCAGCCGATCCGGCGCAGCAGCCGGTCCACCAGCAAAGCCGTAAGGGCAGGAAGGACAAAATGGACCAGCGCAATGAGCAAAAAGGTTTTTGTGGAGTAACCCATCACGGCCAGCGCGCCAAACTGCCCCACCAGACCGCTGGTGCCCATACCGGCGCCGGAAGCGTTGTTGGTCATGCCCAGCAAGGCGGCGCTGATGGCGCCGCACAGGCCGCTGGCCACTGTGGGAGCAATCCAGATCTGCGGATGGCGCATGATGTTGGGCACCTGGAGCATGGAAGTGCCCAGACCCTGGCTCAGAAGGCCGCCCACTCCGTTTTCCCGCAGGGAAATGACGGCGAAGCCGATCATCTGGGCGCAGCATCCCGCGGCGGCCGCACCGGCCGCCAGGCCGCTGAGATCCATCATGATACACAAAGCCGCCGAACTGATGGGCAAAGTGAGCACCATGCCCACCACAATCCCCACGATGATCCCCATGGGCAGCGGCTGCAAGGTGGTGGCTTCATTCACCAGATTGCCCAGCCAATACATAAAGCTCTGCACATGCGGACCCACAAAGCCGCCGGCCAGGCCGCCAGTGACAATGGTGACAAAGGGGGTGATGATGATATCCACCGGTGTTTTCTTGGACAGAAGCTGTCCCAGTTCGGCGCCCACCACGGCGGCGATGAATGCGCCCACCGGTCCGCCATTGCCTCCCCCGGCCGCATAGCCGATGGCGCCGCAGGAAGCCGCCGAAAAGATCACCAGCGGATCGGCCTTCAACCCATAGGCAATAGCCACACCGATGGCCGCACCGATCACCGGGGATTTGGCTCCCAGTACTTCGGTCACCGGCGCCAAAAAGGAAAAAGGGGAAAACTGAGCCAGCTGAGAAATGATCAGTCCGATGATCAGGGAAGAAAACAGTCCCAAAGCCATGGAGCCCATGGCATCCACAAAATACCTTTTGAAAATACGCCCCAAAATCGAATCGTTCTTCTGTCCAGCCATCATGCTGCCGCCTTTCTTTTCTCGTTCTTCTCGGCCCGATCCCTTTGCCGGGATAGGCCTTTTTATCATACCATATCTTCCCGGGAATGCAAGGCAAGGCGGCTTTTCTTCCCTGATTTGTGTGTAGGTTTGTCAAACATATTGGACAGTGAACTCAGCGGGAGACATCCAGCGGAGGGGTCTCATGGGCAAGTTATTAGAGCGGCGGTTGTGGACAGCAAGCTGCTTTGCAAAGTCATCCAAGGAATAGAACGAGTGGCAAGAGTAGAAGCGTTTCTGATCCTCGCGGTGGCTGCGCTCGACCTTTCCGTTGTGGCGCGGTGTGTAAGGACGGATCAGTTTATGTCGGATATTCAGTTCGGCGGCTGTTTTTTCAAATAGCGTCGGCAGCTCGCGCTTACTGTTGGAGAAGCGGTTGGTAAACTCAAAGCCGTTATCCGT
>NZ_JAHLPO010000035.1:0-17692 GCF_018917925.1 Intestinimonas sp. MSJ-38 | reverse complement strand
TCCTCTTCCAAAACCAAGGCTTGCAAATTTTTTAGGTAGTCATTCTCCGCACGCAACCGCTGAACTTCTGCCAGCAGATCTTCTTCTACCTGCTTCGGCAACTGCTTTGGCGGACGACCCTTACTGCTGCGGCCACGCCGTTCGATGGCTAACCCTTCCGGCCCTTCTTCCAGGTAGATTCGCTCCCATGATTTGATCCGATCTCTGCTGTTTACCTCAAATCTACGACAGGTTTCGCTGTAACTCAATTTCTCTTCCTGCATGGTTTCAATCACCAGTTTTTTGAATTCCGGCGTATATCGTTTGTTTGGTACTCCTTTTGGCATAGCAAAACACCCCACTTGTTAGATAGTATATCATACTGTCTAACAAGTGGGGTGCAGTTCACAGGGCCTGGCGGCTTTTTTCTGGGGGAAATGAGAACTTCTTTTGAACAAACAGTCTCTTCGCTTGACGGACCCTTTTCTTTTTGAGTAAGATAAAAGACAAAGACGCAAAATGCTGACTTGATGCAGATGGGAGCCAATATGAAAAGGAAAAAACTTTTTTGCTGTGGAATTTTGCTGGCCTTGTGTTTGGGGATTCATGGATGGGCCGCCCCTTCCGATCTTCTGCTGCAGGAAGGGGAAATGGATTTTGATCAGGTGTATGAACTGCTGACGGCCCTGACTCCAGAGGAACTTCTGGCCGATATGGAGCGGGCCTATGAGGTGGTGGCCGACAGTCCCCACGGTGAAGAGGAAGATGTGCTCACTCCCTGGACGGCGGCGATGATCGACCGGCTGGACGAGCTCAGCGATGAGGATCTTCTGTCCATTATTTTGGACAAAAGCCGTTCTACTGCCTTTCGGGCGGCGGTGATCCAGCTGCGGGAGATGCAGACAGGTGGAGAAGAGACCGATGAGCGCCTGTATCAGATGCTGCTGGATGAACAGGAGGAAGAGTATCTGCGCACCACTTTGCTTCTGCATCTGGAGTTTTCCACCCCCTCTCAGCAGCAGCTTCTCCAGCAACTGGCGCAGCAGGATGGAGACTTGGGAGAATACGCCGAAAAAAAGCTGGAGTGGAGCAGCCGGGAGGAAAACTACGAGCAAACATCCCGGCCCCAGGAGGAAGAAGCCACGGAAACCCAGGACAGCGCCTTGGCAGAGCCGGTTTCGCCCGAGCAGGAAGAAGAGAGACAGGTGTGCTGGACCATTTTGCTCTTTTCCCTCAGCTTTCTGGTGGGGGCCGGGGTATGGCGGCAGCTGGGAGGAGGTTTGTTCCTGCCGGAGCAGCCAGAGCAGGAGGAATGAGGGGCTTTGCTTTTTGTGTGAGAAGCTGGTATACTGTCTTTTGTAATGATTTTCAAAGGAGAGGATAATTTGATCCGCGAGATGACAGCCCAGGATGAAAAACGGTATTTGGACATGGGCCAGGAGTTTTACAGCAGCAATGCTGTACTGCATCCCATCCCCAGGGAGATTTACCACAAGAATTTTCAGGAGATGCTTCAGGGCAGCCCCTACATCAAAGGGTATATCATCGAAAAAGATGGCCAGACGGCAGGATACATGATCCTGTCTTTCACCTATTCTTCGGAAGTGGGGGGCATGGTGGTGCTCATCGAAGAGCTGTTTCTCCATGAAAATTTCCGTGGATGCGGCCTGGGCACCGAAGCGCTGGATTTTGTTCGGAAACAATTTCCCCATGCGGCCCGGTTCCGTCTGGAGGTGACACCGGATAACGGCGGGGCGGCCCGTCTCTATGCCCGCAAGGGCTTTGAGCCGCTGGATTACCGTCAGATGGTGATCGACCCGCCAGCGGAAAGCCGATAAGGCACAAAAGCCGCCCTGTTTGGGGCGGCTTTTTATAAAACAGAAAAGTGTGGGAAAAAGAGAAAGGAGAGGATGTGCGTTGACAGGGGAAGTGAAGAAAAAAAGGGTGGCCACCGATATGACCCAGGGCAATCCGGCAAAACTCATCTGTTTGTTTGCCTTGCCGCTGCTGTTTGGAAATGTGCTTCAGCAGCTTTACAACATGGTGGACAGCATTGTGGTGGGCAATTTTGTGGGAGATGCTGCCTTGGCCGCCGTGGGAACCGGCTTTCCGGTGATTTTCATGCTGGTGTCTTTGTTCATGGGGTTGGGCACCGGCGCCACCGTGATGATCTCCCAGTTTTATGGGGCGGGGGACAAGGAAAGCCTGCGCAAAACTGTAGCCACCATCTATAACGCCATTCTGGTGGGGGCCGTGCCGCTGACCATTCTGGGCATCTTGCTGGCAGGGCCGCTGCTGCGCATGATGAATGTGCCGGAAGATGCCTATGGTATGGCCCGCACCTATGTGATGGTGGTCTTTGCCGGGGTTGTGGGCAACCTGGGGTACAATGTGAATGCCGGTATTTTGCAAGGATTGGGCAACAGCCGTACCACGCTGCTGTTTCTGTCCATTGCCTGTGTGATTAATATCGTGCTGGATCTGGTGTTTGTCATTGTGTTCTCCTGGGGTGTGATGGGTGTGGCCCTGGCCACCATCATCGCTCAGTTCTGTTCCTGGCTGTTCGGTATTTTTTATATCAACAAGCATTACAAGGAAATTCGCATTCGCCCCTTCCATTGGGATTTTGACCGGCATCTGTTTGGCAGGGCCATGAAGCTGGGCATTCCTTCCGGCATTCAGCAGGCGCTGTTTTCCGTGGGAGTCATGGTGCTGCAAACGCTGATCAACCGCTATGATACCGCTTTCATCGCCGGGTTCCAGGGGGCCAATAAACTGGATACCTTTGGATTTATGCCGGTACAGAGCTTTGCCATCGCTGTGACCACCTATGTGGGGCAGAACATCGGTGCTGGCAAAATGGAACGGGTCAACCGGGGAATGTGGTATACTGTGGCCATGGCGGCCGCCGTCAATGTAGTGGTGGCCATTTTCCTGGTGCCTCTGGGGCCGGTGTGTATGCGGCTGTTTTCCCAGGATCCCCAGGTGATTGCAGCTGGCTGTGCTTATCTGGATCGGATCATGCCTTTTTATGTGGTCTTTTCCTTTATGTTCATTCTGAACGCAGTGATGCGGGGGGCCGGAGAAACCATTATGCCCATGATCTCCACCCTGATTTCTCTGTGGCTGGTTCGTATCCCAGTGGCTTATTTCCTAGCGGATCATTTTGGCCGGGACAACCTGTTCTATTGCTATGTGATCGGCTGGCTGGCCGGTGTGGTGCTGTCCGGCCTTTACTACCTGTCTGGAAGATGGAAGAACAAATCCATTGTGGCGCATACATAAATAAAGGAAAACCGCTTCATAGGCTGCCTTTTCGGGGAAAATTGCTCATTTCTTTTTGAGAGAGTCTATGGTATACTAAATATATATGTCCTCTCTCAGAGGAGTGTTTTGAAAACAACGGACAAACCCGTAAGGAGTGTAAGAATGTCTCAGAAAAAGAAAAAGAATTCCGTCTCTCAGCCTGCGGTGCCCAAAAAGAAAAGATGGCTCCGGGGGCTGGTGATTGTTCTGGTATCTCTGACTGTATGGGGCGGTGCCTGCTATTTCTGCTATGCCTATGGCATGAATCAGGAGAAAAACCGCTTGGCGGAGATGCTGGACCCCGATCTGGCCGAACAGGCCGACAGCCTGAAATGGGTCACTGCGGTGGATGAACCTATGACCGATGAACAACTGAAAGAACGGACCAAGCTGATTTTGGGGGATATCGAGTTCCAGGTGAAGTGCTTTGGCCGCAAGACCAATGCAGACGGCACTCCTTTCCTGGGTGACGATGGAAAGCAGGCCCATATCACCTATGAGAGCGCATTGGAACAGGGACTCTTCCAGGAACCCGATGTGGCGGACATGGAAGTGTACACCACTAGCGATCCGGAACGGGGCTGGAAGCTGCGGGTTGTGGAGACCCCTATGGGCAATGTGACTTACCGCAGCAAGGATGAAAGTGTCACCCGGGTCAGCCGGTTCTATACCGCCGATTCGGAAGCCAATGCGCCCATCGAAACGGCCACAGAAGCGGTGGAGCGGGCCAATGCCTATTATAACTGGGGCTTGCCTTTCTCCACCGGCTATGAGATGAGCGGTGTCACACAGGAGGAGGGCCAGTGGGTGGTCACCTATCAGCGGGTGGCCCGGCTGAAGAACCTGCCCAAACTACGCTCCCAGGGCCAGACTGTGCAGGTGGTTATCTCCGCAGAAGATGGTGAGATGATCTCTGCCGATTGTCTGGATCTGATGCTCATCCAGGTGGGAAGCGATCAGAAGCCCATTTCTCAGGAAGAAGCCGTGAAGGCCGCAGAAGAGAGCCTGAAAGAGGGCGGCATTTCCGGTGCTGTATTCCAAGCTGCTGAGTATGCCATTGTGGAGCCCAACTTCATCTTTACTCCCAAAGAGGGAGGCTACAGCTACGATCCGGAGACCCATTTGACCCGGGCCGTGTGGAGTGTGGTGTTCATCCATGAAGACGAAACTCCTGGTAGCTATGAGGTGTACATCGACGCCTATACCGGTCAGCCCTTGGGCGGCCTGATCCACGAAGAATAATTAGATTGTATCCTCAAAAGCCCGCCGAAGCATTCGGCGGGCTTTCCTATGCCGAAAAAGTAGCTCAGGCCACTTTTTCGAATTTCTGCAAGGGCCTGGGTGCATGCTTTGGCGCACACTTGCTCCTTGAAAAATGCAAAAATCCACGCACAGGTCGCGGCTTTTTGCGAATCAATAAGGGTAGGGCAAACGGTCTCCCTTCTTTGCCGAAATCAGTTGGATAAAACAGGGCGAAGAATCCTTTGGAAGCATTCCGGCGCTTTGTTGACAGCGGTTTATTCCGGGTGTATCCTAAAATCAAACAAAAGAAAGGATGGAAGCGGATATGAACATTTTGATCGTCAGCGGAAGCCCTCGCAAAGGGGGAAACACCGACATCATGGCGGAGACCTTCCGGGAGGAAGTGGTGAAAAAGGGCCATCAGGCAGAACTGGTCAGCCTGAGCGGAAAGAAAATCGCCCCTTGTCTGGGGTGTCAGTATTGCTTTGGCCACGACGGGCAATGTGTCCAGAAGGACGACATGGCCCAGCTGCTGGAGAAGGTGGACCAGGCCGATTTGCTGGTGCTGGCTTCGCCTATCTACTGGTTTGATGTGAGTGCCCAGCTGAAATGCTTTATCGACCGGCTCTATGCCCGGGGAAAAAAGGGATTCCATCACAATCAGGCGGCGCTGCTGCTGGATTCCGGCTCTCCTGGCGTATATGATGCGGCCATCAGCCAGTATAAAGCCATCTGTTCCTATTTGAAATGGGAGGACAAGGGCATTGTCACCATCCCCGGTATGAAGCAGAAGGGGGATATGGCCCAAAGCGCCGATCTGGAGAAAGTGTGCCAGCTGGCCAGGAGCTTGTAAGGGGATGGACCAGGTTTACAAAGAAAAAGCACTGTGCTGCGGCTGTGGCGCCTGCAAGTCCGCTTGTCCCTATGGAGCCATTGAGATGGAGCCCGATGAGGAAGGCTTTCTTTATCCGGTGATACGGAAGGAACTGTGCCGGGACTGCGGCCTGTGTCAAAAGATCTGCCCTTTCCCTGAGGGAAAAGGGGTAGGATCAGAGCCAATCTTTTATCTGGCCAAGCACAAAGATGCCAGGGTGCTGTCCCTTTCCACCTCTGGCGGGGCGTTTACCGCCCTGTCGGACGCCATGCTTCGACGGGGTGGGGCAGTTTATGGAGCGGTGCTGGACGAAAACCTTCAGGTGCGCCATGCCCGGGCCGTGACTCCGGAAGAACGGGACCCCATGCGGGTGTCCAAATATGTGCAAAGCCGCCTGGGGGATACCTTCTCTCAGATTAAGGCCGATTTGCTGGAGGGACGCCCCGTGCTTTTCACCGGCACGCCCTGTCAGAATGCCGGCCTGCGGGCCAGCCTGGGGGCACTGGGGGAGAAGGACGAGCTGGTGTGCTGCGATGTGATCTGTTATGGCATCCCCAGTCCTGGGGCCTGGGAAGCCTATAAAAAGCTGCTGGAGCAGGAGCGGGGAGGAAAGCTGAAATGGGTCTCCTTCCGCTCCAAAGCATTGGGCTGGAGCCGGGTGGGAAGCAATAAGATCTTCCAGTACCAAACCAGCACCATGCCGGTGCGAGGGGAGGACCCACGGTTTTATCAGATGTTTTTCGAGAACCGTTCCATCATCCGGCCCAGCTGCGGAAACTGTCCCTATCCGCAACCACATCGGTGTACCGATGTGACCATTGCCGATTACTGGGGCATCGAAAAGTTTGCCCCCCGGGCCTATGACAGCCGGGGAGTCAGTTTGATTCTGGTGTCCACTCCCAAAGGGGAGCGGCTGCTGAAAGAGTGCGCCGGAGATCTGATGCTGGAACAAAGGTCTGCGGAAGAGGCTCTCTCCCAGCAAGGCCGCCTGCAAGGGCCGGTACAGCTGCCGGAAAACCGGCAGGAATTCTGGCATATCCTGAGGGAAGAAGGTCTAGAAAAGGCTCTTTCTTGGGCATTTCCAGAGAAAAAGTAAAGAGAACAAAAGAAAAGCCGCGGGAGAAATCCTGCGGCTTTTGTGCTGTTTTGTTAATCTTCGGTATAAATCAGGGGCATACGCCGTTTGTGCTCGGTGACCCGGTGGGCCCGCTGGATGATCTGGTCGTGATCGTTGCCGCAGGAACCGGTGGCCATGTAGGACTCGATTTCGTCATAGGTGACGCCCATTTCATCCTCATCGGTCTGGCCTTCAAAAAGACCGGCGGAGGGAGCTTTTTTGATGATGTTTTCCGGGGCCTGCAAATAGGCCAGGAATTCGTAGATCTCGGTGACCGTCAGGTCGGAAATGGGGTTGAAGTCGCAGGCGCCATCGCCCCATTTGGTGAAGTAGCCCATGTACCGCTCGCATTTGTTGCCGGTGCCTGCCACCAAAGCGCCCCGGGTCTGGGCAATGGCATACAGAGTGGTCATCCGCAAGCGGGGAGCGATGTTGCCCAGAGAGGGCTTGCTCAGTGTTTCCACCCCTTCGATCTGGCGGCAGATGGCTTGCTTCACTTCGGTGAGGTCTACCGTCACCGTCTCGATATGGAACTGCTCGGCCACGGCCAGAGCATCCACCATGTCCTCACCGAAATTCCGGGAGGACTGGCAGGGCATGGCTACGCCCAGTGTGTTTTCACAGGCCAGTTTGCACAGAATGCCCACCAGGGCGCTGTCTTTGCCGCCGCTGTTGCCATAGACGATGCCCTGGCAATGGGCATCCTTCAGGGCAAATTGGATAAAGGCCACTCGCTTTTTTAGTTCTTGTGCGTAATCTCTCATGTGACTCCGTCCTTTTTTAGAGCCTTCTCCGGCCAAAGCCGGAGAAGGCAGCTTTGTATCAGATCTCAATGGTTCCTTCAAAGACCCGCTGGGCCTTGCCGGTCATAAAGACCGCTTGAGGAGTATAGCGGATCATCAGCTCGCCGCCCAACAGCTTGACGGTGATGTCCTTGTTTTCCAGACAGTGGCCTCGCAGTACGCTGGCCACTGCCGCGGCGCAGGCTCCAGTGCCGCATGCGAAGGTTTCGCCGCTGCCCCGTTCCCACACCCGCATCTGGATGGTGGTGCGGTCCAGCACCCGGACAAACTCGGTGTTGACTCCCTGAGGGAAGAGAGGATGGTGTTCAAAGAGGGGACCAATTTCCGAGAGGGGGAGATTGTCCAGATTGTTGCAGAACACCACGCAGTGGGGATTGCCCATGGAGAGACAGGTGACTTCATACTCTTTATCACCCACGGTGATGGTGCGGCCCACAGCGTCCACACCCGGCAGATTCACCGGGATCTGGTCAGGGTTCAGGATGGCCTTGCCCATGTCCACCGTCACCGAAGTGACTGTGCCGCTTTGCACATACAGATGCAGGGTGCGGATGCCGCTGAGGGTTTCAATGGTCATGTCCTGCTTTTTCACAATGCCTTCTTCATACAGGTATTTGCCCACGCAGCGGATGGCATTGCCGCACATTTTTCCTTCGCTGCCGTCCAGGTTGAACATCCGCATCTGGGCGTCAGCTTTCTGAGAGGGGCAGATGAGCACCACACCGTCGCCGCCGATGCCGAAGTGCCGGTCGGAAAGGAGCACGGCCAGACTTTCCGGACTTCCTACCTGATGGTCAAAGCAGTTGAAATAGATATAGTCATTGCCCGCCCCCTGCATCTTGGTAAAGCGGAGGGGAACACGCTCTTTGCGCATATGATTCAGATCCACAAGGCCGGTGTTGTGCTGACCATAGCGGCTGCGCAGGCTGTCGGCCAGGGCAGAAGCCGTGTCCATGGAGGTGAGGCAGGGGATGCCCAGCTCTACCGCTTTCCGGCGGATCTTCACGCTGTCCAGCCAGGGCAGGCGGCCCTTGGAGGAGGTGGAGAGGATATAACTGATCCGGCCGCTTTCCAGCAGTGTTGCGGTGTTTTCATCCGATTCATGGATCTTGCTCACCACATGGGCGGAAAGTCCGGCTTCTTCCAGCACCCGGGCTGTGCCCTGGGTGGCGTAAAGTTCAAAGCCCAGGGAATCAAACTTCCGGGCCAGGGCGGCCACTTCGTGCTTGTCGGTGTCGCACACCGTCAGCAGCACTCCGCCAATGCGCTCCATCCGGTAACCGGCGCCGATCAGGCCTTTGTACAAGGCCTCTTCTAGGGTCTTGCCAATGCCCAGCACTTCGCCGGTGGACTTCATTTCCGGCCCCAGCTGCACATCCACATCGGTGAGCTTTTCAAAGCTGAACACCGGCACCTTTACCGCCACATAGGGGGGTGGGGGATACAGGCCTGTGCCATAGCCCATATCGCTGAGTTTTTCACCCAGCATGGCCCGGGTGGCCAGATCCACCATAGGCACGCCGGTGACCTTGCTGATATAGGGGATGGTACGGGAAGAACGGGGATTGACCTCGATGACATAGATCTCCCCTTCGTGGATCAGATACTGGATATTCACCAGTCCTCGTGTATTCATGGACAGGGCCAGATCCCGGGTGTAGGAGATGATCTTTTCCACCTGCAGACCATTCAGGTTCCAGGCGGGGTAGACGGCGATGGAGTCGCCGGAGTGCACACCGGCCCGCTCGATGTGTTCCATGATGCCGGGGATGAGCACATCCTCACCATCGCAGATGGCGTCCACTTCCAGCTCGATGCCCATAAGGTATTTGTCGATGAGCACCGGGTTTTCGATCTTGTGGGACAGAATGATGCCCATGTATTCTTCGATGTCCTCATCGCTGAAGGCGATGATCATATTCTGTCCGCCCAGAACATAGGAAGGCCGCATGAGCACCGGATAGCCCAGGCTGCGGGCGGCGTTCAGGGCTTCGTCCTTTGTCATAACAGTCAGGCCCTTGGGACGGCTGATGTGCAGGTTTTCCAGCAATGCGTCAAACCGCTCCCGGTCTTCCGCCATATCGATGCTGTCCGCCGGGGTGCCCAGGATGCGCACGCCCTGGCTCTCCAGGAAGTTAGTCAGCTTGATGGCGGTCTGGCCGCCGAAGGCCACCACAACACCCACCGGCTTTTCGGTTTCGATGATGTTCATCACATCTTCCGGGGTGAGGGGTTCAAAATACAGACGGTCGCTGGTGTCAAAGTCGGTGGACACCGTTTCCGGATTGTTGTTGACAATGACCACATCGTAACCGGCTTTTTTCAGGGAGCGGACACAGTGGACCGAAGCGTAGTCAAATTCGATGCCCTGGCCGATGCGGATGGGGCCGGAGCCGAAGACGATCACCGTCTCCTTACCGCTCTGGTGTTCTGCAATGAATTCGGCTGCCTCGTTTTCCTCATCGCAGCAGGAATAGAAATAGGGGGTCTCGGCGTCAAACTCGGCGCCGCAGGTATCCACCATTTTGAAGGAGGCCGACAGATGGCAGGGTAGTTTGGAGCCGGAGATGCTCTCCAGCACCTTGTCCGGGAAGCCCAGACGCTTGCCCTCCCGGTACTGTTCCTCTGTGAGAGGAGCGCCGCAGATGGCGTTTTCATACCGGGCGATATTCTGGAGTTTATGCAAAAACCACAGGTCGATTTTGGTGATGTCGTGGATTTCCTCAGGGGCGAAATCCCGCTTCAGGGCTTCATAGATGACGAACAGGCGCTCATCATCACACACGCTGATCTGGGCCCGCAGTTCCTCGTCGGTGAGCTTTTGCAGTTTGGGCAGGGTCAGGCTGGAAAGGCCGATCTCTGCACCACGCACCGCCTTGTGGATGGCGCTTTCGAAGTTCTGGGCAATGGCCATCACTTCGCCGGTGGCCTTCATCTGGGTGCCCAGAAGACGCTTGGCATAGACGAATTTGTCAAAGGGCCATTTGGGAAGCTTGACGGCCACATAGTCCAGTGTGGGTTCAAAGCAGGCACAGGTTTTGCCGGTGACGGCGTTTGTGATTTCGTCCAGGGTGTAGCCGATGGCGATGAGGGCGGCCACCTTGGCGATGGGATAGCCGGTGGCCTTGGAGGCCAGGGCGGAGGAACGGGACACGCGGGGATTGACCTCGATGACGGCATATTCAAAGCTGTCCGGATTCAGGGCGAACTGGCAGTTGCAGCCGCCTTCGATGCCCATGGCGGTGATGATGTTGAGGGCCGCCGAACGGAGCATCTGGTATTCTTTGTCGGAGAGGGTCACTGCCGGGGCGATGACGATGCTGTCGCCGGTGTGAACGCCCACCGGATCGAAGTTTTCCATGGAGCAGACGGTAATTACATTGCCTTTGCTGTCCCGCATCACTTCAAACTCGATTTCTTTCCACCCGGAGATGCACTTCTCAATGAGCACCTGGGTGATGGGAGACAGACGCAGACCGGTGGCGGCGATGTGCCGCAGTTCCTCTTCGTTCTGGGCGATGCCGCCGCCGCTGCCGCCCAGGGTGAAGGCGGGACGGACGATGACAGGATAGCCGATCTCCTTGGCAAAAGACAAAGCGCCTGTCAGATCGGTGACCACCTTGGAGGGGATCACCGGCTGGCCGATGCTCTCCATGGTGTCTTTGAACACCTGCCGGTCTTCGGCTTTGTCGATGGTCTCCGGATTGGCCCCCAGCAGCTTCACATTGTGGGCCGCCAGGAAGCCGTCTTTGGCCAGTTCCATGGACAGGTTCAGGCCGGTCTGTCCCCCCAGGGTGGACAGCAGGCTGTCGGGCTTTTCCTTTTCGATGATCCGCTTGACGGTGTCCAGGGTCAGCGGTTCGATGTAGATCTCGTCGGCCATGACACCGTCGGTCATGATGGTGGCCGGGTTGGAGTTGATGAGCATGACCTCCAGCCCTTCTTCCTTCAAAGCCCGGCAGGCCTGGGTGCCGGCGTAGTCAAACTCGGCGGCCTGACCGATGACAATGGGGCCCGAGCCGATGACCAGCACTTTTTTGATATCGGGATTTCTGGGCATTATCGCATCTCCTCCATCCGTTTGATAAATTGGTCAAAGAGAAATTGGGTATCCAGAGGGCCGCCGCAGGCTTCCGGATGGAACTGGACGGTGAATACCGGGGCGTTTTCATAGGCGATGCCTTCACAGGTGCCGTCGTTGGCATTGACCATGCTCACCTGAGCATGAGAGGGCAGAGCGTCGCTGTCCACAGCATAGCCGTGGTTCTGGCTGGTGATATAAACCCGGCCGGTGGAAATGTCCCGCACCGGCTGGTTTGCACCCCGGTGGCCGTATTTCAGTTTGACAGTTTTGCCGCCCTGGGACAGGGCCAGCAGCTGATGACCCAGGCAGATGCCGAAAATGGGCACGCCCGATTGATAGAGTTTGCCGATCTCATGGATGATCTGGGTGTTTTCCGCCGGGTCGCCGGGGCCGTTGGAGAGCATAATGCCGTCAGGGGAATAGGAGAGCACTTCCTCCGCCGGGGTGTGGGCCGGGAGGGTGAGAACCTCGCAGCCTCTTTTTACCAGGCTGCAGCGGATGTTCTCCTTGGCGCCGAAGTCCATGAGCACCACCCGGAACCGGGGCTCCTCCGGGGCATCGGTGCGGGGGCTTTGGCAGGTGACGCTTTCCACCGCATTCTGGATGGTGTATCCCCGCAGTTCCTCCAGAATACCGGGAAGATCGGAGATATCCTGGGTGATCTTGCCGTTCATCACGCCATGACGGCGAATCAGCTTAGTCAGCCGGCGGGTGTCGATGCCGTAGATGCCGGGAATACCGCTTTTCTGCAAAAAGGCATCCAGATCGCCCTGGCAACGGAAGTTGGAGGGCTCGCGGCACCATTCCCGCACGATATAGCCTTTGACCTGCACTTTGCCGCTTTCAAAATCCGGGGGAATCACCCCGTAATTTCCCACCAGGGGAAAGGTCTGTACCACGATCTGGCCGTAATAGCTGGGATCGGTGAGAGTCTCCAGATAACCGGTCATGCCGGTGGTGAACACGGTTTCGCCGCAGGTGCTGTCCATGGCGCCGAAGGCCTTGCCCTCCATCACCGTGCCGTCCTGAAGAACCAGATAGGCTTTTTGATCCATATAAATTCCCTCCTTTTCCGATTATTCAAATTGGTTTTTATGATGATCCTGTCCCACATCGATGGGATATTCGCCGGAGAAGCAGCCGGTACAGAAGCGGGCCCGGCTGGTATGGCAGGCCTCTTTCAGGCCCTTGATGCTGATATAGCCCAGGCTGTCGGCGCCGATGTGCTGGCAGATCTCCGGGATGGACATTTTGTTGGCAATCAGGTTTTCTTCGCTGTCAATGTCGGTGCCGAAATGGCAGGAATGGGTGAAGGGGGGAGCGGAAATGCGCATATGCACTTCTTTGGCCCCGGCCTGCTTGAGCATCCGCACGATTTTGGCGCTGGTGGTGCCCCGGACGATGGAATCGTCCACCAGAACGATGCGCTTGCCTTCCAAATTGGCCCGCACCGGGTTGAGCTTCAGCCGCACGGCGGCATCCCGCTGGGACTGGGAGGGGAAGATGAAGCTGCGGCCGATATACCGGTTTTTCACAAAACAGGGGATATAGGCCAGGCCGCTTTCCTTGGAATAGCCCATGGCAGCTTCCAGACCGCTGTCAGGCACGCCGCATACCAGATCGGCTTCCACCGGATATTCCCGGGCCAGCTGGATGCCCATGTTGTACCGGGCTTCGTAAACGCTGAGCCCGTCGATCACCGAGTCGGGGCGGGCAAAATACACATATTCAAAAATACACAGGCCTTTGTTGTCCTTTTCCAGGATCTCGCAGGCCGTCAGATTGCCGTTGGGGTCGATGATCACCATTTCACCCGGCTCGATATCCCGGATGAAGCGGAAACCGGCGCTATCCAAGGCACAGCTTTCCGAGGCGATGGCGTGGCCATGGTCGTTTTCGCCCAGGCACAGGGGGCGGAAGCCCCAGCCATCCCGCACGGCGATCATAGTGCCGTCCGAAGAGAGGACAATCAAAGAAAAAGCTCCTCTCAGCTGACGGGCCGCTGCGGTCACGGCCACCTGGAGGTTGCCATTGCGGATGATCTCATAGGCGATCAAAGCCGAAATGACCTCGCTGTCCGAGGTGGCGGAAAAGGCGCAGCCGTACTGGGAGAGGAGCTCTTTCAGTTCACCGGCGTTGACGATGTTGCCGTTGTGGGCGATGGCGATGCGGCCCCGAAGGAATTCGGTGACCACCGGCTGTACATTGGCACAGATATTGCCACCGGTGGTGGAATAGCGCACATGGCCGATGCCGATGCCGGAGGCGGGCAGCTTCTTCAAAGTGTCGCCGTTGAATACTTCGCTGACAAGCCCTACATCTTTGTGGCACAAAATGGCGTTTTTGGAAAGCACGGCGATGCCGGCCCCTTCCTGGCCCCGGTGCTGCAAAGCCGACAGGGCGTTGTAAGTGATGCCGGCGGCTTCCTGGGTGTTGATGTGCACCCCGAACACGCCGCATTCTTCGTGTAATTTCTCTCCCAGCATTGGTGATCCTCCATCATTTGGAATAAACAGACTCTTTGAAAAGCCGGCCCTTTGGAAAAAGGACCGGACAGGAGCCGGGCCCCGGCAGAATGTTCCGGGGCCCGAATCGGGCAGGCGGCAAAGCCGCATTTTTACATAACCAGGTACTGATCCCGCTCGGCCCCTACAGAAACATAGGTGATGCGGCAGCCCACGGCCTTCTCCAGATAGTGGATGTAGTCCAGGGCAGCCTTGGGCAGATCCTGCACACGGCGGCAGCGGGAAATGTCGCACTTCCAGCCAGGCAGGTAGTCGTAGATGGGCTTGGCGTTTTCCAGGTCCTCGCCGGTGGGGAAGTTGTCGGTGCGCTTGTCGCCCACCTGATAGCCCACGCACACGGGAATCTTGTCCAGATAGGACAGCACATCCAGTTTGGTCAGGGCGATCTCATCGGCGCCCTGCATCCGAACGCCATAGCGGGAGGCCACGCAGTCAAAGGGACCTACCCGACGGGGCCGGCCTGTGGCTGCGCCGTATTCGCCGCCAGCTTCCCGCAGACGGTCGGCTTCTTCGCCGAACAGCTCCACTGTGAAGGGGCCTTCGCCCACGCAGGAGGAATAGGCCTTCATAATGCCGATGCTCTTGCTCAGCTTGTGGTTGGGGATACCTGCGCCGATGGGGGCGTAGGCGGCGATGGTGGAAGAAGAAGAGGTGTAGGGATAGATGCCGAAGTCGATGTCCCGCAAAGCGCCCAGCTGAGCCTCAAACAGGATCTTCTTGCCGGCCTTTTCCGCCTGATCCAGGTAGACGCTGGTGTCACAGACGAACTCCTTCAGAGGATCGCCGTAGGTGTGCAGCCAATTCATCACGCTCTCCACGGTGATAGGTTCGGCGTGATAGCCTCCTTCCACCAGCAGGTTTTTCCATTCCACAGCGCTTGCCAGCCGCTTTTCCATGGCGGCGGGATGGAGCAGATCGCCCATGCGCAGCGCCCGCTTCATGTACTTGTCCCCATAGACCGGAGCGATGCCCCGGCGGGTGGAGCCGAACTTGGCGTCGCCCAGCCGGTCCTCTTCCAGGTTGTCCAGCATTTTGTGATAAGGCAGGCAGATGACAGCCTTGTCGCTGATCTTCAGGTTTTTGGGGGAGACAGGCACCCCGGCGTCCTGGAGATTTTTGATTTCGCCCATCAGATGCTCCAGGTCAATGACCATGCCGTTGCCCATCACATTGACCACTTCCGGTCGCAGAATGCCCGAAGGCAGCAGGTTCAAAATGAATTTGCCCAGGGGATTGACCACGGTGTGGCCGGCGTTGTTGCCCCCCTGATAGCGGACGACGATATCATAGTTTTCCGACAAAAGGTCCACCATGCGGCCCTTGCCCTCATCGCCCCAGTTGATGCCGGTGATCGCAGTAAGCATAACAGTTTCCTCCCGATATTCCGAAATGATCTGGCTGCAAAAAGCAGGCGTCCATTAAAGGACAAAAGCACTCTTCTTTTCCCCTTTAATGAACGCCTTTGTTCATTTTATAAATTATATAGTAGGCTAAAGTACCCGTCAAGGGATTTTGCTTTTTTTCCCAGATATTCCATGGACTTTTGTCACTTTGATGTACCTGGAAGAAAAAAGATGGAGGAAAAAAAGCAGATTGACCAGAGAGGAAGAGAATTGCGGGAAGAGGAAGAGGCTGGTATACTGAAAAGCAAACAGATGCCTGCGGGCGAGAGAGGACGGATGCAGGGTGTATACATTGATTTTCAACGGTTCTCCCCGGAGAGCAGGGGACACCAGCGCATTGATACAGGCCTTTTGCCGGGAAATCCAGGGACAGGTGGAACAGATCGACGCTTATAGATCGACTCTGTCCCCCTGCGTTGACTGCCGCCGCTGCGCCGGGGGCGGAGGATGCGTCATAAACGACGGAATGCAGGGGATTTACGAGAAGGTGGAAAAGGCCCAGGTGCTGGTGTTGGCCTCTCCCCTTTATTTTTCCACCCTCACCGGCCCGCTACTTGCTCTGTGCAGCCGGTTCCAGGCTCTGTATATGGCCCGGCGAAACCAGGGAAGCGGATGGGAACAGACCAAAGGCGGACTGGTGCTGCTCACAGGAGGCGGCAGCACCAAAGATCCTTCCTGTGCTTTTCGCACATCCCGGATCATCCTGCGAGAGATGGGGGCCGGGGAGATCCGTCAGGTGGCCAGCATCGGCACCGACCACCTTCCTGCCGGAGAGGATGAGGAGGCTCTCCGGCAGGCTGTGGCGGCGGCCCGGGAGTTTAACACTCTGTTTGCATAGCAGCCGGGAAAGAATCAGGCAGTGAGGACGCCGTTTTCTCCGGTGAGAAGAAGCAGGATGTTTTCCTCTTCTCCTGTCTGGGTGTTGAGATAGACCAGACACTCTGCCCCATCGGGGGTAGAGCAAAGAAATTCGTAGCAATCCATCTCCTTGGCTCCCGCCGAAGGGATGATGGCCTGGCCCCTGCGTTTGACGGTGAGCAGAGGGGAGAGCAGGGTTTCGGCTTTTTCAATGGACAGGCCGGAAGGGGTGAATTCCCGCACCCGGTGGTTCATCACATACCCCCGGCTTTCAAAACCCAGGATGCTGCCATTGTCCAAGGCCACCGTTACTTTGATCAGGTCGGGGTAAAGCAGCCGTCCTTCTTCCACCGGCGCAAAGTTCACCGTCACAGTCCCTTGGTTTGTCTCATAATAGCTGCGGCACATATTGGTATAGCCCCGGCTGCGGAGGAATTCCTGGGCGATCTCCGCTCCTTTCTGGGGAGACAGGGTGGGGGCGGTGAGCTCCCGGCCATCGGTGAGCAGCAGAGCCCGGCCGCCTTGCTTTGTCAGCAGCAAGGAGATGTTTCCCCCTTCCAGACGGTAACAGGGGATGTCTCCTTCTGTTTCTCCGGTGACGGTGAGGGCATCCTGGGAAAGGCCGCAGAAGGCTGCGCCCTGGGTGAGGGCCTCTTCCGGGGACAAGGTGGGCAAAGACTGGAGGGCCAGCGGCTCCAGCTGATCCAGATGATCGGAGAAGGGGCCGTCATAGGTGAGGGAGGGGTAGTCCGCCTGTTCCGGGGTATCGGTGTCAAAGTCCCCGGCGGATACGGCTTGCTGGGGAAAATGCAGATTTTCCCCCAGGGCGGCCTGGGTGGACAGAAGCTCCAGGGAGAGCCGGTCGGCGGCCTGGTGGAGATCGGAGAGGGTGTCATATTCCTGCTCTGTCAGGGAAGCCTTCCGGCCGATGAGGGTGTAGGCATATTCTCCCGCCTGGTTGATGAATTTCTGCACCTGCTGCAGCCCTTCTGTCTCCGGAGGCAGGGAAGAGAGGGCCTGGGAAGCCGAGGCGGCCTCCCGCCAGATCTGGGCCGACATCTGGGAGAGCATGGAAGCGGTGCCGGAGCAGCGGGCCTTCTGCAAGGCGGTTTCCAGAGAGGAGACGCTGCTGACCAGCTGGGAATAGGCCTGCTGGCGCAGCTGCACCTCACGGCGCTGGGCCTGCTCCCAGCGGAAGCGGAAGAAAAAAGCGGCAGTCAGAGAAAGCAGACTGACGCAGAGCAAAAAGCTGATCATGCGCTTTGCGCGGATGGTCTCATACATGGCAATAGGCTCCCTTCACGGCAGATTCAAAAAAGATACTGGAAAGATGCTTATATCTTTTGTAAAAATGGAGGAATTATCCCGGTAAAATCCCCAAATGTAGGTTTGTCAAACATATTGGACAGTGACCTCAGCGGGAGCCATCCAGCGGAGGGGTCTCATGGGCAAGTTGTTGGAGCGGCGGTTGTGGACGGCAAGCTGCTTTGCAAAGTCGTCC
>NZ_JAHLPO010000034.1:0-18413 GCF_018917925.1 Intestinimonas sp. MSJ-38 | reverse complement strand
TCTTCTTCTACCTGCTTCGGCAACTGCTTTGGCGGACGACCCTTACTGCTGCGGCCACGCCGTTCGATGGCTAACCCTTCCGGCCCTTCTTCCAGGTAGATTCGCTCCCATGATTTGATTCGATCTCTGCTGTTTACCTCAAATCTACGGCAGGTTTCGCTGTAACTCAATTTCTCTTTCTGCATGGTTTCAATCACCAGTTTTTTGAATTCCGGCGTATATCGTTTGTTTGGTACTCCTTTTGGCATAGCAAAACACCCCACTTGTTAGATAGTATACCATACTGTCTAACAAATGGGGTGCTGTTCAAATTTCCTGTCCCTTTTTTATTTCTCCCTATTCTGCACAATGCGCTGGTACATCTGCGCCGCTTGGGCCAACTTTTCTGTCCCAGCCAAACAAAGTTCCATCCTCTTCATACCCGCTTTCCGGTTTTGTCCCCCGGACGCTTGGCAAAGGTGCGGGCAAACACCGCCCCATATACCTCCCGGGCCCCGGCCTCACGGAGCACCCGGGCACATTCCGACAGAGTACTGCCAGTGGTGAGTACATCGTCCACCACAAGCACCCGCCGGGAGCGAACAAGCGCCTCTTTTCCCGGCACCACGCCAAAGGCCCCCAGCACATTGGCCCGCCGCTGAGCCGCTTTCAGCTGGTACATAGGCCTTGTGTTCCGCCGCTTCTCCAGCAGCGGTTCCAGAGGAAGTCCCAGTTCTCTGGCCAACGGCTTGGCCAGCTTTTGCGCCTGCTCATATCCCCGCTTCCGTTTGACTTTTGGATGACAGGGCACATAACACACCAGATCGATCTGTTCCGAAAGACCGGTTTCCCGCACCCGGCTGGCCAGCAATACACCAAAAATCTCTCCGTTTTGAGCTGCCCCCCGGAACTTGAACCGGTGCACGCCACGGCGCACCTCTCCTTCATAAGGGTAAACGCACACCGAGCCCGCCACGAAAGGGAGCTTTCCCATTTTCCAGCCCTCTTTCAGCCTTTCCCGCCCGGCACAAGCCGGGCAAAGCTGGGCCGTTTTTTCTTTTCCCCAAAGAAAAGCGCCGCACAAAGCACACCGGGGCGGAAACAGCCAATCAAGTAAGGTCCATGGCTTCATAATAGCTCCTCAGCCGGTATTTGAGAGCACTGTACCGGCGGTTCTTCTGGTTGCTCTCCACCATCTGCTCCACCACACTCTGCCGCCCCACCAGCACCAGCAGCCGCTTGGCACGGGTGACGGCAGTATAAAGAATGCTGCGGTTGAGCAGCCGGGCCGGAGCCTGGAACACCGGCACGATCACCACTTCGTATTCGCTGCCCTGAGCCTTATGGGCGGTGATGGCATAGGCCGGTTCCAGCTGGTACAGATCGTCAAAGGAATAGGCTGCTTCCCGATCGTCAAAGCGTACCACCATCACCCGTTCAGAGCGGTCGATGTAGGTGATGATCCCGGTATCTCCATTGAACACCCCGGCCCCTACCTCGGCGGTGGCCGCGCTCTGCCACAAGATGTCGTAATTATTCCGCACCTGCATCACCCGATCCCCCAGGCGGAACACATAAGGGCCATGGCGCACTTCTGCCTTGCCCTCTCCCGGCGGGTTGAGCCGCTGCTGCAGAATGCGATTGAGGGAGACCGTGCCGCACATCTGCTGCCGGGTGGGGCAGACCACCTGGATGTTCTGTGGATCGATGCCGAAATGCCCGGGGATACGGGAAGAAACCAGGCTGGCCACCGTCTCTACCGCCTGCTCAGGTGCAGAGGCGGCGGAAAAATAGAAATCCCCCTGGGTCAGACGGAGCTCCGGCATCTCTCCCCGGTTGATCCGGTGGGCGTTCATGACGATCTGGCTATTCTGGGCCTGGCGGAAAATCTCAGTCAAGTGGACCTTGGGCACAAAATCACAGGCCAGCAAATCGGAGAAAACGCTGCCTGCCCACACCGGCGGCAGCTGATCGGCATCCCCGATGAGCACCAGACGGGTATGGGGTTTCATGGCCTCCAACAAAGAGGCAGTGAGGGAAATGTCCAGCATGGAGGCTTCATCCACCACGATCACATCGGCAGGCAGAGGGTTGTCCTTGTTCCGTTTGAAGCGCATCACCCCTTCTTCCGGGGAAAAGGCGGCTTCCAGCATCCGGTGCAGGGTCTTGGCCTCCCGGTAGCACACCTCACTGAGTTTTTTGGCCGCCCGGCCGGTGGGGGCACAGAGAAAAACCGTCAGACCATTCTGATCCAGCAGGGACAAAAGCCCCTGCACCGCTGTGGTTTTCCCGGTACCCGGCCCGCCGGTGATCAGGGACAAGGCCCCGTGGAAGCATAGACCCATGGCCTCCTTTTGCTTTTCCGCATAGGCCATCCCTTGCTCTTTCTCAGTGCGGGCAATCATCTTTTCCAGGTTCCGCGGCGCTTCCAGATGCATGCTCAGCAGCCTTACCACCTCCCGGGCCACGGTGTTCTCCTGACGGAACAGTGTGGCCAGATAGACCATGGGCTGGCTCCGGATATCCTCTTCCACCACCTGCTGCCGCTGCAACAGCTCCTCCAGCTGATCCTCCACATCCTCTTCCCCTGCGTCGCACAGAGATGCGGTGGCCGTCAGCAGTTTCTTCCGAGGAATAAAGCAATGGCCGCTTTGCAGATTGAAGGTAAGCTCATACAAAATAGCAGCCCGCAGCCGCACCGGACTCAGAAGGTCCATACCCATGTGCCGGGCGGCCTCGTCCACCTGGCCAAAATCCAGACCGAACCGCTCCTGGCACAAAAGATAGGGGTCCTCCCGCAAAGTCTGCTCTGCATAAGCTCCATAGACCTTGTAAACCCCGGCGGCGCACCACATGGGCAGGCCGCTTTCGGTGAAAAACTGCAAAAGGGCCCGCATGGCGTTTTGCTGGAGAAAATTCTGCTGGATCTCCCGGGCTTTCCGTGGGCTGATGCCCCTCACCGTCTCCAGAAGCTCCGGCTGGCTGGCCAGCACATCAAAGGTGTCCTCCCCAAATTTTTCCACAATGGCCATGGCGGTTTTGGGACCAATGCCCTTGACGGTGCGGGAGGCCAGATAGTCATAGATCCCCTGAGCCGTGGAAGGCAGCAGCCGTTCATAGGAGAGGACGGAAAACTGAGGGCCGTATTCCGGATGGGTCACATAGTTGCCGTAGGCGACGATGCTCTCCCCTGCCCCCAGATAGGGCATGACGCCGGTAATCACCAGCTCCTCCCCCACGCCCAGATCCACCCGGGCCACCGCCCAGCCGCTGTCGTCATTCTTATAAATCAGAGTATCCACTACCCCCTGGATCTTCTCCAGTTCCCGCTCTGTTGTCCCTTCCATCTGGGAAAACTCCCTCCTCTCCTTCTTCTTCCTGCTTCCAGGCCCCAGGGAAACGCAGGGCACACAGCCTTCTGGCCCACAGGAGCATCCGTTTCTGCTCCCAGGGGGTCAGTCCTTCCAGGGAAATATGTATATCCACCCGTAGTCTCCCCCTCAGATGGCAGAGCAAAACAAAGCTGTACCACTCCAGCACCCAGGCCGCAAGGCCCATACAGGCCAAGGCCGCAAGCAGGCTGACGGTATAAAAGCCGCAATCCACATCCATCCCCCCTTGGTGCAGGATATGCGCATTGCGGCTTTTGGGTGAGTCTTTTCCGGTTTTCTACCAGGGAAACATCATTTCTGACGGCTCCACTTGACGCCCTGCGGGGTGTCCTCCAGCAAGATGCCCTGGGCTTTCAGTTCATCCCGGATGCGGTCGGCGGTGGCAAAGTCCTTGTTTTTCCGGGCCTCCTGCCGCTGGGCGATCAGTTTTTCGATCTCCTCTTCCAGACCGCTCTCCTCCGGCTGGGAAAGCTGACGGGCCTTTTCCACCAGATCCAGAGACAACACCTGGTCAAAATCTTCCAGAAGCCACAACTTGGTGGTGTCGTTCACCGGTGCTTTTAGCACATCGTACACCGCAGTGACCGCCAAAGAGGTGTTCAGGTCGTTGTCCAAGCCCCGGCGGAAGTTCTCCTGCTGCGCCTTGGCCCCTTCTTTGTCCACTTCTTCCCCTTCCTTGGGAGAAAGGGCCGCCACTCTTTGCAGCAATTTCTGGTAGGCCAGAGCGGCATTCTGCATTCCTTCGTCGGAAAACACCAGAGACTTGCGATAATGGGACTGGAGGCAGAAGAAGCGATAAACCAGGGGATCATATCCCTGTTTTTCCAGCAGAGAGACGGTGAGGAACTCCCCTTTGGACTTGCTCATCTTGCCGCTGGTGGTATTGAGATGATGGACATGGAACCAGTAATTGCACCATTTATGGCCAAAATAGGCTTCGCTCTGGGCGATCTCATTGGTATGATGGGGGAAAGCGTTGTCGATGCCGCCCGCATGGATATCCAGCGTGTCTCCCAGATACCGGCGACTGATGCAGGAGCATTCAATGTGCCAGCCAGGATAACCTACGCCCCAGGGGCTATCCCACTTCAGTTCCTGGTCCTCAAACTTGGACTTGGTGAACCACAGCACAAAATCGGTTTTGTTCCGCTTGTTTGTGTCCTCCTCCACACCGTCCCGCACGCCCACGGCCAGGTCTTCCTGGTCCTGTTTGTTGAACACATAGTATTCCTTCAGCTTGGAGGTGTCGAAATACACATTGCCACCGGCCTCATAAGCAAAGCCCTTTTCCAGAAGGCCCTCAATCATCTCAATGAAATCCGGGATGCAGTTGGTGGCCGGCTCTACCACATCGGGCCGCTTGATGTTCAGTTTGCGGCAGTCTTCAAAAAAGGCGTCGGTATAAAACCGGGCGATCTCCATGACGGTTTTGTGTTCCCGCTTGGCGCCCTTGAGCATTTTATCCTCGCCGGTATCGGCATCGCTGGACAGATGCCCCACATCGGTGATGTTCATCACCCGGGTTACATCATACCCCAGATACCGCAGATATTTTTCCAGCACATCTTCCATGATATAGCTGCGCAGGTTGCCGATGTGGGCATAGTGATACACCGTGGGGCCGCAGGTATACATCTTCACCTTGCCCGGCTCCAGAGGCACAAATTCTTCCTTTTTCCGGGTGAGGCTGTTATACAGTTCCATGGCAGGGTCCTCCTGTTATTTTTTGGATGTGGCGCCGTCGGCCACGATATCCCAGTTGCGCTTCATATAGTCGAAACCGGAATAGAGGGTGATGAGGGTCATGGCCCAGCCGCTCACCGTCTGCACCACCATGGGCCAGCCCAGGATGTCGGTGAGGAAAATGGCGGCGGTGCCCACGATCTGCAAAGTGGTCTTCACCTTGCCCGACCAGGCAGCGGCCAGCACCCGGCCCTTGCCGATAGCCACGATGCGCAGGGAAGTGATGATGAATTCCCGGGCCAGGATGATGAACACCATCACGCTGTTCATCTCACTCCGCTGGATAAAGAGCAGCAGCGCAGCGCACACCAACAGTTTATCGGCCAGAGGGTCGACAAATTTGCCGAAATCGGTAATCTGATTGTAATGCCGGGCAATATAGCCGTCCAGCGCATCGGTCATGCTGGCCAGCAAAAAGATGCAAAGAGCGATGATATCGCAGGTCTGAGTGCCCTGATAGGCAAAATAGATGAAAAAGGGGATCATCCCCACCCGGATCAGGGTGATCTTATTGGCTGTGGTCATTTTTGCAGATTTCCTCCTTAACCGACGATTTCACCGTACAGTTCGGCGCCGACGCCGTTTTCGATCTCCACTGTGACAAAACTCCCCTCTTCCACCGGCTCTTCCGAATAGAAGTAGACGATACCGTCCACATCAGGGGAATCCATATAAGTGCGGCCAAAGTACATTTCGTGCTCTGCATCATAGCCGCAGCAAAGCACCTTCTGCTGTGTTCCCACCAAAGTCTGGGAGAACTGGTCCATCACCGCATCCTGTAGTTCCACCAAAATCTCCTGACGGCGGCGTTTTTCCTCTTCGGGAATCTGGTTTTCCATCCGGGCGGCCACGGTGCCTTCCTCCTGGGAATAGGCAAACACCCCGGCCCGCTCCAGTTTGTATTCATCCAGGAAACGGTACAGCTCGTCAAACTCCTCTTCGGTCTCCCCGGGGAAGCCCACAATGAGGGAAGTACGGATGACGGCATCGGGGAACCGGCGGCGAATGGTCTCCACCCGCTCCCGGATCAGTGCCCCATCCCCCCGCCGGTTCATGGCGGAAAGCACCCGGTCGCTGATATGCTGCATGGGGATATCAAAATAAGGAATGGCGTTTTCGTACTTTTTCATCACATCCAGCAGTTCATCGTCCAGCTCATCGGGATAGAGGTAATGCAGGCGCACCCATTCCACCCCGGGGATCTGGCAAAGTCCTTCCAGAAGCTCTGGCAGCATCCGCTTGCCATAGAGATCGGTGCCATAGCGGGTGGTGTCCTGGGCGATAACCAGCAGCTCTTTGGCTCCTTTTTCCGCCAAGGCCCAGGCCTCCTCCAGGATATTCTCCATGGGACGGCTGCGGAAGGGTCCCCGCAAAGCGGGAATGATGCAGTAGCTGCAATGGTTGTTGCACCCTTCGGCAATGCGCAGGAAAGCAGAATAGGGCTTTGTGAGAAGCTGCCGGTCTCCTTCCAGGGCCGCCTGGGCGCTTTGACCCAGATAGGCCTGACGGCGTCCGGCCAGAGCTCCCTTCACCGCCAGGACGATGTCGGTATAGCTTCCGGTGCCGCAGATGGCGTCCACCTCAGGCATCTCCTGGAGAATTTCCTCCTTATACCGCTCCACCAGACAGCCGGTGGCGATGAGAGCTTTCAGCTGCCCTTCTTCTTTCAGCCGAGCCTCTTCCAAAATGGTGTTGATGGCCTCCTGTTTGGCTTCGTCGATAAATCCACAGGTGTTGACAATGGCCACATCAGCCTTGCGGAGATCCTCCACGATCTCCATTCCCTCCCGGCGCAGCAGCGCCAGCATCTGCTCGGAATTGACCAGATTCTTGGCACAGCCCAGGGAATTCATATGAATCTTTATGGTCAAAAGTCTATTCCTCCCTATCTGCGGCAGTTTCCTGCTCTTCCTGCTCTTCCCTCAGCTGGGGATCGCAGTACACATCGATGGCGGTGTTGATCTGCTCCCAGGAAAAGCCTCGCCGGTACAGCCCGGCGGCGGCTTTGCGCAAAAGCCGTTTGTCGGTGTAGTGGCCCCGGATGGTTTTTTCCAGATAGGCCACCACCTGACGGCTGCAAGGGGCCAGACCGGGCAAAATCTCCTGGGCGATCTCCTGACTGATCCCCCGGCGGCGCAATTCCTGGTCCACCTTCTGCCGGCCAAACCCCCGGTCCACATAATACCGGGCCACCATGCGGGCATATTCCCCATCGTTGAGGGCGCCCAGTTCTGTCAGCCGTTCCACGGCGTAATCGATGCCCTCCTGGGGAAAGTTCTTGGCCGTCAGTTTGTCCCGCAGCATTTTTTCGCTCATGGCCCGAGGCGCCAGCAGCCGGGCGGCGTAATCCAATACCGCTTTGCTCTGCTCGTTCATGCCCCTACCGTCCTTTGTTTGTTATTCCTTGTCATCCTCAAAATCATCGGCAAACACTTCCACACCACCTTTGGCCGCCGCCGGAGCCCGGGGAGCCGGGGGCGCTGGAGGTGTGGCGGCCTTGGCTGGGGCTTTTCCGCCCCGGGCATTGTTTTCCGCCAATTTGTCCTTCAGAGCCTGACGGACGGCTTCTTCCACCTGCTGGGCCTCTTCCGGATTGTCCCGGAAATACTGCTTGGCCGCATCCCGGCCCTGGCCCAGGCGGGTCTCGCCCCGGTAATACCAGGCGCCACTCTTTTGCAGCACGCCCAGATCGCAGCCCAGATCCAGGATCTCACCCAGCTTGGAAATACCTTCGCCGTACATAATGTCAAACTGGGCCTCCTTGAAGGGAGGTGCCATTTTGTTTTTCACCACTTTGGCCTTGGTGCGGCTTCCGATATTGGTGCTGCCGTTTTTGATGTGCTCGGCCCGGCGGATCTCAATGCGCACGCTGGAATAGAATTTCAGCGCCCGGCCGCCAGTGGTCACTTCCGGATTGCCGTAGACCACACCCACCTTTTCACGCAGCTGGTTGATGAAAATAACCACACAGTTGGATTTGGAGATGGCGCCGGCCAGCTTCCGCAAAGCCTGGGACATGAGCCGGGCATGAAGACCCACAAAGGAGTCGCCCATCTCCCCTTCGATTTCGGCCCGGGGCACCAGAGCGGCCACCGAGTCCACCACTACCACATCCACCGCGCCGCTGCGCACCAGGGCCTCGGTGATTTCCAATGCCTGCTCGCCGGTGTCAGGCTGAGAGACCAGCAACCGGTCTACATCCACGCCCAGGGCTTTGGCATACACCGGGTCCAGAGCGTGCTCCGCATCGATGAAGGCGGCTTCGCCCCCATCTTTCTGGGCCGCTGCGGCCACATGCAGGGCCAATGTGGTCTTACCGGAAGATTCCGGCCCGTAGATCTCCACAATACGCCCTCTGGGCACACCGCCGATCCCCAAAGCCAGATCCAGGGCGATGGAGCCGGTGGAGATGGCTTCCACATTCATGGCTGTATTTTCTCCCAGGCGCATGACCGAGCCTTTGCCATAGGCCTTTTCGATCTGCGCCAGGGCTGTTTCCAATGCTTTCTTCTTATCCATAGTGTAACCCCCTATCGTGACACCAGTATACACCCTGGCATCAGATTATGCAACATTTGTTCGCTTTTTACGCCTTCTCCGGCGGTGTGCGCACGCCGGTGACTACCCGCTCCACACCGGTGAAATCCCGGAGGATGCGGATATCTTCATAACCGTTTTCCCGCAAAATTTCCTCCACCTGCGGAGCCTGGCCCATGCCGCATTCAAAGGCCAGCATACCATTTTTGGTCAGGGCGTCTTTGAAATTCACGGCAATGGCCCGATAGAAATCCAGTCCGTCGGTCCCGCCGTCCAGAGCCTCGTGAGGCTCATAATCCTTGACGCTCACATCCAGCTCTGGAATGTCCCCTGTGGGGATATAGGGCGGATTGGAGACAATCAGATTGAATTTGCCCAGTGCCTGATCACAGGGCTCCAAAGCGTTCTGGGCCACAGGCAATCCCCGGAAGGTCAGCCGGTGGCGCACCAGATTCTCCTTGGTCACCGCCAGGGCTTCCTCGGAAGTGTCGGCAAAGACACAGCTTATGGTATCCGGCAGGTTTTTCAGCAAAGCGATTCCCACGCAGCCGCTGCCACAGCACAGATCCAAAATCCGTCCCCGTTCCCGGCGGCTGAAAAAGGCCAGGCCGGCATCCACCAGCGTCTCGGTATCTGGCCGGGGGATGAGCACGCCGGGGGTCAGGATAAAGGTAAGGGAATAAAAATCCCATTCCCCGATGATATGGGCCAGGGGTTCCCCTTTCAGACGGCGGCTTTTCAGCTCTTCCAGCCGCTTCAGCTGCTCGTCAAAAAGGTAACTCCCGCTGCGCTCATTGAATTCCGCCCGGGGGATCTCCAGGGCAAAAGCCAGCAGTTCCTTGGCCTCCAAAGGGGCCGAGGTGACCCCGTGATGGCGCAGTTCATTGCGCAAGTCCAAATATACATCCGAAATGGTGCCTACCATATCCCATTACCACCTGTCTTCTCCTTGATTTTCGGGAATGACCCGCCGGATGGCTTCAATGGCCACCTCCATCATGCTGTCATCGGGCTCATTGGTTGTAAAGCGCTGCAAAAACAGGCCCGGCGCCCGCAGAGCCATGGAAAGCCAGTTATCATGACGGCCCACCCACCGGTTGATCTCATAGCTGATGCCCACCACCAAAGGCAGAAGCAAAAGCCGCAGGGCCATACGCACCCAGGGGCTCTGCCAGGTGAACACCGAAAAGACCAGAATACTGATGATCATCACCACAAACAAAAAGCTGGTGCCGCAGCGGGGATGAAACCGGCTGCACCGGCGGATGTTGTCCACCGTCAGCTCCCAGCCTTTTTCATAGCAGGCGATGGTTTTGTGTTCGGCCCCATGGTACATATAGGTCCGCTTGATATCGCTCTGCTTGGAAGTGACAATAATAAAAGCCAGGAAAATCAGAATGCGCACCACGCCTTCCAGCAGATTGCGCACAATGCTGGAAGAGCCGGCCGGTAGAAATCCCGCCAGCAGGGTGGGCAGCAAAATAAACAGAGCCACAGGCAGAGCAATGCCGGTGACCAGAGCAAAACCCATGAGAATTTTGTCCAGCTTCTCACTGCCAAATTTCTTCAGAAGCCAGCTTTCCACCTTTCCCGGCTGCTGCGAGGGGTCTTCTTCCTCAAAAAACTCAGCGGAATAGGTCAGGGCGCTGATGCCGTATTTCATGGAATCCCAAAATCCCAGAACGCCCCGGATCAATGGCAGGCGCAGCACCGGATTTTTCCGGATGGTGCCCACTTCTTCTTCCTTTATGGCAAACTCCCCATCGGGCTTGCGCACGACGATGGCGGTCTTGCGAGGCCCGCGCATCAGAATGCCCTCGATAAGGGCTTGGCCGCCGATGGTGGTTTTAAATTCCTTCGGTTGTTGTTTCATCGGTTCCTCCCATAGATGGGGCCAGGGGCAGACGGATGCTCACCGTGGTGCCCTCCCCATAAACACTGTCAATATCCAGAGAGCCGTCGTGCATGGCCACGATCTCATCGCACACGGCCAGACCGATGCCGGCCCCTCTCTGGCGGGCGCTGCCCTTGAAGAATTTTTCCTTGACCAACGGCAGCTCATCGGCGGGAATGCCCTGGCCATAGTCCCGGATACGCACCACGGCGCTTTGTTCCTCCACACCGATGGAGATCTCCACCTTGCCGCCGCTGACGCCATATTTTGCGGCGTTGTCGATGATATTGAGGAACACCTGGCGCAGCCGATTCCGGTCGCCGCTGACATACACCGGCTGAGAAGGTTCGTGATAGCTGGTTTCGATGCCCTCCTGCCGAAGCATCTCGTTATAGACAAACAGGGCGTCGTACACTTCTCCCCGCAGATCCAGCACTTCGGTCTGGAGTTTCATCCGGCCGCTTTCCAGCCGGGAAAAGTCCAGCAGTTCTTCCACCATCCGGGAAAGACGGGTGGTCTCTTTGCGGATGATATCCAGGCCGGTCTCCACGGTGTTTTTGTCATCCAGATTGTTTTCCACCGTCTCGGCCCAGCCGCCGATGGCGGTAAGAGGAGTACGCAGCTCGTGGGACACCGAAGAGATAAAGTCATTTTTCAATTTTTCCATCCGGGCGATCTCGGTGGACATATTGTTGATGGTGTTGCAAAGCTCACCCATTTCATCCCGGAAATCCATATCCAACCGGGCTCCATACTGTCCTTGGGCGATTTTCTGAGCCAGTTCGTTGATTTTCAGCACCGGATTGACGATGGAATGAATGAAAAACTGGTTGGTCACCGTGAGTAAAAGCAGCACGGCCAGGGCGGCCCCAGCCAGCATCAGATAAATCTGCCCCACTTGCCGGTCCAGCAGCTTGAGAGATGTGACAAAACGCACTTCCCCAATGAGATCCTGGCTGTTTTTCCGGAACACCGGAGCAGTCACCGCCATGATCCGTTCTTCTGTGGAGGGGTCATAACCGGTGAACGACTGCATCTCCCCGGTCTCGATGCACAGGTTCACATCGTTGGTGGCCGGCACCGTGCCCGCCACGAGTCCCGTGGACGAGCTGATGATCAGCCCGTTGCTGTCCAACACCTGCATTTCCATTTTATCTTTGTCGCCGAACTCGGTGATCTGCTGCTGGGCATAGCCATAAAACTCATCATAAGTAGAGCTCATATAGGAAGAAAAGTTTTTGGCACTGGAATTGGCCCGGCTTTGCAGGCTGGTATGGAGGGAATCGTAAAAATAATTGGTGGTGGCCGCCCCCACGGCAATGAACATGATGGCAAGCAAAAGCACGACGATGCTCATGTTGTTGACGATCCACCGCCGTTTGATCCCACTCATTTTATGCCGGCTCAGCCAAAGGGCCGCTTTTTTCATGTGGCCATCCCCTGTTGGTTTTTTGATTCCCTCAGCCATTCTTTTCCGCACTCCTGTTTAGGCTTCCCATTTATAGCCGAATCCCCAGATGGTGGCGATATACTTGGGGGCCGCGGCATCGTCTTCGATTTTCAGCCGCAGACGGCGGATGTTCACATCCACCACTTTCAGATCTCCGTGATAATCCCGGCCCCATACCTCGTTCATGATTTCGTCCCGGGCCAGGGCACGCCCCCGGTTTTCCAGAAAATTTTTCATCAGCAGATATTCCACCTGGGTCAGATCGATCCGCTGGCCGTTTTTCATCAGCTCCCGGGAACGAAGATTCAAAGAGAACGGTCCGGAGGTGATCACATCGGCATTGAAACTGCCCTGGGTCAGACGGCGATACAAGGCGTCCACCCGGGCCACCAGCTCCACCACCGAAAAGGGCTTGCCCACATAATCGTCCGCCCCGGTCATAAAGCCGTTGATCTTGTCGTTTTCCTGGGACAGGGCGGTGAGCATGATGATGCCCATCCGGCTGCCGCTGCCCCGGATGCGGCGGCAGACTTCGAAGCCGTCAATGTCCGGGAGCATCACATCCAGAATGGCCACATCCACATCGTTGTGGGTGCGCACATAGGTGACCGCATCCTCTCCCAAGGCAAACTCCGCCGTCTCATATCCGGCCCGCTTCAGATTGATGACCACAAAGCTGCGGATATTGTCCTCATCTTCCAGAATCAATACTTTTTTATTCATAATCAGCTGAAAACCTCCGAAGCCCATTCCTTTGTGATTGCATGAAAACTCCGCGCCACCTGATCGGCGCTGAGGGACAACTGGGGATAGCCGTTTTCCGGCAAAGAATAACCATAAATGGCATTGTCGCTGGTGTACAGCCACTCCATGCCGCTGCTGGCAAAATACTCCTGCCGGTTATTCCCGGTAAACACCCAGATCTGGAGCAGCACATTATCCGATCCTTGGAACAGATATCCCTCCTCGGCCCCTTCCACCGGCACCAGGAAGGTGGTTTTGATGATCCCCGCTTCACTCTTCCGCTGGGCGCTCACATTGCTGCCCCAGGTCTCCGGCCACTGGAAATACCATCCGTCCGCCGGGGAATGGAAGGTCTCCACCGCCACCCCATTGGTGTTGCCGTTTTCAAACCGGGTCCAGCGCAGCTTCCACAGGGTGTCGGCCGCCTCCGGATCGGTGTAGCCGGGGAGCATATCTGCCAGAGGTACTTCCGGCATCCCGTCGTTGTCGATATCCTGACAGGTGATGTTCACCGGACGCCAGGTGGCGGCACTGCGCTTGCTGCCGCTGCCCAGGGTGGTATTGGTCAAAACGCCGCTGCGCAGCTCCACAATGTCGGTGATATAGCCGCCGGTGGCCGTCAGGCTGTCCACATACAGGGAAAGGCCCCACTGGCCAGGCTTGGTGCTTTTTGTGATCTTCACCACATTTTTCACATCAGAGGACAGCGGTGTCTGGGAGATCTCGGTGCATTCTCCATTGCGGAAACCATAGGCCGTCATCACCATGGCGCTGCTCACCCGGTCGAAGGCGGTGAGGAAAATCTCATCCACCCCGTCATAGTTCACATCCACAATATAGGAATTGCTGTACCGGACAGCCAGCGCTTCATTCAGCCCATCGCTGCCCAGAGTGTGCACCGACATTCCCGAGGCACTGTCGTCCTCCATGCCCCAGCTGAGGGCGATGGCCCGGGCGCCATTGTTTTGACACCGGGGATAGGATACCTCCTTCAAATACCGTCCGTATCCCTTTGCATGCCCCAGCTCCACATAGTCATCCCCTTGGCGCTTGTGAACATAGATCATATATTCGCCGCTGGTGGAACTGCGATAAAAGGAAATGATCTCCTTTTGTCCGTCCCCGTCGATATCCTGCTGCTGCATGGCCTGACGGTTTTGTCCGCTTTCGGCCACGGTCGGGATATACCCCTGGGCCAAAATAGCGTCCACCTCCTGCTGCAGCGCCAGATATTCTCCCGGCAGCCGGGGCAGGCTGGCCAAAGCGTCACCGCTTTCCACCGAACAGCCGCTGATGGACAGGGCCGACACGATGGCCATCGCCGCCGCCAAAAACTTTTTTCCCAGTCGTTTCACACAGAACCCTCTTTGCTTCATCGTTCGTGAAAAAAATATGCCTGCAGCCCGCAAAACCACAGAGGTCCATTGGGCCTTTTATCATTGTAACATAAAGCGCGGCAAATGGGAATGTGAAAAAGGCCAAATTTCTGCCTTCTTCCGGCAAAAAAGAGCGGGCGGAGCTTTTGCCCCGCCCGCTCGCTTCCGCGCACTTAGAAATACTTTTTGATCTTGTCTGTGGCCCGGCTCACATCGGTGCTCAGGCTGACAGTGAACTTGACGCCGGTCTTTTCGCTGAAAGCGTCCAGACGAGCCAGGAAGGATTCGATGGCTTCCACATCATCGCTGCCCACGATCTTCAGAGTGCTGTCGATGAAGATATGGGTGATGTCATAATTGCCGGCATACATACCGTTGACGAAGGCCACCAGAGTTTCAAAGCTGCCCTGGAAATCATACTCGGTGATGTCCACCAGCTTGGCGTTGTGGTTCAGGTCAAAGCGCAGCTTCTGCCCCAGTTCGATGCAGACCACATTGCCCGACTCGTTTTCCACCGCGTTATTTACAAGATCGATAAGATGCTTAGTTTTTCCACTTCCGGGAAGGCCCATAAAGACTTTTACCATAAGTGCGTTCCTCCTAACAGTTGTTTATCAAATGATATCATAAACCATCAAGAGTTACAACCGGATTTCTCGAAGATTTCGCAAATCCCCTGGGAGATTTTAAATTTTTTTCACATTCTCCCCTCTTCCCGCTCCATGGCGCACACTGTAAAAAGTTCCAAAAACAGGCCGGCCGGGCTCTTTTTCGCCACCTTTTCCGCCGTAACCACCGGAATTCGGGCAATTTCTTCTCCTTGGCTGCGGATGGTGAGAAGACCGGCCCGGGCTCCCGCTTTCACCGGGGCCGACAGGGAGGGCGCCATCACCAGTTCCTTTTCCAGAGTGGACACCAGCTCTTTTTTCAGCACCAAAGGAGGCCGCTCCTCCAGCTGGCAGAGTACATACTCCTGTTTTCCCAGCAGCACCTTCACCGGCATAATGGGCTGATCCGCTGTGATGGTCACCGCCTGATAACCGGCAAAGCCGTAATTGAGAAGGGCGGCAGCGTCGGCATTGCGGCTTTGTGAATCGGCCGCTCCCATGACCACAGCGATGAGGGACAGACCATCCCGCTCCGCCGTGGCCGACAGGCAATATCCCGCCCCGGTGGTGTAGCCGGTTTTCAGCCCCGTCATTCCCTGGTATGTATTGATCATCTTGTTGGTATTGGTCAAACCAAAGGTGCCATTTCGCACCCAATCGGTCCAGATCTTGGTATAATCAAAGATTCTCTCATGGCCGATCAGCTGACGGGACATAATGGCGATATCCCGGGCCGTGGTCACATGGCCGTCAGCAGGCAAACCGTTGCAGTTCTGGAAATGGGTGTTTGTCATACCCAACTGTGCGGCCCGCTCATTCATCCGGGCCACAAAGGCCTCCTCGGTGCCCGCCAGATGCTCCGCCAGCGCCACGGCACAGTCGTTGGCCGAAGCCACTGCCACCGATTTGAGCATTTCATCCACCGTCATCTGCTCGTTTTCCTTCAGGTAGATCTGACTGCCTCCCATGCTGGCCGCATAGGCCGAGGTGGTCACCATCTCATCCAGGGTGATCTGACCACTCTCCAAGGCCTCCATCACCAAAAGCATGGTCATCACCTTGGTGACGCTGGCCGGTTCTCGGGGCGTGTCGGCATCCTTTTCATAAAGCACGGTGCCGTCCTCACTCATCAGGATGGCGCTGGGGGCCTGGATGCCCGTCAGCTGCTGGAGCTGCTCGCTTTCCGGCACCTGGGCGGCCTGCCCGCCTCCCCACAGCATTCCCAAGCTCAAAACCATGGCCAAAACTTTCTTTCCGCATTTCTTCATCGCACTGTCCCCTTTCTCCTGTGGTAAAGTCTATGCACCTCCTTTTTTCTCCATGCCTTCCTCGCCCTTTACCCCAGGGATTTTTTCCGTTATAATGCTGTCAGATGACAAAACAAATCCCACTTTTCCTTTGGATGGTGAATTATGAAAATCGCATTTTACACCCTGGGCTGCAAAACCAATCAATTTGAAACCCAGGCTCTGGAGACTCTGTTTGAACAGCGTGGGCACACCATCGTGCCCTTTGACGAATTTGCCAATGTGTATATCGTCAACACCTGCACCGTCACCGCTCTCAGCGACAAAAAGTCCCGCAATGCCGCCCGCCGGTGCAAAAAAATCAACCCCCAGGCCACTTTGATCGTCTGCGGCTGTTACAGCCAGATGGAGCCGGAGCAGGCCCGGGAGATGTGCGGCGCCGACATTGTGGTGGGCACCGGATGTAAGGGCCAGATCGTGGAACTGGCCGAACAGGCCCAGGCTGAGGCTTCCTTCCCCGGCGGCAGCGCCGTGCAGGAAGCCCGGGAATTTGAAGTGCTTCCCGCCGGAGGTTTGCGAGGCCGCACCAGGGCTTTGCTCAAGGTACAGGACGGCTGCCAGAATTTCTGCACCTACTGCATCATCCCCTATGCCCGTGGCCGCTGCCGCTCCATTCCTCTCACGGAAGCCGTCCGCCAGGCCGCTTTCCTGGAAAAAGAAGGCTATCAGGAAATCGTGGTCACCGGCATCGAGGTCAGCTCCTATGGCATCGATCTGCCCGATCATCCCTCCCCAGCCGCTTTGCTGGCTGCCATCTGCCGGGCCGCGCCCCATACCCGTATCCGGGTAGGCTCCCTGGAGCCCCGGACCATTACCCCGGAATTTCTAGAGGAAGTGGGGCCCTATCCCAATCTGTGTCCCCATTTCCATCTGTCTTTGCAAAGCGGATGCCCGGACACCCTGCGCCGCATGAACCGGAAATACACCCCGGAACGTTATGCCCAATCGGTGGAAATGCTGCAAGCCGCCTACCTCGGCTGCGCTGTGACCACCGACCTGATCGTGGGCTTCCCCGGGGAAAGCCGGGAGGATTTTGAAGAGAGTCTGGCTTTTGTAGAAGCCTGCGGCCTGGCCCAGGTCCATGTATTCCCCTATTCCCGGCGCAAGGGCACCCCGGCCTATTCCATGCCAAACCAGATTCCCCAGAAGGAAAAGGAAGAACGGAGCCGGGAAGCGATCGGACGCTTTCACACACTTCACCAGAATTTCCTCCGTTCCAAAGTGGGCCAGGTGCTGCCGGTTCTCTTTGAGCAGGAGAAGGATGGACTGTCCAGCGGCTTCTCCCCGGAATACTGTGAAGTGCGGGTGAACGAAAAAGAACTGCACAACCAGCTGCTTTCGGTGCGCATCACCGGCCTTTCAGAAGACGGCTGGCTCACCGGCTCCATCCTGCCGGAAAACCCATAACAAAAGGGAGGTCTTTCCATGAAACAACAATGGTCCCGTATTCTTTGGGGAATTCTTCTCATTCTGGCCGGCCTGGGCTATGCCGGGGATGTGATGGGCTTCTGGCATTTTGATTTGTTCTTCGCCGGATGGTGGAGCCTGTTTATCATCATCCCCTGTGTAGTTTCCATTGTGGAAAACGGCTTTGACACCGGCAACTCCTTAGGTCTTGTTTTCGGCCTGATGCTGCTGTTTTCCGCCCAGGGCATCCTCAGCTGGCACCGGATGATCCAGCTGCTCTTCCCTGCTCTGCTCATCATTCTGGGCATCGGCCTTCTGGCCCGGCCCCGGCAGGTGCCAGTGCCCGCCGGAGAGGTTCCGCCTGCGGATCTGGGCCATACACCGGAGCTTTCCGCCGTCTTTTCCCAGGAGACCCGGCGCATTGCCAACACCATCACCGGCGGCGCCCGTCTCACCGCAGTCTTTGGTTCTCTGACGGTGGATCTGCGGGACGCCGTCATCGCCCAGGATATTCAGCTGGAAACCACCGCCGTTTTCGGCTCCGTTCATTTGCTCTTGCCAGAAAACACTCTGGTCTACACCAAGGGCGTCTCCCTGTTCGGCCGCACCCACAACCTGATGCCCTCCAGTTTGCCGGACAACTCCCCCAAGATCTATCTGGATGCCACCAATGTGTTTGGCTCCACTCATGTGCAGCCCTGAAGCATAAAAAAACTCCCAGCCACATGAAGTGACCCCAAAAAATTAGACAATATTCTGAAGTAAAAATTGTTCAAGCAGCCGAAAGGGCTTGCTGTCTGTGAATTGCAGGCGGCAAGCCCTTTAGCTTTGCCTTAATCCTGCGGTTGTTGTAGTAGTCCAGATACTCAATGAGCTCCTGTTTGAAGTGCTCCATGGACTGAAATTCCTGCAGATACAATAGCTCACTTTTGAGCAGCCCAAAGAAGTTTTCTATCACAGCATTGTCCAGACAGTT
>NZ_JAHLPO010000033.1:0-22389 GCF_018917925.1 Intestinimonas sp. MSJ-38 | reverse complement strand
CTACGACCAGCTTCTTGAATTCCGGCGTGTATCGTTTGTTTGGTTTTCCTCTTGACATAATAAATCACCCCATCTGTTAGATAGTATATCATACTGTCTAACAAATGGGGTGCAGTTCAACACGCCGGGAGTTTTTTATGCTTCAGACTGTCGAGAAACCTGGATAGCGCCAAGAAACCGTTTGTCCTACCTCTTATCAATTCGCAAAAACCGGCGACCGGTGCGTCGGTTTTTGCACTTCTCAAGGGGCAAGTGTACGCCAAAGGCGTGCATGCAGCCCCTTGCAAAAACTCGAACAAGTGGCCAAGGGCCACTTGTTCGACACGCTCTTATGCTGTTATTCTTCCAGCTGCCACTGGATGGGCTGCTGGCCGTGCTCCTGCAAAAAGGCATTGCACTGAGAAAAATGGCGGCAGCCAAAGAATCCCTGATAGGCCGACAGCGGGCTGGGATGGGGCGCCGTGAGCACCAGATGATTGGGGTTTGTGATGCGCTTTTGTTTGGACCGGGCATTGGCTCCCCACAGCAGAAACACCATGGGCTCCTGCCGCTCATTGAGCAGATCAATGACCCGATCGGTGAAATTCTCCCATCCCATGCCCCGGTGGGAATTGGCTGCATGGGCCCGGACAGTGAGCACCGTGTTCAGCAGCAGCACCCCTCCCTGGGCCCATTGGGTCAGGCAGCCGTGACTGGGACGATGAAATCCCACATCATCTTCCAGTTCCTGATAAATATTGTTGAGGGACGGGGGCACCGGCACCCCTTTCTGCACCGAAAAGCTGAGCCCGTGGGCCTGGCCGGGGCCATGGTAGGGGTCCTGGCCCAGAATCACCGCCCGCACCTCATGGTAGGGCGTATATTTCAAGGCATTGAAAATATCGTACATCGAGGGATAAATGGTACGGCTGCGGTACTCCGACGCCAGGAATTTGCGCAGCTTCTGGTAATATTCCTTGTCAAATTCCCCTTTCAGCAGCTCGTCCCAGTCATTTCCGATATGAACCATATACTCCGTCCTTTCCCGAAATGAAATCCATTTGATTTTATTGTACACGCCCGCTTTCCTTCTGTCCACCGATTGTTTACTGAAAAGTCCTTGATTTTTACATAAAATATGATACCATGTTGTGGTCTCGCTCCCTCAAACTCCCCGCCGCGCAGGAGAAGGGACCACAAAGCAGACAGAATACCCGGCGCGGAGAAATGAGGAACCACCTTTGATCACAGTTACCGATGTGAGCCTGAATTTTGACGGCCAGAATCTTTTTTCCCATGTGGATCTGAAATTTACCCCCGGCAACTGCTATGGCGTCATCGGCGCTAACGGCGCCGGAAAATCCACCTTCCTGCGCATCCTGTCCGGCGAGCTGGAACCCTCCCATGGCGAGGTCTCCCTGGGCAAGAACGAGCGGATGAGCGTACTCAAGCAGGACCACTACGCCTACGATCAATATACCGTGCTGGACACCATCATCATGGGCAACAGCCGCCTGTATGAGATCATGAAGGAAAAAGAAGCCCTTTACATGAAACCGGACTTTTCCGACGAGGACGGCATCCGGGCCTCCGAGCTGGAAGGGGAATTTGCCGAGATGAACGGCTGGGAAGCGGAAAGTGAAGCCTCCCGCCTGATCCAGGGCCTGGGCCTGCCGGTGGATATCCTGGAAAAGCAGATGGAAACCCTCCAGGGCAAGGAAAAGGTGAAGGTGCTTCTGGCACAGGCCCTCTTCGGCCAGCCCGACATCATTCTCCTGGACGAGCCCACCAACGACCTGGATGTGCTTTCCATCAGCTGGCTGGAAAACTTCCTCCAGGACTATCCGGGCACCGTCATCGTGGTATCCCACGACCGGCACTTCCTCAACAATGTATGTACCCATATTGTGGACATCGACTATACCAAAATCAAGCTTTATGTGGGCAACTACGACTTCTGGTATGAATCCAGCCAGCTGATGCAGAAGCTCATCCGGGATCAGAACAAAAAGCACGAAGAGAAGATTCGGGAGCTGCAAAGCTTTATCCAGCGGTTTTCCGCCAATAAATCCAAGTCCAAGCAGGCCACCTCCCGTCGCAAGCTGCTGGACAAGCTGGAAGTCACCGAAATGCCGGCTTCTTCCCGCCGCTATCCCTTTGTGGGCTTCACCATGGACCGGGAGCCGGGCAAGGAAATCCTCACCGTCACCAACCTGAGTAAAATGGTGGACGGGGAAATGCTTCTTAACCGGGTATCCTTCCGGGTGAACAAGGGAGATAAGATCGCCTTCATCGGCGAAAACGAAAACGCCGCCACCACCCTGTTCCGTATTCTCAACGGCGAGCTGGAACCGGACGAAGGGGAATTCAAGTGGGGCTCCACCATCACCACCAGCTATTTTCCCCGGGACAATTCCGCCTTTTTCGATGATTTCCAGGGAAATCTGCTCCAGTGGATCGAACAGTTCTCCGAAAACGACATCACTGAGACCTACCTCCGCAGCTTTTTGGGCAAAATGCTCTTTTCCGGAGACGATGTGCTCAAGAGCGCCCAGGTGCTCTCCGGCGGCGAGAAGGTGCGGTGCATGCTCTCCCGGATGATGATGAAAAACGCCAATGTGCTCATGCTGGATCAGCCCACCAACCACCTGGACCTGGAAAGCATCACCGCCGTCAACAACGGCCTGATGGATTTCAAGAGCAATGTGCTCTTCAGCTCCCATGACCACCAGTTCATCCAGACCATCGCCAACCGGATCATCTGCCTCAAACCCGATGGCTTTGTGGACCGGATGTGCACCTATGACGAATATCTGGAAAAAATGGAAGGCATCGAAAACTGAGCAACATAAAAAAGGTCCGTCGCAGAACAGAAATGTTCTGTGACGGACCCTTTTGTTTGTTATCACTTATTTTTTGTTTTTACCAGCCTTTTTTGATGTTTCCCACTCTTTGTAGAGCTTGCTTACAACACCTGACAAAGCCAGAAGGCCGAGAACATTGGGGATTACCATCAAACTATTGAAGAAATCCGAAAGATTCCATACAAGTTCTACCTTCAGGACAGAGCCTACAACGATGAGAATGACAACGATCAAAGCATAGAGTCTGACGCCTTTGGGACCAAAAAGGTATTTTACATTCTTTTCGCCAAAGAAATACCAGCCGACAATTGTGGAAAAGGCAAAAAAGAACATGCATATTGCGATGAATATCTTACCGAAATTGCCGAATCCCATGTTGAAGGCCATCTGTGTAAGGCCCGCTCCGCTCAAAGTCTGATTTACCGACTGAAGCTGACCTGTGACAAGAATGACGAGAGCAGTGAGATTCAGTATTACAAGGGTATCGATAAATACACCCATCATGGCAACCATACCCTGATCACAGGGATGCTTGACCTTTGCGAGAGCGTGGGCATTCGGTGTAGAGCCCATACCGGCCTCATTGGAGAAAAGGCCGCGGGCGATACCGTATTTTACAGCCTGAGAGACTGCAACACCGGCAAAACCGCCAATGGCCGCGCCGGGATTCCACGCTCCCACCACAATTTGTCTGAACGCTTCGGGAATCATGCCGTAATTCATGACGATGATAACAAGGGCGCCCAAAATATAGAAGGCGGCCATGATAGGAACGATTTTTTCCGTAATAGATGCTACACGGGCTGCACCGCCAATGAAAACAAAAGCAGACAGCGCAGCTACTGCCACTCCTATTACCATGGGATTTATGCCGAAGGCTCCTTTAAAAGCATCTGCAATGGAGTTGGCCTGAACCATATTACCCATGAATCCCAAAGCGAGGGTTATGAGAATGGCAAACACAGCAGCCAGGGTTTTGCCAAGGCGTCCTCTGAAAGCCGCTCTTATGTAATAAACAGGTCCGCCGGTTATTTCGCCGTCTTCTCCAACTGTCTTATACTTTTGAGCAAGAGTCGCCTCTGCAAAAATGGTGGCCATGCCAAATATGGCGCTGATCCACATCCAAAAAATGGCACCTGGCCCTCCCATTACCATAGCGGTAGCCGCGCCGGCCAGATTGCCGGTACCTACCTGAGCTGCGATGGCCGTTGCAAGGGACTGGAAGGAGCTCATTCCATTTTTATCCGCCTTATCCCCCTTGAGTTTAATGTTTCCGAACACCGCCTTGAAAGCGCTTCCGAATTCCCTGAACTGCACAAAGCCCAGTCTGGCGGTGAACCAGATGCCGGTTCCCACAAGCAATACAACAAGAATTTTGCCGGACAGAACCTCCGTCAGTGATTCAATGATGCCGTTTAATATTTCCATGATGCCGTTTAATATTTCCATATTTTTCCTCCTTTAAAATCTTGATCATGCACTGGTTGGCACATTATATCATATACACTTGTCATTTGTCTATATTGTTCATACTGTTTCTGAAAGGATACTGCCTTTTTGTGAACAGTGCTAAGAATTATGTGTAAACTCTCGTATGATTTGCTGATACTAGTCCAGAAAAAATACACCAAACCATCCCCAGCAATTCACTTGCGTCCTAGTGGAATACCTTTCGATTTTCGTGTTGCTGCACCGTCATTTTTCAGATATCCGGATCGGAAACCTGCAGAACCCAAAGTCATTCGGAACGCAAAAAGACAGGCTGCACACCTCTTTTGGGGTGCGCAGCCTGTCTTTTTACTGGCCCATTTTACAGCGGGCCCTTTCACGCTTTTTAATCTTTGAACACTTCTTTGGCAGAAGCGGCCAAACCGGCGATCCCCTGAATCTCCGAGGGGATAATGATCTTGGTGGCTTTGCCATCGGCAGCCTTGGCGAAGGCCTCCAGAGCCTTGATCTTCACCACACTGTCGGTGGGAGCGGCATCATTCAGCAGCTTAAGGCCTTCGGCCAGAGCGGTCTGCACTTTAAGCAGAGCCTCGGCCTCGCCTTCGGCTTCAGCGATCTTGGCCAGACGGCTGGCGTCAGCCCGCAGAATGGTAGCTTCTTTTTCGCCTTCGGCCACCAGAACGGCAGAACGCTTTTCACCTTCGGCCCGCAGAATGGCTTCCCGGCGTTCCCGTTCGGCCTTCATCTGCCGCTCCATGGCGTCCTGGATCTCCTTGGGCGGGATGATATTTTTCAGCTCCACCCGGTTGATCTTGATGCCCCAGGGGTCGGTGGCCTCATCCAGGATGGTGCGCATTTTGGTGTTGATGATATCCCGGGAGGTCAGGGTCTGGTCCAGTTCCAACTCGCCGATGATGTTACGCAGAGTGGTAGCCGTCAGGTTTTCGATGGCCGCCATGGGATGCACCACGCCATAAGTAAACAGTTTGGGATCGGTGACCTGGAAATAAATCACAGTATCGATCTGCATGGTTACATTGTCCTTGGTGATCACCGGCTGAGGCGGGAAGTCCGAGACCCGCTCTTTCAGAGTCACCTTGTTTGCCACCTTTTCCAAAAGAGGAATCCGGAAATGCAGACCGGTTTCCCAGGTGCCGCTATAGGCTCCCAGCCGCTCCACGATAAAGGCGCTGGCCTGAGGCACAATGGTGACACAGGAGGCCAACACGATGAGCACAAAAATTGCCAGAATGACAAACAGAATGACGGGCAGGGGCGAACTTGCTAAAACAGCCAACAACATACTTTCTCCCTCCATAAATCAGATTTTCTCTTTTTCTTTTCCCTTTTTACTTTCCTGTCCAGGGCTGCACAATGGCTTTGACACCGGAGATCTGCACCACTTCCACCTCAGTACCCTGAGCAATGGGCGCCTCATCCGTACTGCGGGCCGTCCAGACCTGGCCGCCCACCCGGATCTGTCCCTGGGCCATCTGGTTGTGGATCTCCTGGATCACAACGGCTTTTTGTCCCACGATCCGGTCGGCATTGGTGGGCTTTTTCCCCAGCTTCAGCTTACCAACCCATTTACGGGTGGTCGCCAGCAGCACCGCTGAACCGGCCGCAAACAGGGCCAGCTGCCACCACAGGCCTACGCCCAGCAAAGCGGCAATCATGGCCACCAAAGCGCCACAGGCAAACCAAATAGAGGTCAGTCCCATTGTCGCCGCTTCGGAAATGACAAAAATAACCACTGCAATGAGCCACACAACAGGCATGGCAATCGGCATAAATCATCACCTCGTTTTCTATGTTCAGCATACCATTTTTCCCGCTTTCTGTCTATATCTCCCCATCATCTTCTGTAAAAATCCTTGCAGGAAACCTGCAAAGTTTTCTGCCCCCTTGTTCCATCCCTGGCTCTCATGCTATAATAATATTATATTGCAACAAGGAGCTTTTCATATGAAAAAAATCTTCCGCAGCGGCTTTTTGGCCCTGTGTTTCGCTTTTGTTCTGGCCCTCTCTCCCCGGGCTGTGGAGTACGATTGGCAGACCCTTTACAAAGGGGAGATCCGCACTCTGCTCTCCGACGGCGATCCCCATTATCTTCTGCTGGCCGACATCGACCTGGACGGTACGCCGGAGCTTTTCGGCGGCAGCGGACCTTTGTCCCCCCTCGTCCCCCTGGCCACCTGTTCCAATGGAAAACTGATGGAACTTTCTTTGGCCCCTGGCAGTCAAACTCCTACCTCCGTTTTGCAGAATCTTCGTCTTTCCTTCAACTCTGAAACCGGAGAAACTCTTCTTACCTGTGAGGGGAATGATCCGGCCGGCGGATATGCTCTGTGGGAGCTGTCTATGGAAAACGGACAGCTCCTGTGCCGCAAGCGCTTTGCCTATCAGGAAAATGGAAACTCCACTTCCTATTTTATGTGGAAAAGCGGTCAGCTTGCCACTGTTTCTGGCAGCGAATACCGCACCGCTATGGATCGTTTCTGGGAGGGCTTTGCCACCCAGAATGACACGCTCACAGCCCAAAGCTTCTTCTCCGGCGGTTACCGAAGCCAGGATGTGGACAAATTTCTCCAAAGTTATTCCCCGGCCCCGGTGCTGGCCCTTCCCACCCAGGTTTCGGTGACCATCAACGGTTCTCCTCTTTCCCTGGGAGTTTACAACATCGACGGCAACAACTATTTCAAGCTGCGGGATCTGGCTGCAGCCCTCAATGGCACCAACAAACAGTACAATGTAGGTTGGGACAACATGACCCGCCAGGTATCCATCGAGCGTGGGAAACCCTATCAGCCGGTGGCAGGAGAGATCTCCCTGCCTCTGGGCACCACTCCCACCCTGGGCCGTCAGCCCAAAGACGCTCTCAGTCTGGACGGCCGGACAGTGGACACCCAAAAATACAACATCGGCGGCAACAACTATTTCAAACTGCGGGATCTGGCTGAGCTTCTGAATTTCCAGGTGCTGTGGGATAACAGCAGCCGCACCATTCGCATTGACACCACAAAATCCTACTCCCAGAGCTGATCTGCTCTGTGGATGAAATAGAACAGAAAGAGGCGTTTACTCTTGACATTTTCCGAAAAAGCCGACGCTTTTTGGCAATGGTTCGTGGAAAACGAACCGGTTCTTGCCCAAATGGCCGATCATCCTGCCCTTTATGATCCTCAGCAAGTGATCGCTTTTGTGGATCAGGGGGTATCCCTGTTGTCCTCCCAGTTGCAATATACCATGGGCGGCCATCGGGAATTCACCTTTGCCGCCGAAGGAAAAGAGTCTCTCTTTTACCTTCTGCCCTACCTGGTCAGCCGCAAGCCAGGTGCTTTGGACAGCTGGACTTTTCGCCCTCTGCTGCCGGGGCAGGGCAGCACTCCTTTCGATTTTTCCATGTTTGATCTTTGCTTTTCCAGCGGCGAGGTACTGATCGACATAGGCTTTGAGCCCTCCACCGGCACCTTCCGCCTGTCCTTTTACCATCCCCAGCTGTGTTCTTTGGAACAGCCCAGCAGCCTGACAGCCTTTTACCAGCTGCTGGATCTGACCCTGGGGGAAAGCATGAGCCATATCTATATTTCAGAAGCACAGCCCCTTCCCCAACCGGAAGAGGGAATGTTCCCCCTCACCGATTTGAAAAGTCGGCTGCTGGAGGCCATGGAAGCCTTGGGCCTGCCCCAGATCCAGCGTCCGGATGAGCAATATGTCCCCTATGGTTTTCATCCCCAGGAAAGCCCGTTGCCCCGCTTTGATGTGATCCAGGGCTCCACCTGTTACACCGGTCTGATCAATGACTATTATGCCGGACGGACGGAAAACCTGGAAGGCCTGGGAGAGTACGGAGCCAGTGCCTGTTTTCTCACCTTTACCCCGGAAGAATATCTGGGCACAGAAGAAGCCGACGCCATACGCTATCAGTTGGAACAGCAGATCCAACAGGCGCTGGGGCCCCGGGGAAGCGGCCAGGAAAAAGGCATTGTGCTGGGTGGCGCCACCGGCACGGAGCATTGTTACATCGACTTGCTCCTGTATCATCCCCCTGCTTTGGATGGCTGCCTCCGCCCTCTTCTTCTGGACTCCTCCTACAACTTTTCCTTTTCCGATTTTCGTCTGCTGGCCCCCGTGCTTCCCATCTCCCTTCCCTCGCGGCTCAGCTAAAAAAGCTCTGCAAGCCTTACGGCCTGCAGAGCTTCTTCTTTTCTCCAGGGAGAAACAAAAAAACAAGGAGCGGAAACTTTCCGCTCCTTGTACTTCTTCGCTATATTATATGGAAAATCCAGCCTGCAAAACAGCTTTTTAGAAGCTCCGATGCTGCTTGTTGAAGATGCTGAGGATCTCTTCAAACGCCCGGTCCTTCTCTTCCTTGCTGGTGGCCGCCCGGCCCTCTTCCTCGTTCTGTGCAGCCTGAGGCTCCTGGGAAGCTTGTCCGTCTCCCTGTTCTGCGGGCTGAGCCTGGGCCTGAGGAGCTGCTTCCTGAGAAGGCGCTGCCGCCTTAGGCTCTTTGGGCATGGCCGGTTTGTCGTCAAAGCCGGTGGCGATGACGGTGATCTTCACTTCGTCTTCCAGATTCTCATCAATGGCCGCACCGAAGATGATATGGGCTTCCGGATGGGCTGAGGTCTGCACCATGGCCGCGGCCTGCTCCACTTCCTCCAGGCCGATATCGGGAGAACCGGTGATGTTCAGGATAACGCCCCGAGCCCCGGCGATGGAAGTCTCCAGCAGCGGGCTCTGAATGGCCATCTTGGCGGCCTCTTCGGCCTTGTCCTTACCGGAAGCACGGCCCATACCCATATGGGCATAGCCGGCATTGCGCATAATGGTGGACACATCGGCGAAGTCCAGGTTGATCAGGCCAGGCACGGTGATCAGTTCACTGATGCTCTGCACCGCCTGAAGCAGCACGCTGTCGGCCACTTCAAAGGCGTTCTGCAATGTGATCTTCTGTTCGCTCACATATTTCAGCCGCTCATTGGGAATGGTGACCAGAGCGTCCACTTCTTCCTTCAGCTGCATGATACCGGCGGTAGCCTGATCGGTGCGCTTCTTGCCCTCAAAGGCAAAGGGGCGGGTGACGATACCCACTGTCAGAATGCCCATTTCCTTGGCGATCTGGGCGATGATGGGAGCGGCGCCGGTGCCGGTGCCGCCGCCCATGCCGGCGGTGATAAAGACCATGTTGGAGCTCTCCAGCACCTTTTTCAGTTCTTCGGCGCTTTCCTCCGCAGCCTTCCGGCCGATCTCCGGATTGGAGCCGGCGCCCAGGCCCTTGGTGAGCTTTTCGCCCACGGCCATCTTGATGGTGGCCGCCGAATAGTTCAGAGCCTGCTTGTCCGTATTGACGGCAATAAAGTCCACGCCCCGGATACCGCTGGAAATCATGCGGTTGACGGCGTTGCCGCCGCCGCCGCCCACGCCTACTACTTTAATATTTACATTATTCTCTGTTCCTGCATCAAACGAAAAGCCCATAACTGCCTCCACCTTGCTCACAATGTATTTTTTCCTTAAAAACGCTTCGTCCCCCAATGCGGATCATTGCGGACGAAAACGAGCGGTCTGGGGATCGGTGAGATCGATCACACCGGTGTCCGTGCTTCCCAACCGTTCCACCACTTGATTGAGGAAACTGATTTTCTTCTCCAGCTCCTCCACCGTTCCCAATTCCACCACAAAGCGTTCTGTATACTGCAATCGAATTTCGAACAGTTTCGTCATGTCGATTCCCATAATTTCTTTCAGTATACCACTATTTTCTGCGGTATTCAATATGATTGACAGGGCTTTTCCCTGCTCTTGCTGGGAAAAATCCAAATATTCGCCCACTTGAGGGTCTTCCAGCTCAAGCCCTGTGACCAAACAATACCCCGCTGTCTGCTCTTCTGAAATTTCTTCCAATATTTTTCCTTTTTTATCCACAAGCCAATATCGGTTTTCAAAAGAGACCACAGCCGATGGCACACAGTCCTGCAAAACGATCTCCACCGTATCGGGAAACTTCCGCCGGATGGAGACGGTGTCCAGATACGGTCGATCCCGAAAGATCCGGTTGGTGATGGCCACCTTGTTGAGGAAAAACAAATTTTCCCCTTCTGCAATCCCGGCGGCCTCCAGCACTTCCTCTGAACTGTACCGGCTTTCACCGGATACCGTGACTCGTTTGACCTTGAAAAACACCGTCACCGCCGCCAAAATCGCGGCGCAGATCAGCACCAGACACAGCAGACTGATCAATATTCCCGGACCCCGCCTGTGCCGCCGCCGTTTTTTCGGCCTTGGCCCAGGAGGGGCACTGCTTTTTTTCTTCTTCATACTTCCACCACCGGTCTATTCCTCCCGACGGATACAGGCTCCCAGCTGAGCATATGCCTTTTCGATCTTCTCATATCCCCTGTCGATGTGGTCGATTTCGCTGATGCTGGTCTCCCCCTGAGCAGCCAGACCGGCCACCACCATGGCGGCGCCGCCCCGCAGATCGGTGGCCTTGACAGCGCTTCCCGTCAAATGGTCCACTCCACGCACCAGAGCCAATCTTCCTTCCACCTGAATATCCGCCCCCATGCGCATCAGTTCGGCACAGTGGCGATAGCGGTTTTCAAAGATATTCTCAGTAAACACCGTGGTGCCCTGGGCCAGACACATGGCCGCCATCAAAGGCGATTGGGCGTCTGTGGGAAAACCCGGATACGGCATGGTGCGCACCGGTCCCACGCTGCGCAGCCGCTTCGGTGCCTGAATGGTCACCCGATCGGCCCCCACCTGGAGTGCGCAGCCGCTCTCCTCCAGCAGCTGGGTCACAGAGGCAAAATAGGAGGGCTCGGTGTCCTCCACCGTGATCTTCCCGCCAGCGGCAGCACAAGCGCACAAATATGTGGCCGACTCGATCCGATCAGCGATCACCCGATGCTGGGTGTTCTTTTTCAAAGCGATTTGTCCGCCGATCCGCACATCGTGGTGGCCTGCGCCGGAAACAGAGGCGCCGATCCCCTGGAGAAACTGCTGCAGATCCCAAATCTCCGGTTCTCGGGCCGCATTGACAATGCAGGTGACCCCAGGGCAGGCGGTGGCAAACAGCATGATGTTTTCTGTAGCCCCTACACTGGGCAAAGAAAGGGTGATATCGCACCCTTGCGGCTTTTCACACCAGGCAGTGATCTGCCCGCCCTCCTCCTGGATGGCTACCCCCAGCTTCCGCAAAGCGGCCAGGTGCAAATCAATGGGCCGAGGCCCCAGCTCACAGCCGCCGGGAAAGGTCATGCGGGCCTTGCCGCACCGGGCCAGGATCGGCCCCAGAAAGATCACCGAAGAACGCATTTCCCTCATGAGATGATCGGGAATATCCCACCGGTCCATGGGTGCGGAGTCCACCGTCACCGTGTGGCCCTCCTGGCTGACCCGACAGCCCAGATGACGCAGAATGGCAATGGCCGAATGCACATCCCGCAGATCGGGACAATTATGTATGATGCTTTCACTGCCGCTGATGATGGTAGCGGCCAGAATGGGCAGTACGCTGTTTTTGGCGCCTCCGGCCCGAACTGACCCTTCCAGCGGCCGGCCTCCTTCAATGATAAGCCTGCTCATAGTATTTCCTCCTGTGGACGATCCGCCCGCGCCCGCGCCTGCCGTCAAAGGGCAAAGGGGGGCGTATGTTGTTACCCCATACTATGCCGGCTCGTCGGTGGTTGTTCTGTTACACTCCGGCCACTGCGCGGATCTGCTGATAGATCCGGTCGGCAGCATCGGTTTTCGCCATTTCCTTGGCTCTGCGGCCCATTTCGGCCAACTTGTCCGGCTGAGACAGGAGCTGGCAAGCGGTTTCATAGAGCTTGTCGCCGGTGGTCTCCTGCTCCAGCAGCACCACCGCAGCCCCTCTCTTTTCCAGCACTCTGGCGTTTTTCTCCTGGTGGTTGTCGGCCACATAGGGAGAAGGAACGATGATGGAAGGTTTCCCGGCGGCACAGATCTCCGCCAAAGTGGAAGCTCCCGCCCGGCAGATCACCAGATCGGCTTCGCAGAGCACCTGGTCCATATCAAAAATATATTCCCGCAAATCGATGTTTTTGGCCTCGTCCAGCCGGACTCCCATTTTCTCGATGGTCTCCGGCATCCACTGATAATTGTTCCGTCCAGCGCCGTGGATCAGGCAGAATTTTTTCTCCTGAGCACACAGCTGAATGCATCGGCTCATCTTCTGATTCATATAGTAAGCGCCCACGCTGCCCCAGAAGGAAACCACCAGCGGCCCCTTCTCTCCGGGGAACAGCCGCTCTTTCAGACCATTGGGCCGGGCCGCCAGAATCTCCTGCCGCACCGGACTGCCGGTGAGCACCACTTTTTTTGCCCCTTTCAGATAGGGTTCAGTCTCCGGAAAACTGATGAAAACGCAGTCGGCCTTCCGGCTCATCCGCTTGACCACCATCCCCGGTGTGGCATTGACCTCCAGCATGGCGCAGGGCACCTTCCGGCGCACGGCCGCCCGCACAGCGGGATAGCTGGCATAGCCTCCGGTGCCCAATACCAGATCGGGGGCAAATTCTTTGAGAATCTCTTCGGCCCGCCGGCTGGCCTTGGCCGCTTTTTTCAGCGCCTCCACATTCTGTTTCAGTCCCTTGGGGGACAGTTTCCGGGAAAGCCCTGCCAGGGGGAAAGTATAAAGGGGATAGCCGGCCCGCTTGACCAGCCGCTCTTCAATAGCGCCCTGAGCCCCGGCAAAACGGATATCCGCCGAGGGGTCCTGCTGGCGGATATATCCCGCCACAGCCAGAGCGGGATTCACATGGCCCGCTGTGCCGCCTCCCGTAAAAAGGATCTTCATGGCTCTGTTCGCTCCATTCTCTTCTTTGTTTGTGTGATGCTGTTATCCCTGCTCCGGGGCCGGAATCCTTCGGGACACCGACAAAATAACCCCCACTTCCGCCAGGAGCATCATCAGTGAAGTGCCGCCATAGCTGAAGAAGGGCAGCGCGGCGCCGGTAACCGGCAAAAGACCGGTGACAACGCCCATATTGAAAATGGTCTGGATGGCAATCTGGGTGGTGATCCCCGCCACCAGCAGGCTTCCGAACCGATCGGGAGCCCGCAGGGCGATCTGATACCCCCGCAGGATCAAAGCAGCAAAAACGATCATGATGAGGATGGCCCCCACCATGCCCAGCTCTTCGCAGATCACAGCAAAAATAAAGTCATTGGCCGGTTCCGGCAAAAACAGATGCTTCTGCCGCCCCTGCCCCAGTCCCAGGCCCCACACGCCGCCGGAGCCCACGGCCATCAGGGACTGAGCTCCCTGCCAGCCCTTGCCCCGGAAATCGCTGAAGGGGTCTAGCCACACTTTGACACGGGTCATAGCATGGGGAAGCAAGAAAATCAGCCCCACAACGCCGCCCACACCGCAGGCCGCCATGCTGATCAGCCAGGCCAGATTGGCGCCGCCCAAAAAGACCATCACCATGCCGGTGGCGCCGATGATAACGGTGGCCGACAGATGGGGTTCAAAATAGAGCAGCGCCGCAATGAGCACGATGATGGACACAAAGGGCAGAATACCATACCGGAAGGTGCGCATTTTCTTTGGCCCCCACACGGTGATCATGCTGGCAAAACACAATATGACGGAAAACTTGGCGATCTCCGAAGGCTGAAACTCCACGCCGATCTTCAGCCAGCGCTGGGCGTCATTGTGCTCCACACCCACAAAAATAACGGCCACCAAAAGCAAAACCGAAACCACCATGGAAAAGATGGCCAGATAATGCAGTTTGCGGTAATCCAGACAAAAGGCCACCGCCAGCATACAGACAATGCCGGCCAGGGCGAACATTCCCTGACGCTTGAAATAAAAAGCGCCGTCACCGGACTGGGTGCTGTTGATGGCATCCACATAGCTTGCGGAAAACAGGGTAATCAAGCCGATGCTCAAAAGCAATATGGTAAGGATCAAAAAGGGCAGATCGATACTCTGACGCTTCTTGCTCCGTTTTCGGATGGGTTTCGAGCCCAATTCCACGCTGGCCGCTAGGGTTTTAATGGGGATGCACCTCCAAAGGTCCGGCGGACATCAGGCCAGAAACGGCCCGATGCCCAGATAAGAAACGATGCACATCACCAAGGTGATGGCGGTAAACACAAAGACGATCTTTTTTTCGCTCCAGCCGCACATCTCGAAGTGATGGTGCAGCGGGGCCATTTTAAAGATCCGCTTGCCATGGGTCATTTTGAAATAGGTCACCTGGATAATATCGGACAAGGTCTCGGCGATATAGATGATACCCACCGGTACCAGGATCAACGGCAGATCACAGGCGAACGCCATGCCGCACACAGCACCGCCCAAAAACAGCGAACCGGTGTCTCCCATAAAGACCCGGGCCGGGTTTTTGTTATAGATCAGAAAGCCCAGAAGGGCACCCAGAAGACCTGCGGAAAAAACGGCCGAGCCGTCTCCCAGGGCCAGGAACACCCCGGAGAAAAACAGCGCCACCACCGCTGTCACCGAAGCGGCCAGGCCATCGATGCCGTCGGTGAGGTTGACGGCATTCACCGCCCCTACGATCACAAAGATGGCGCAGGGCAGATACAAAAACCAGGGCACCTGCCACAGTACATTGACGAAGGGAATGTACACATGACCGGTGATATATCCCATGGAGCGGAGCACCGTGACAAACAGCGCCGCTGCGGCAATCTGAAGCAGAAGTTTCTGCAGGGGTGTCAGGCCCTGGTTCTGCTTCTTTTTGATCTTGGTATAGTCATCCACCATGCCGATCAGCCCAAAAATCAAAGACAGGGCAAAAATCAGCACAGGCCGGAGATCGGCCGCCGCCCAAATGGCGGGAAGGCATGCACACAAAGCACCCACCAGCCCGGCGATGAACATGATTCCGCCCATGGTGGGAGTGTATTGCTTATTCATGTGCCAGGTAGGGCCATCCTCCAGGATCTTCTGTCCGAATTTCAGTTTTTTCAAAAACCGGATCACCGGCGTTCCCAGCACCGCCGTGAGGGCAAATGCCACCACAAAGGCGCAGATCGCTGCTTTCATCATTCCTCTTCCCCCAATTTGAGCTTATGTCCCAAGCCCGTCCCTTCCCCACAGCATGGGTGTGCGCGCAGCAGCCAGATGGCGCTGCGCGCAAACGCGGCCTTTCTTATTCTTCCTTGGTTTGCTTTACTGCTTTGCTTTGTTCTTTGCGGCAAAATAGGCTGCCACTTCTTCCCGTTCGTCCAGGTGATGCTTGACACCGCAGATCTCCTGATAGGTCTCATGGCCTTTGCCCATGAGCACCACCACATCTCCCGGCTGGGCGTTTTCCAGCGCATAGACAATGGCCGCTCGCCGGTCATCGATCACCGCCATGGGAGTGGCGATGCCCTTCATCCCAGGCAGGATATCCTCGATAATGGCCCGGGGATCTTCCATGCGGGGATTATCCGATGTGACGATGCAGAAGTCGGCCAGCTCCGCTGCGGCTTTGCCCATCAGCGGCCGCTTGGTCTTATCCCGATCGCCGCCGCATCCAAACAGAGCGATCACTCTTCCTTTGGCAAAGCCTTTCACCGCTTTGAGGATGTTGACGATACCGTCAGGAGAGTGGGCATAGTCGATCAGAACGGTGTAATCCGCCGGCACTGGCACTACCTCGGCCCGGCCCTTGACGCCATGGGCATGACGCATGGCCAGGGCGATATCCGCCAGAGAAACCCCCAGTGCCAGGCAGCAGCCAGTGGCGGCCAAGGCGTTATACACCGAAAACATACCGGGGATTCCCAGGGTGAGCCGGTTGATAGCCCCGGTGACCACCGCTTCAAATTCCACCCGATCGCTTTTCAGATTGATATTCTTAGCCACCAGATCGGCGTCGTCCGATTGGGCCGAATAGGTCTGGAAGTGACAGCTGCCCTTTTCCAGGATGTATTCCGAGGCGGGATCGTCCCGGTTGACCACGCCGAAACGGCACATGGAGAACAACCGGCTTTTGGCTTTCAGATATTTTTCCATGGTGCCATGGAAATCCAGATGATCCCGGGAAAGATTGGTGAACACTCCCACCTCAAAGGGAATGCCGTACACCCGATCCAGCTCCAATGCGTGGGAAGAGACTTCCATCACCACATACTGGCACCCGGCCTGCTTCATCTCCGAGAGGAGGCGGAATACCTCATAGGACTCCGGCGTTGTGCGCTGGGCCGGCAGTTCCTTCTGGCCGATGTAATTGGCATTGGTGCCCATCAGTCCCACGGTGGCGCCGGTGCTCTCTTCCAGAATGGCCTTCACCAGCATGGTGGTGGTGGTTTTGCCATTGGTGCCGGTGACGCCGATGACCTTCATCCCCCGAGCCGGATGACCGAAGAAATTGTCGCTCATCTGGGCCAGGGCCAGGCGGGAATCCCGCACCAGCACATAGGGCACACTGATCTCCGGCGGCGTTTCGCAGATGACCAGCGCCGCCCCTGCTTCTGCGGCCTGGGCAATGTATTTATGCCCATCGGTCTGAAAGCCCCGAATGGCCACAAAAGCCTCTCCCGGTGCACTCTTCCGGGAATCATAGCAGAGTCCCTTTACATCCACCTGCTGGTCACAGGCGTATTTCACCACATCCACATTGCTGAGCAGTTCCATGAGCTTCATCTTTCGTGTCACCTTCCCATTCCATTATTCGGCCCGCTGATCCAGGTCGGTAAACTCTACCGTCACCACCGTGCCCATGGCCGCGGTGCCGGTGATATTCTGCTTGCTTGCCACCACATTTCCCGAGCTGCTGACAGCGCCGGAGCCCTTCATATAAAGCCCCGCCCGTTCCAGCTGAGCCCTGGCGGCCGACACCGAAAGGCCGGTCACATCGGGCACCTGTACCGGTTCTGTGGGTTTTCCCGCTCCCATATAGAGCACTACCTGACTGCCGCCGGGAATGGCCGAGCCATAACTGGGCAGCTGATCGGTGACGGTATCTCCGTCGCCCACCACTCGATAATCCAAATCCACTTTGCTCAAAGCGCTTTCCGCTTCGGTTTTGGTCATGCCGATGACTTCGGGCACCGACACATCCTTTTCCTCCAGCTCTTCGGCGGTGTAAGTGGGTTCCACTCCCAGATAGGGCAGGATATCGCTCATAATCCGCCGGATGACGGGAGCGGCCGTGATACCGCCGGTCACCGGCTGGACAGTCGGTTCGTCCAGAATGACCAGAACGGCCACCTGAGGATCGTCCGCCGGAGCGAAGGCGATAAAGGAGGAAATACGCAGGTCGTTACGGCCGGTTTCTGCCTGTTTGGCCTTTTTCTCCGATGTACCGGTTTTGCCGGCAATGTGATAACCGGCCACATAGGCGTTTTTACCGGTGCCTTCGCTGACCACGGTTTCCAGTATATCACACATCAGTTCCGATGTCTCTTCTGAAATCACCTGGCGCACCACAGTGGGCTCGGTGCTTTCCACAATATTGCCGTCGCTGTCCAGGATCTCCTTGACGATATAGGGCTTCATCAGGTTGCCGCCATTGGCCACGGCGGACACCGCCGTGATCAGCTGCAGCGGAGAGATCTGGAAGTTCTGTCCAAAGCTGGCCGTGGCCAGGTCTACCTTGTTGGACAAGAATTGCTCTTCCGAGTGGAAGATGCTCTTGCCTTCGCTGGGCAGATCGATGCCCGTAGGCTCATCCAGGCCGAAGGCCTTGTAATATTCCAAGAATGTTTTGGCTCCCACCGCCTGGCCGATGTCGATAAAGGCCGGGTTGCAGGAATTCTGAATGGCCTGGTACAGGTTCTGGCTGCCGTGGGCCCGGGGATAATACCAGCATTTGATGGGCTGAGGCCAGCCTTCTACCATCCGGTAGCCAGGGCAATAGAAAGTGCTGTCCACCGTGATGGCCTTTTCCTCCAGCGCCATAGAGGCGGTGAGGATCTTGAAGGTGGAACCGGGGTCATATGTATCGGTCACCGCTTTGTTCCGCCACTGGGCCTGGAGGATCTCATTGCGTTTTTCGGAGTGCTCCTCCTCATCGGTGATAGCGGCCAACTCCTGAGCCTTCTGCTCGTCGGTGATGGTAAAGGGATCGTTGGGGTCAAAATCCCCCTTGGTCGCCATGCCCAGAATAGCGCCGGTGTCCACATCCATCACAATACCGGCCACCTGGTTCTGGGTGTTGTTGTCGTAAGCGGCAATCTCCAGATTTTTCTCCAGATAGTGCTGGATCACTTCGTCAATGGTCAGGATGATGTCATTGCCGTCCTCGGCCTCATAGTACATCTCATAATCGAAGGGCATTTCCTCCCCGTTGGCATTGGTGGCCCGGATGGCCCGCCCGGGGGTGCCGGTGAGATAGCTGTCGTACTTGGCTTCGATGCCGGCCAGACCCTGGTTATCGCTTCCCACAAATCCCAGCACCTGCGCCGCAAAGTTGCCGAAAGGATAATACCGCTTGGTATCGGGAGCCATATAAATGCTGGTGATGGCTTCTTTCTGCTGGTCCTCCGGCTTTCCTTCGTTGTATTCCTTGATTTTCTCGTTGTAATCGCTTTTAAACTGCCGCACCTCATCGGCGACTTCTTTTTCCACTCCTCGCTTGATCACCTCATAGGCCGAATCTGTTTTGGAAGCTTTGGCATAGACCGTTTCATAGTCCATATCCAGAATCTCCGCCAGGTTCTGGGAGATGATCTGGGCCTGTTCATCGTCAGCAATCTTGCGAGGCTCCAATGTGACCATCTCCACTGAAGCGCTGATGGCCAGGGGCTTCATATTGCAGTCGTAAACGGTGCCGCGCATGGGCTCAATCGTGGTATCTTTGGTCTGCTGGGCAATGGCTTTTTCCTCGTAAAACTCGTAATTGAGCACCTGGAGCTGAAACAGCCGGCCCGCCACGATCACGAAGGCGCCCACCCCCAGCACCGCCGCCGCAAACAAAATGCGGCGGCGTGTCATGCTGTTGGCTTTTTTGGACATTTTCTCACCTGTTCATTAAAAAATGAGAGCAAGAAACATCATTTCCCACTCTGCTTACTCGCTCTCATCCACATTATATTGCTTGCGCTATTTCAGATATTCCACCACGGCATTGAAAGTTTTCATCAGACTGCTGAGAAAGGCCGGGGTCTCGCTTTCCTGCTGAGGGATTTCCACACTGTCCTCCTGGGACAGATCCACATATTCCACACGACTCTTATCGGCTTTGATCATGCCCAAAGCGTTGCGGGCCCGGTCCTCCACATAGGTCAGATTGAAAATCTGCTTCTTTTTGGCCTCCAGCGCTTTGGCATCGCTCTGCAATGTCTCCAGTTCATCTTTCAGGGCGGCGTTCTCCCCTGTCAGCTGGGTCAGCTGCATGAAGTTGAACACAATGACAAGCAATGCTGCAAAAACGCCGCAGAAAATGGCGCTGTACTTGCCGTAGGGCACTTTGGGCTTGACTTTGCCCTTGTGCACCCGCATCCGCTGCCGGAGATCCTGCTCCTGCTGCTGGAGAGTGGCATAATCATAAGCCACGCTCTGGCGGGAAGCGGGCGAGCGCTTGTGTTCATATGCCATTGTCATCGCCTCCCTCGATTTTTTCCGCTACCCGGAGCTTGGCAGAACGAGCTCTGGGATTGTCCCGAAGCTCTTCCTCTCCGGCTGTAATGACTCCTCGATGCACCAGCTTGAGCCGGGGCTTCCGGCCGCAGACGCACACCGGGAATTCCGGCGGGCAAATGCACCCTTTGGCTTGCTGTGCAAAAATATTCTTGACGATCCGGTCCTCCAGGGAGTGGAAGCTGATCACCGCCAGACGCCCGCCGGGAGCCAGCAGATCCACACTGTCCTGCACCGCCTGTTCCACCGCCCGCAGCTCTCCATTGACCTCGATGCGGATAGCCTGGAAGCTGCGTTTGGCCGGGTGCTGCTTTTCCCGCAGCGCCTGGGGCGGCATGGCCCCCCGGATAATCTCGGCCAGCTCCACAGTGGACTGGATTGGTTTTTCTTCTCTGCGGCGGCAGATGGCCGCGGCAATCCGTCCGCTGTACCGCTCCTCGCCGTAATCCCACAAAATGCGTTTCAGTTCTTCCTGACTGTATCCATTGACCACATCACCGGCCGTAAAGCTCTGGCTTCGGTCCATGCGCATATCCAAAGGCGCATCGTTCATATAGGAAAAGCCCCGCTCCATGGCATCCAGCTGATAGGAAGACACCCCCAGGTCAAAGAGGATGCCGTCCACCTGAGAAATCCCCAGGTCTTTTGCCACGGCGGCGATATCGGAAAAATTGCTTTTCACAAAGGTGATTTTATCCCGGTAAGGCTCCAGGCGCTTTCCCGCGGCCTGGAGTGCGTCATCGTCCCGGTCGATGCAGATCAGGCGGCCGCCTTCTCCCAAACGCTGGACGATGCCCAGAGAATGGCCTCCCCCGCCGGTAGTGGCATCCATATAGATGCCCTGGGGATGAATGCGAAGGCCCTCCATGCATTCCTGAGCCAAAACCGATTTATGACTGAATTCCACAGGGACCTCCCCCTCTCCGGGGCAATGGCCCCTTTAGAAGCCCAGGTCTTCCATGGCCTCGGCAATGCTTTCCGATGTAAGTTCTCCGTTGTATTCCTGCCAGCGGCGTTTGTCCCAGATCTCCACTCGTCCGGAGACGCCGATGACGGTCACTTCCTTCTGCAGCCCGGCGTATTCCCGCAGATTCTGGGGAATCAGCACCCGCCCCTGGGAATCAGGAGCGCAATCGGCAGCACTGGAAAAGAAAAATCGTTGAAGATTGCGGGAGCGGGACATGGGCAGTTGGTTGATCTTTTCCTCCAACACATCCCAGGCTTCTGCCGAATAGACAAACAGACAGCCGTCCAGACCTTTGGTGATGATAAAGCTGCTGCCCAGCTTTTCCCGGAGCTTGGCCGGAATGAACAGGCGGCCTTTGGCGTCGATATTGTGTTCGAATTCGCCGTGCATTCTTTCACCACCCTGATTCCTCCGGTGTGTACTTTCAGGCACTGTTCCCCACTTTCCGCCACTTTGTTCTTTTATTATACCGTTGGCCTGTATGAATTGCAAGTGCTTTTCATAATTATTTTTTACCAAAAAGCCGCCATTTTATGTGAAAACACGGGATTTTCGACACATCAAACAGATGTTCGTTTTTTCTGTTTTTCGACATTTTCCGCTCTCTTTTCCTCTGGATCATTTTCCCTTTCCCCCTCCTTCTCCGTTGCATTTTTATCTTCCTTGTGGTAGCATATCAAAAGATGAAGTGTGAATATTTTCCCCATTTCATAGGAGAATCTCTATGTTTTTTCAAATCAACCCCAACCCGGGCTTTGCCTTTTTTCTCGATCTGTTAGGCGGCCTCACCGGCCTTTTTTACTGTGCCATCAGCTCTCTGCTGGTGCTGCGGGGTTTTGTTCTCAAGCACCCCGTTTCCCTGCGCCAGATCGATGTGGTGGGCTGGGCCGGTCTTTCGGCCTGCGTCGTTTCTCTGCTTTTGTTTTTTTCCCATTCCATGCCCCTCAACCTTTGGTCGGCATTGAATTTTTTGTGTGATCTCACTTTTCTGCTCTATTTTCGCAGCCGGAAAATGCCCCGTGCGGCAGTCTATGCCCTGTACATCCAGTCGGGCATCTATCTGGTGTTCCTCCTGCGCATGGTATCCCATATGCAGATGCGCCTGCTCCCCGGCTTTGTCATCTTCCAGCTGATCCCTGCCTGCCTTCTGGCCGGCGTCTCTCTGGTGGTGCTGGTGCAGTCCATCCGGGAACGGAAAGAGCCCACCTGCCCTCCCTGTGCTTCTTCTGCTCCTCCCCCGGGCACCAGTCCCTGGCCGGAGGAAACACTGGAGGAGGAAGAATCCCCCGAACGCATCGCCCAGTGGGACAACCAAGCCCCTCCCGAGTCCCCCGAGGACGACCCCTTTGAAGAGTTGCTCCCCACCGATCCTTCGGACCCCTCTTCTCACAGCTAACCACTCCATTCAGAAAACCAAAAGCCCGCCGATCTTTCATCTGAAGTAGTCAATAGTTAGTAGACACAAAATTTCTTATGCCACCAGTTCTGTTCTATATGGGACTGGTGGTTTTCCTTTTAGTTTGCGGACGGGTCGTTCATTGTTGAAATAATAGATT
>NZ_JAHLPO010000032.1:0-23075 GCF_018917925.1 Intestinimonas sp. MSJ-38 | reverse complement strand
CTACGACCAGCTTCTTGAATTCCGGCGTGTATCGTTTGTTTGGTTTTCCTCTTGACATAATAAATCACCCCATCTGTTAGATAGTATATCATACTGTCTAACAAATGGGGTGCAGTTCAAATGGCCGGGGTTTTTGTTTATGATTTGGTACGGGATAGATTATTTCAGTTCCTGCTCCAGTGCATCAAATTCCGGGGTGGAGAAAAATTCGCCCAGCGTGATCTCCAAACCATCACACAGTTTTTTGATGGTCACTGTACCGGGATTACGGCTTTCACCGTTCAAAATGCTTTTTACCGTGGCTTGGGACACACCGGAAAGGTTGCTCAGTCCGTTGGGAGTGATGTGCCGCTGCTGACATAATTGCCGAATGCGAAAAACGATGGCTTCTCTGGTGTCCATGTGTCCCTCCTTCGTGATTTCCTGTTCTTTTTTGTATGATATGCCATTTGAGAAAAGAACATTGGTTATATTTCACTAACTGAGGGGGAGAAACAGCATCGCAAAAAATGGGTGTCTTTTCAGATCAAATAGCTGTTGATTGCCTTTATGCAGCAGAATTGTGTGGAACTTGGTTTTAAAGTCCGCATCTGTTTGGGGTGCAGCAGGCCGGCATAGTCGAGCGGGTATGGGGCATTTTTTGTTTACCCCCTTTCCTCTTTGTAAATTTTTCGTTATAATCAACATAGCAGTCCTGCATGGGCGGCGACAACCAAGTACCGAAAGGGGAAGAAGACGATGAAGCTCACCAGTTTTCTTAGGCAGAGTGGGGAAGAGCGAACCCGCAAAATCCTCACAGGAGGGGTCTATGGTACCATGCTCTTTTTGGCCGTGCCCTCCTTCCTCATGCTCATTTCCCAGGCATTGGCGACCACCTTTGACAATTGGTTCATTCTGAACTACGCCGACCTTAGTTCCAGCGGCGCCGTCTCTTACAGCATGCAGGCCTTCAATGTGATCTACAATGCCGGCATCGGTCTTTCGGTGGCCGGTACGGCCATCCTGGGCCGCTTCAATGGCCAGGGGGATTGGGAAAACAGCCGTCACTATACCCGGCAGTTTCTGGCCCTGATGTTCTGCCTTTCCGTGGCCCTGGGCGGTCTGACCTTCCTGCTTTCCGGCTTCTATGCCAATATGGCCCTGCCTGATCTGCGCCCCGGCGTGCGCCTCGCCATGCGGCTGTATGCCTTTTCTATTCCCTTCGCCTATTTCAACAACGCCTACTACGCTTTGAAGAACGCCGTGGGCAAATCGGAAGTGCCCTTTGCCTTCACCTTCCTCATGGTGTTTACCAAGGTGATCTGCAATGCCATCTTCGTGGCCGGACTGGGCCTGGGGGTCATGGGCATCGGTTTTGCCACCATCTGCTCTCATCTGGTGGTTTCTCTGGTGCTTTTGTTCGATGTGTTCTTCCGCAAAAATGGCATGCACCTGTCCTTCCGTCATTTCCGGTTTGACAAGGACGCCATCCGTACCCTGTTGACCGTGGGTATCCCTTCGGTGATCAACAACATGGCCATGTCGGTGGGATTCTGGCTCATCAACCTGGAAGCCATGAAATTCGGCACCACCCTGCTCAATTCCATCAATTTGGGGAACAATATCTCCAGCCTGATGTATAACCTGACCAGCTGCTTCGGCACCACTGTTACCACCGCCGTCAGCCTGAATCTGGGCGCCGGTCAGAACAAGCGGGCCAAGGCCTCAGCCGTGGCCTCGGTGGTGATGAGCACCATCGGCGGATTTTTGGGCATCGCTATCATCTATCTGTTCGGCGAGCCCATTACCCATCTGTTTACCAATGCAAACCCCGAAGTGCTGGAGGGTGCCCTCACCACCCAGAAGATCGCCGTTCTGGGCGCACCCACCTTTGGTGTGTGCAGTGTTTACTGCGGCGTGTTTATCGGCTTTGCCCGCACCAAGCTGCCCATTGCCATCAATGTGGCCCGGGTGTGGCTGCTGCGGTATGTGTTTATCCGGGTGGTGGAAAGCCAGCTGTTCCTGGAGACCATCATGGGCGGCCGGATTCATATCAATTACACCGTCATCCCCTGGGCCACGGTGTTCAGCAACACGATGACCGCTATTTTCGCCTATGTGGTGTACAAGACTCTCCGCTGGGAAGGCCAGCATAATTTCATTGTGAAAAAGTCCCATAGAGCCAAAGAAGGAGTTAAGAACTGATTTGAAAGAACTGGAAAATAACAACAAGGCCGGGATGCCCGGCGAAAGCTGTCCGGAGCGGGCGGCCCTGGTGGGGCTGCGGTGCACCGCCCTCGCCGATTTCGACCATTCCGATGAGGATACCATGGAAGAGCTGTCTCAGCTTTTAGAGACCGCTGGGGGAGAGTGCATCTTCAAGGCCATGCAGAACCGGCCCACCCCTGACCCCCGAACCTTCATCGGGGAAGGGAAGGCTCAGGAGATCGCTCAGCTGGTGAAGGCTAACGATGTGGAGCTTCTGGTGATGGACAACGAGCTGTCCCCCTCCCAAGCCCGGGCCTTGGAGGATATCATGGGCTGCCGGGTGATGGACCGCAGCGGCCTGATTCTAGATATTTTCGCCCAGCGTGCCCAGACACGGGAAGGCAAGCTCCAGGTAGAGCTGGCCCAGTACCAGTATTTGCTGCCCCGGCTGTCGGGCATGTGGACCCACCTGGTGCGCCAGACCGCTGGCGGCGGGCGCAGCCCCATCGGTACCCGCGGCCCTGGTGAAACCCAGCTGGAAACCGACCGCCGGCACATCCGCCAGCGCATTGCCCGGCTCCAGCGGGAGATCGAGAATGTGCGGCAGATCCGCTCCACCCAGCGTCGTCAGCGGGAAAAGCGGGAGGTGCCCCTGGTGGCCCTGGTGGGGTACACCAATGCGGGAAAATCCACCTTGCTCAACGCCCTCACCGGGGCGGAAGTCCATGCCAACGACCGGCTGTTTGACACCCTGGACCCCACCACAAAAAGCCTGCGTCTGGAAGACGGGCGGCAGCTTTTGTTTTCTGACACCGTAGGATTCATTCGAAAGCTGCCCCATCATCTGGTGGAGGCCTTCAAGGCCACCCTGGAAGAGCTGGTCTATGCCGATGTGCTCATCCATGTGGTGGATGCCTCCAGCGAGATCTGGGAGAGCCAGGCCCAGGTAGTGGAAAGCCTGATCGCCCAGCTGGGCGCCCAGGAGACCCCTCGGATCCTGGTGTTCAACAAGTGCGACAAGATCGCCCCGGACCTGGAGCCCCGGCAGACGGGTGCGCTGCATATTTCGGCCAAGAAGGGCATTGGCCTGGACCGGCTGCTGGATCGGATCGGGGAGACTCTGGACAGTGCCCAGCGGCAGGTGGAGTTCATTTTGCCCTATGATCGGGCGTCGGTGCTGGATATGCTCTATCGGAAGGCCCAGGTGAAGAAGGCCGATTATGTGCCCGAGGGCATTGCGGTCACCGTGCTCTGTGACGCCGCCGTGCTGGGACAGCTGAAAGAATGGGTTCCAGACTGGCGGAAGAAAGAAGAATGGGAAGAGTGAGCCAGATCCTTCGCTGCGGCGAAGGATCGCAAAAGAAACAGGCCCTATGGGAACTTGGTTCCCTGGGCCTGTTTCTTTGCTATTGGCGGCGTGTTATTTCGGCGTAAAGCCGAAATAACCATCATTCCGGAAGGTGACGCCGCCGATGTCTCTCGGGGAAAACTAAGTTTTTCCCCGACCTTTTTCGCGCCCCAGGCGGCTGTCCGGACACCGGACCGGCAGCAGGTATTCCCCTTGTTTCAGCCAGAATGCCATCATGGGAAACCCTCCTTTTCCACAAAAATGGTTGTAAAAAATGCCTATGCAACTTGGGGGAATTATAGCGCAATATGGTGAAAATAACAAGGAGCGCCAGGGAATTTTTCCCTCAGGCTAGGAAAATGGGCCGGGATGTGGTATGCTGAAAAAAAGAGCAAAGGGAGGAAATACCTGTGAGTTATTTGGACAAGGCAAAGGCGCTGGAGGAATACATGGTCTCCCTGCGGCGGCATTTCCATCAGCACCCGGAAAAGAGCATGGAGGAAAGAGAAACCACGGCCTTCATCATGGCCCAGCTCAATGAGATCGGCATTCCCCATCGGAAGCTGAGCCCTTCCGGGGTGGTGGCCGAGATTGCAGGAGGCCGTCCGGGAAAGACGGTGGCTTTGCGGGCCGATATGGATGCGCTGACCATTCAGGAGGAAACCGGACTGCCCTTTGCCAGTGAAGCAGAAGGGCTGATGCACGCCTGCGGCCATGACCTGCATATGGCAGGGCTGCTGGGAGCGGCCAAGCTTTTGTGGCAGGAGCGGCAGAACTTGGGCGGTAATGTGCGCCTGATCTTCCAGCCGGGCGAGGAAGTGGGCAAAGGCGCCAAGGCCGTGATCGAACAAGGCGGCATGGAAGGGGTGGACATGGTCTTTGGCATGCACAATATGCCCTCTCTGCCCGCCGGAACGGTGGCCGGGTCCGTAGGGCCGGTGTTTTCCGCCGCTGACTATTTCAAGATCACCATCCGGGGCAAGGCAGGCCATGGGGCCACGCCGGAGGATGCTGTCGACGCCACTGTGGCGGCCAGTGCTCTGGTGATGAACCTGCAGCCCCTGGTGAGCCGGGAGATCAGTTCTCTGGAAAGCCTGGTGATCACCGTGGGCCAGCTTCACAGCGGCACCCGGTTCAATATCATCTCCGGAGAGAGCGTGCTGGAGGGCACCGTGCGCAGCTTCGATCCCACCATCCACGACATGGTGCCGGTAGCCATGGAGCGGGTGGTGGAGGGCATCGCCCGGGCCTACCGGGTGGAGGCCAAATTGGAATATGACAAGGTGGCCAAGGCCTGCGTCAACGAGGAAGGCTTTACCGACCTTTGCCTGAAGAGCGCCGGGAAGGTGGCCCAGGTGGCCCCTGAAGGCCGTCAGATGATCGCTGAGGACTTTTCCGAGTATATGCAGCTGTGCCCGGGGGCCTTTTTCCTCTATGGCTCCGGCTGCGAGTATCCCCTCCACAGCGACCACTTTGCCGGGGATGAGCAGGCTTTGATCACTGCCTGCGCCATGTATGCCCAGGTGGCCGTGGACGCTCTCGGTCAGATTTAGCAAAAGAGAATCGCTGCAAGGGAGCGGGGCTTTTGCCGCTTTTTCGGCGGACTGAGAAATCCCCCGGGAGGAAACTTCCTCCCGGGGGATGTTTTATTGTCTTTCTTTTTCTGTGAGGGGAATGGGAGCGCCTTGATTTTCTTCAAACTCCCGGATGCATTGGCGAATCAGGTAAAGGATTTGTCCGTTCATGGAACGGCCCTCGTATTTTGCTACATATTTCAGCTTTCCATGAAGTTCCGGGTCAATTTCGATGCCCAGGTGTTTGTTCTCTTTGTTGCGCATGGTATCACCATAAAATCTTATCTCGTTTTTAGTATATTTTAAGATGATTTTATGATATGATGTTAATTGTATACTTAAAATAAGTATACTAAAAATGAAAATGAGGGATTATGATGGTTTGCACCTTTTTTGGGCATAGAGATGCTCCAGAAGAAGCGAAGAGAAGTCTTGAAATAGTTGTTGAAAATTTAATCAATCAGAAAGGTGTGGATTTGTTTTATGTAGGGAATCAGGGAAAATTTGATCAGATTGTTTGGAAAATTTTGGTACAAATGCGGGAGAAGTATTCCCACATTCGCTGTTTTAAAGTGCTGGCTTATTTTCCGATAAAAAGAATAGAGGATGAGGAAGATAGTATTTATCCGGAAGGATTGGAAAGCAAACCGCTCAAATTTGCGATTTCCCATCGCAATAGATGGATGATAGAACGATCTGATTATGTAGTGACCTATGTTCGATATGGGTGGGGAGGGGCGGCTCAAGCAAAAAATCTAGCTGAAAAAAAGGGAAAAAAGGTATTAAATTTGCCAGATAAATTGTGATATAAAAAGGCGGGGAAATTCCCCGCCAGTTACCAGTTAGTGGACCAGGACCTTATGTCCAGCCCAAAGTGTGATGAATATCACACCGTTATTACATTGTTGAGTTGCTATATTTGTTCATATGTTGAGTGTGTCGGCAGAATCACAGCTGGATGGGAACAGGGTCTGCGATCTCCAGCTTGTCCGGCTCCACATGGCAGGAGAGGGCCAGGAGCTGAACACCCTTGGCCTGGGCCTTTCGCAGCGTCTCCCCAAAGGCGGGATGGGTCACATCGTTGGGGGAGAAGGAGAGCACATTCTCCATCTGCACCACAAACACCGCCATGGCTTCATATCCCTCTTCTTTGCACCGGATCAGCCCTTCCAGGTGCTTGACGCCCCGCTGGGTGGGGGCATCGGGGAAATAGACCCGGCCTTCGCTTTCCAGGGTGCATCCCTTGACCTCCACAAAGGCAGGTTTTGTTCCCCCTTCGATGTAGAAATCGAACCGGGAATCCCCGTGGGTGGTCTCGGGGCGGATGCGGGGGTTTTCCCCGAACAGCCCGGAAGAGGGCGCCCACTCCCGGAACACCTGGTTGGGAGCGGCGCTGTCCATGTTGATGAGCTTTTCTCCCTTCCATACGGCGATCAGGTCAAACCCGGTGCGCCGGTTGGGGTTCTGGGCCTTTGCCAGATAGACCCGACAGCCGGGAATCAGCAGCTCCCGGCACCGGCCGGTGTTCTTTACATGGCACACTTCCTCTTTGCCCTCGATCTCCACATGGGCGATGAACCGGTTGGGACGGCGGAGAAATACTCCCTCCACCACCTGAGGATAGATCATTTGACAAGCTCCTTCAGATAGAGAATGGCCTTTTCATAGCCCTTGAAGCCCAGACCGGCAAAGGTGGCCTGGCAGGCCATGCCGGCATAGGAAATTTTCCGGAACTCCTCCCGCTGGGAGATGTCCGACAGGTGCACCTCCACCGCCGGGAGATTCACCGCTTTCAAGGCGTCCAGAATGGCTACGCTGGTGTGGGTGTAGGCGGCCGGGTTGATGACGATGCCGTCAAAAACACCCAGGGCCTGCTGGATCTTGTCCACGATGTCTCCTTCATGGTTGGACTGGAAGCATTCATGCTCCACTCCTGCCTTCTGACAGGCTTCATCGATAAAGCGCAGCAGATCCTCATAGCTTTCATTGCCGTAGATGTGCTTTTCCCGCACCCCCAGCAGGTTGATGTTAGGGCCGTTGATGATGAGCAGTTTCATAAAATACCTCCCGGAGCTTTTCCGCTCCTTCTTGTAGTGTGCCGGTGTTTTCCAATATGGCCTGGCTCACCTTGCGGTACAAAGGCTCCCGGGCCTGGTACATGGCTTGCAGCTTTGCAAGGCCGCCCTGGGACAGGGGCCGCCCTTCGGTGGGCAGGTTTTCCAGCGGCCGGCGCACCCATACGCACAGGCCATTCTGCCGCAGCAGACCCTGGTTTTCTTCCCGCAGCACCGTGCCGCCGCCGGTGGCCAGCACCAGTCCCTTTTCCCGGATGAAGTGCCGCAGGGCCTCTGTTTCTCTCCTGCGGAAGCCTTCTTCGCCCTCTTTCTGGAAGATCTCCGGGATGGAGCAGCCTGCCGCCTTTTCGATTTCTGTATCCAGATCCACAAAGCTCCGCCCCAGCTGCTGGGCACACAAGGCCCCCAGGGAGCTTTTTCCCGAGCCGGGCATACCACAGAGAATGAGGTTTGTCAGGGAAAGCTCCAGCTCTTTCAGAGCCTTTTCCAGTTTTTCTTCCGGGATATCTTCCCCGGTAAAGAACCGGGCCGCCGCCCAGGCCTGGGCGGCCAGCATGGGAAGCCCGCCGGAGCAGGGGAGATCCATATCCTCCACTTTCTGGATAAAGGCGGTGCGCAGAGGGTTATACACCGTATCCAGCGCCCCCTCCAGATGAGGGAACAGGCTGGGGTCCACGGCATATGCTCCCTCGTGGGGGAACATTCCCACCGGGGTGGTGTTGATGAGCACCTCGGTGTCCTGGTGCTCTTTCAACAGCCGTTCATAGGTCAGCTCTCCCCGGCGGGAAACCACCAGAACTTCCCGGGCTCCTTCTTTTCTGGCTGCGGCCTGGGCCGTCAGGCTGGTGCCGCCGCTGCCCAGGATGGCCACCTTTTTCCCTTTCAGCTGCACTCCGGCCCGCCTGGCCAGGTACAGTAGGCCATACAGGTCGGTGTTGTGGCCCAGAAGGGTGCCGTCCGGCTCTTTCCGCAGGCAGTTGACGCTGCCAATCTGCTGGGCTTCCTCTGTGAGGGCGGCGCAATAGGGAATGACGGCTTTTTTATAAGGAATGGTCACATTGACGGCGGAAAAATCCCTTTTTATGAGAAAAGGCTCCAGCTGCGGCTCGGTGAGGGGCCACAGGGCGTAGTCATATCCCCCCAGAGCCCGGTGGAGCTGGGGGGAAAAGCTGTGGCCCAAGGGGTTTCCGATCAGGCCGTAATCCGCCATGTTAAAACACCTCGCTGTAAGCGCCCAGGAAGGTGCAGGAGGGCAGATCCCGGCACAGAGTGCTCACCATATCCAGAACGGCCTGCTCCTGGAAGGAGCCAGAGAAATCGAAATAGAACATGAACTCGAAATCCTTGCCGGGGATGGGGCGGCTTTCCAGCTTGGTCAGGTTGAGCCCCAGAGCGGCAAAGCGGGCGATCAGCCCATGGAGGGAGCCGGGTTCATGGGGCAGGGTGAGCATCAGGCTGATTTTGTCCGAGCCGGGGAAGATCTCCAGGTTTTTGCCGATGCAGATGAAGCGGGTGTAGTTGTGGTCGCTGTCCTGGAAGTTTTCCAGAATGGGGGTCAGGCCATAGAGCCGGGCGCAGTTGAGAGAAGAAATGGCGGCGATATCCTTCCGGCCGCTTTCGGCCACATACCGTGCGGCGGCCGCCGTGTTTTCCATGACGGTGATCTTGATCTCCGGGTGCTCCTTGAGGAAGCGGGTGCATTGGTTCAGGCCCTGGCTATGAGAGCACACTTCCTTGATGTCCGAGAGGGCGGCGCCGGGATTTACGAGCAGAGCGTGATCCACCTTCAGCTTGATGGAGCGGACAATGTGGAAGTGATACTGCTTCATCAGGTCATAGACCTGGGTGACAGAGCCGGCCGAGCTGTTTTCGATGGGCAGGATGCCATAGGGGCACAGGCCCTTTTCCACCGCCTGGAACACCCCTTCAAACTGGTTGAAATAGAGGATGGAGGGCAGGGCGAACAGCTTGTCGCAGGCCTGCTGGGAATAGGCCCCTTCCACGCCCTGCACCGCCACCACCGCTTTTTTGGGGAAGAGGGCGGGGGTGTCCTGGAGGGCCTTGGCGATGTGCTCTTTCAGCGGGGTGTCCTGGGCCAGGGCGCGCCGCTGGCTGGAGCGGCTTACATCAAACAGGGTGTTCCACAAAAGCCGGGCATAGCTTTCGTAGTCCTCGCCCACCAGGTCGGACACCCGGGAGAGCACCTGCCGTTCCCGGGAGGGGTCCAGCACCTGTTTGCCGGTCTTGGCCTTTTGCTCGGCCACCTGCCGGGCAATGTCCATCCGCTGTTTGAAAAGTTGAGCCAGCTGTGTATCGATCTCATCGATCCGGCCGCGCAGGTCGGTCAGTTCCATGGTGTTTCATCCTTTCATTCCATCTGTTTTTTGATTGCCGTAAGTCATAAGCCACAGGTCGCAGAGTACCAGGGCGGTCACCGCCTCCACACAGGGCACCGCCCGGGGGAGGATGCAGGGATCGTGGCGGCCTTCGATGCGGAGGGTATCCTCACCGCCGGACAGCCGCACCGTCTCCTGGGGAAGGGCGATGGAGGGGGTGGGCTTGACGGCGCAGCGGAAGAGCAGGGGCATCCCCGAGGTGATGCCCCCCAGCACGCCGCCGTGGCGGTTGGTGCGGGTGCGCACCCGGTCCTTTTCGTCCCGGTAAAAAGGGTCGTTGTGCTGGCTGCCCCGCATTTGGGACGCAGCAAAGCCGGCCCCGAACTCCACCCCGCGCATGGCGGGAATGGCGAACAGCGCCCCGGCCAGCAGGTTTTCCACCCCCTGGAATATGGGCTCGCCCAGGCCGGGGGGCAGGCCGATGGCAGCGCCCTGAATGGTGCCGCCGATGCTGTCCCCTTCGCTCTTCACCTGGGCAATAAGGGAGAGCATTTTTTCTCCCGCTTCCTCGGACAGCACCGGGAAGCTGCGGCGGGAAGGGGTGAGCAGTTCTTCTTCAGTCAGGTCCACCGGGGAGAAGGGGGTATCCTCCACCTCCCCGATGGAAGAGATGTGTGCCCCTACCAGAATGCCCTTTTGCCGGAGAAACTGCATGGCCACTGCACCGGCAAAGCACAGGGGAGCGGTGAGACGGCCGGAAAAATGACTGCCGCCTCGGATGTCGTGGTACTGGCCGTATTTCACATAGGCGGCATAGTCGGCGTGGGAGGGCCGGGGAAGCTGGCGCATGGCTTCGTAGTCTTTGGAACGGGTGTCCTTGTTGTGGATCACGGCGCAGAGAGGTGCGCCGCAGGTAAAGCCGTCCACCAGGCCGGAAAGCACTTCCGGTGCATCGCTTTCCTTCCGGGCGGTGGCATAGGCCCCCTGGCCGGGAGCACGGCGGGCGAGGAAGGCAGACACTTCCTCCATGTCCACTTTCAGCCCTGCGGGCAGACCATCTATGGTCACGCCGATGGCAGGGGAATGGGATTGGCCGAACACGCTGATGCGCAGGCTATGGCCGAAGGTGGAGCTCATGGGTCTTTCCTCCTCTCTTGTTGTATTCCTCCCAGAAGCTGGGGTAGGATTTGACCACCGCCTGGGCCTGCTCGATCATCACCGGCTGCTGGCACAGGCAGGCGGCCACGGCAGCGGCCATGGCCATGCGGTGATCGCCGCCGCTATGAACTGTGCCGCCGCGCAGCGTGCCGCCCCGGACGATAAGGGTGTCTCCCTCACAGAAAGCCGTGCCGCCCAGATCCGCGATCATGCGGCAGATGGCGCTGAGACGGTCACTTTCCTTCAGCCGCAGGCGTCCGGCGTTTGTGAAACGGCTTTCGCCCTCACAGAAAGCGGCGGTGAGGGCCAGCACCGGGATCAGGTCGGGAATGGGAGCGCTGTCCGCCGTGACAGCCCGGAGAGCGCCTCGGGAGACGGTGAGGGCATCTCCATCCCAGGAGAGTATAGCGCCCATGTCCCGGAGGATATCGGCCACCGCCTTGTCCCCCTGGGAAGAGCGGGGAGCAAGACCGGAGACGGTCACCGGCCCGCCCAGGGCTCCGGCGCAGAGGAAGAAGGCCGCGCCGGACCAGTCCCCCTCGGCTGTGACCGGGCCGGGGCTTTGGCAGTGCTGCCCCGGGGCGACCCGAAAGCCCTGGGAGGTTTTTTCCACTGTGACCCCAAACTGGGCCATAGCCGAAAGGGTCATTTCCACATAGGGGGCCGATTGGAGAGGGGAGGTGAGAAGGATCTCACACCCTTCCGCCATCAGAGGGGCGGCCAGGAGCAGGCCGGTGATATACTGGCTGCTCACATCCCCCGGCAGGGTAAAGACGCCGCCTTTCAGCTTGCCCGAAAGGGTGAAGGGAAGGGATGGGGCGGAAAAGGCCGCGCCGTGCTCCATGAGCTGGGTCAGCAGCGGCTCCAGAGGTCTCTCCGGCAGCCGTCCCTCCCCGGAGAAGCGGGCCTCACTCCCCAAGGCCGCCGCCACCGGCAGCAAAAAGCGGAGGGTGGAGCCGCTTTCCCGGCAGAAAAGGGCGGGGGAGGGGGAAAAGTGCTCCGGCGGGGTCAGGCGGAAGTCTCCGCCCGGCAGAGAATCGATCTGGCACCCCAGGGCCCGCAGGCAATCCATGGTGACCAGGATGTCCACCGAGGGGGCGGGGATATGGAGCAAGGTGCTTTCCCGGCATAGAGCGGCGCACAGAAGCAGCCGGTGGGCGTGGGATTTGGAGGGCACCGCCTGCTCCCGCCCGCCCAATGGGGCGGGGGTGATGCAGATGTCCATGTTACCGCTCCCCCAGTCCGGCGGCGATGAAGCCTTCCAGGTCTTTCATGGGGATGGTCTCCCGGCAGCATTCGCCCATGCGCAGGGGCAGGATCAGGGTCAGGTTGTCGCCCCGGCGCTTTTTGTCCGACAGGGCGGCTTTGGCCAGGGCGGCGGCGTCATAGGGGCAGGCCGAGGGGAGATGGCAGGCGTCCAGGGCCTGGAGCAAAGGCGGGGTGCAGTTTTCCCGGGAATAGCCCAGGGAATAGGCGGCCCGGCACATGACCACCATGCCCATGGCCACGGCATGGCCGTGGGAAATGGAGTAGCCGCTGAGCTTTTCGATGGCATGGCCCACGGTGTGCCCCAGATTGAGCATCTGCCGCTTGCCCATGTCCCGCTCGTCCCCCTGGACGAAGTCCCGCTTGATCTCCACGCACCGGGCCACGATGTCGTCCATATCCCGGCGATCGACTCCCCGGGCAAAGGCGTCAAACAGCTCTTTGTCGGCCAGCAGGCCATACTTGATGCCCTCGGCGCAGCCGTCGGCAAAATAGTGGTCGGTGAGGGTGTCCAGAGCGGCGGTGTCGCAGATCACCAGCTCCGGCTGGCAGAACACCCCGGCCAGGTTCTTGCCCTGGGGCAGGTCGATGCCGGTCTTGCCGCCCACCGAGCTGTCGATGGCCGCCAGAAGAGTGGTGGGCAGCTGCACCAGGGGAATTTCCCGCAGATAGGTACCGGCGGCAAATCCCGCCACATCCCCGATGACTCCGCCGCCCAGGGCCAGCACCAGGTCGCTTTTGGTCAGGCCGTTTTCCGCCAGGAACTGAAGCACCTTGGTCCAGACGCCCAGGCTTTTGCTGTGTTCGCCGTGGGGGAGGATGAGGGTGCACAGGGAATACCCGGCGTTTTCCAGCCCGGCGGACACCTGGGAGAGATAGAGCCGGGCCACATTGTCATCGGTGACGATGGCCACCTTGCACCGGGGGTGCACCTGGGAGATCAGGCTCCCGGCCTTTTCCAAAAGGCCTCGTTCGATGTGGATGTTATATTGTTTGGAAGAATCAATGGATACTGTTTTCATCTTTTTCCACCTCTCAGAATGCTGTCCGACTCTTCTTTCTTTTCTCTGGCGTCCCGCAGCAGATCAAAAAGCCCTTCTTTGTCTCCGGTTTCCAGCAGGTTGGCGTAATGCTCCAGCCGCCCGGCCATGCCCCGGATCTCCTGGGTGAGAAATTCCCGGTTGTCCCAGAACAGCTCGGTCCACATGGTCTCGTTCAGCCGGGCCACACGGGTCATGTCCTGAAAACTGCCGGCGGAAAAACCGGAGAAATCCTCCGCCGTGGGGCTTTGGATGTAGGCGCAGGAGATCACATGGGCCAGCTGGGATGTGAGGGCGATGATCCGGTCGTGGGAGCGGGGATTGCTCCTGGTGATGCGCCCGAAGCCCAGGGAGAGGAAAAACCGGGCCGCTTTGTCATAAAGGGCGGGGTCAAAGCCTTCTCCCGGCGTGAGGATCATGGAGGCTCCCTGGAAAAGTCCGGCCTGGGAAAAGTCCCAGCCGCGGGTTTCCTTTCCCGCCATGGGGTGGCCTCCCAGATAGGGGAAGCCATACCGGCGGCTCAGCTCTTCCATGCCGGGCACCACTGCCATCTTCACCCCGCACAGGTCGATGACCAGCGTGCTTTGGGAAAGGTGCGGGGCCAGACGCTCCATTTCCTTCAATGTGGCCCCGGGATAGAGGGCGGTGAGGAGCACATCCAGCTGGGGAAGGACTTCCTCTGTCATGGGCCGGATGCCGATGGCTCCGGCCTTGTCCATCACCTGAGAATCCCGGTCCAGGCCGAAAACGGTGCAATCTGCCTCTTTTGCCGCCTGGGCCATGGAGCCGCCGATGAGCCCCAGACCCAGAACGCCGATCTTCTGAAAATCACCGGAAGGCATAGGGCAGAATCCCTCCCACTTTTTGCATCAGGGTATCGAAATTTTCCGGGGTGAGGGACTGGGGACCGTCACACAGGGCGTGGGCCGGGTCGTTGTGCACCTCGATGATCAGGCCGTCGGCCCCTGCGGCGGCCGAAGCCAGCGCCATGGAGGGCACCAGCTTGCTCTGGCCGGTGGCGTGGCTGGGGTCGATGATCACCGGCAGATGGGACAGGGAATGGAGCACCGGAATGGCCGAAAGATCCAGGGTGTTGCGGGTGTAGGTTTCAAAGGTGCGGATGCCCCGCTCGCAGAGGATGACCTGCTCGTTGCCCCCGGCCATAATGTATTCGGCGCTCATCAGCAGCTCCTGGAGGGTGTTGGCAAGGCCCCGCTTGAGCAGCACCGGCTTGCGCAGTTTGCCCAGCTCTTTCAGCAGGGTGAAGTTCTGCATATTCCGGGCACCTACCTGGATGATGTCCACATCCTCAAAGAGGGGAATGTGGGAGGCGTCCATGATCTCGCTGACGATGGGAAGGCCGGTTTCCTGCTTGGCCAGCAGGAGCAGCTTGATGCCGTCGCTCTGCAGACCCTGGAAGGCGTAGGGGGAAGTGCGGGGCTTGAAGGCGCCGCCGCGGAGCACCTGAGCGCCCGACTGCTTCACCGCCTTGGCCACCGCCACGATCTGCTCTTCGCTTTCCACCGAGCAAGGCCCGGCCATGACGCAGAAGTTTCCGCCGCCGATGCGGGCGCCGCCCACTTCGATCACCGTATCCTCCGGATGGAATTTCCGGTTGGCGTTTTTGAAGGGTTCCTGGATGCGTTTCACATCCTCCACAATGTCCATGGCCCGGATCACATCCATGTCCACTTTGGAGGTGTCGCCCACCAGGCCTACAATGGTCTGCTGGGAGCCTACGGAGATGTGAGGGGTGATGCCCATGCTCTGAAGCCAGGCGGTCAGACTGTCCAGCTGCTGCTGGGGGGCGTTTTTTTTGAGAAGCACTACCATTTTACAACAAATCCTTTCTCCTACGGCACAAAAAAACGGCCCCGCTGCGAATTTCGCTGCGGGGCCGCGCTGGCCTTGACTCAGGGAATCAACCGAGGCAGGGGCTTTTTACAGCAAAACTCAAATAAGCCTTATCAAAAAAGTTGATAAAGCTAAAGTAAAAGTAATATGCAGCTGTAAAAAGACGGCTGACCATGGTTTGTGATCTCCTCTGTTTTGTTCTTCTGATTGTAACATAACACACCGGTGGCCCGATGTAAAGGGGGAAAAGGGAAAAAAGCCTAAAAAAGCCGGAAAAGAGAGCGGAACAGCTCTTTGATATTGAGCAGAGTGATGAGCAGGAAGCACAGGATCTGCCACAGGGGCCACAGGGGAACCTCCCACAGCATCAGAGCGGCCTGGAGCACCACCAGGACGCAGGAAGGCAGGAATTTGTGCAGCCGCCAGGACACGGGAATGTATTTCCGGGTGTGAATGCCCCGCACCAGGAACATGAGCAGATAGCTGAGGCAGGTGGACAGGGCGGCGCCCATCACGCCCATGCGGGGGATGGTCAGCAGGTTCAGCCCGATGTTGAGGAAAGCACCCAGCAGCGTGGTGGTCAAAGTGTGAACGCTCTGCCGCTCCACCATATAGATGCTGCCCAAGAAGGTGGCCAGGCAGGAACAGGTGATGCCCAGCACCAGCACCGGGATATACCGCCAGGCGGAATAATAGGAGGGGGCGGCCAGCAGAGTGACCATGATCTTGGCCGTCATGATCAGGCCGGAGGAGCCCACCAGAGCCACGCACTGATAGGTGGCGAACACATTGGAGAAGAAGCGGCGCTGCTTTTGGGGGTCCTCGGAGACGATGGAGATCTGCCAGGCGTCGCCGAAGATGCCGGCCACAATGGACAGGATGTGGGGCACCTTGTTGGAGATGACATAGATGGCCACGGCGGCGCTGCCCACGGCATAGGTGCCGGGGAGGGACAGTTCCTGCTTGCAGGCATCGCCCACCACACCCATGATGTGGGTCACCTGGTTGGGCAGGTTGGCCGCGGCGCTATAAAGGTCGTTGAGGATGTACTCGATCATATACTGATCGCTCATGCTGACGATCCACACGCAGATCATGGTGGGGATCAGGGGCACCGAATAGCGCAGCATGGTGCGCCGGGTATCCCGGTCGATGTGGCTCAGGGAGAAATACCGGCCCAGGGAGGCCATGAACCACAAAAACAGGGTGGACAAAAAGTCGGACAGAATGGTGGCCAGCACATAACCGGCAATGCCCAGATCAAAGACCACCAGCAGCAGAATGTTGAAGCCGATGGTCATCAGAGTGCGCAGCACGCCGTCCAGGGCGAAGAGCTTGGTGTATTTCAGGCCCTGGACAAACTGGGCGCACACCGTGTGCAGTGCGCTCATCAGCACATAGAGGAACACCAGGAAGGTATAGCCCTGCACAAACTCCAGCAGAGAGAGGATGGGGGAGAGCAAAAGCAGCACACCGCCGCCGCAAAGCACCGTCACAAGCCCCATGGAGAAGATGCCTTTTTTGTTGCTTCCTTTCTGCAAGGCGAAGCGGATGACAGCGTTGGCAATGCCCGCCGACACCAGGGGCATTAGCAGGTTGCAGGCCTGGGTGATCAGGTTGGCCGTGCCGTATTCGCTCTGGGAGAGCACCCGGGTGTAGAAGGGCACCAGAAGGAACACCAGCACCTTGGAGCTGAAAGAACCAATGGCCAGAATCATGGTGGTGGAAAAAAGCTTTTTATAGGAGTTTCCCGAACCCATGCGTCAAACCTCCATTTCGTGATTTTATCAGTATAGCAAAAAAACCGGACAATTTATATAGCCTTTCGGGAAAAATGTCATTCTTATGAAAATACACAAAATAATGGTGGAAAAAAAGCCGCCGTCAGTGTATACTAAAATAATATGGGCCATCAGGAAGGCCCTTGCGCAGAACAAACGGAGGAAAAACGGCATGAAAATGAAACAGCTCAGCGTGTGGATGATGTTCACCCTGCTTTTTGCCATTCTCAGCGGGGCGGAAGTGATCCACATGATCTATCTGTGGGTCACAGGCGAAACCCCCAATGTGATCGGCTTTATCGCCGAGATCCTGCTCTTTGTGGTGGCGGCCTTCTTCTGCTGGGGCAGAGAGGACAAGCGCCGCCAGGAGGAAAAAAGGGCCGGTCCCCTGATTACCGAAGAACAGGCAAAAAAGATGAAAGAGGCTCCCCGGCATAAAGAGCCCATCGTCATCTGCCCCGAAGGCAAGCCCTATCTCATTATGGGCATTGTGTTCTATGTGTTCTTTTTGGGCGGTGTCACCTGGATGCTGCTGGATTTCACCTGGTTCCATTTCTTCATCGCCCTGTTTTTGGGCAGCGTGTGCATCTTCGATATCTATAAATATATGAAGATCAAAAACGACTTGTCCATCAAGGAAGCCCGGGAAGAACTGATGAAGCGGAAAAAGGCCGCCCGCCGGGAGGCCTTGCAGCGCCGCCGGGCCGAGGAGGAAAAGAAGCGGCAGCAGGAAGCACAGAAACAGCAGGAAGCTCAGAATCAGGAAAACGCGCAAACCGAAGAACAGGAATGAAAGAAAGCGGCCTTTTACTGAAAAAGGCCGCTTTTCCAGCTTGTGAAAGGGGAGAAAGCATATGAGCATGGCGGGGAAAAAGGTGCCCTTTGCAGAGGGGAAGGACGAATTTGTTGAGAAAAAAAGCCGGTTCATCGGTCATATCTTTCAGGTGACCAGCACCCAGCAGGCCATGGATCAGATCAAAAGAATGCAGAAGGAATTCTGGGATGCCTCCTGCGTGGCCTATGCCTACATCGTAGAGGAGGGCCAGGTGATGCGCTTCTCCGATGCGGGAGAGCCTCAGGGTACCGCTGGAATGCCCATTCTGGAGGTGCTGAAAAAAGAGGGGATCTTCGATGTGCTGTGCGTGGTGGTGCGGTATTTCGGCGGCATCAAGCTGGGGGCCGGCGGACTGACCCGGGCCTATGGCCACGGGGCCAAGATCGCCGTGGACACCGCCGGAGTGGCCGAGATGGTGCCCTTCCGCCAAGGGAGCATCCCCTGCGATTATTCCCTCTTTGAGACGGTGCGCAGCCTGATGCCCGCTTTTGACGCCCAGGAGGACGATGTGGAATATTCCGACCATGTGGTCATACACTTTTCCATCCCCGATGAAAAATTTGACGGCTTTGCCGCCCAGGTGGTGGACAGCACCTCCGGCCGGGTCAACCCTCAGAAGGGAGAAGTATCCCTGCGGGCCAAGCGGGTGAAATAAAGAAAAAATTTTCCCCGGAAAAGAAGGAAAACAGGTCTTTTTGGCGTATTATATAAAGGAAGGGGATGCCCTGTGATACGAAAACGACTGGAAGAGCTGGAAGAGCGCACCTTGCAGAAAGGGGCTTGTCTGGCAAGCGCATCCCGGGGACGGCTCAAGCCCCAGGAGGAATCCCCCAGCCGCACCTGTTTTATGCGGGATCGGGACAGGATCATCCATTCCAAGGCATTCCGCAGGCTGAAACACAAAACCCAGGTGTTTCTGTCCCCGGAAGGGGACCATTACCGCACCCGGCTGACCCACACCCTGGAGGTCTCCCAGATCTCCCGCACGGTGGCCCGGGGTTTGCGGCTCAACGAGGACCTGACGGAGGCCATCGCCCTGGGCCATGACCTGGGGCACACCGCCTTTGGCCACGCCGGAGAACAGGCGCTGCGGGAGGTGGTGCCCGGGGGCTTTGCTCACAACGAACAAAGCCTGCGGGTGGTGGATCGGCTGGAAAAGGGCGGTGAGGGCCTGAACCTGACCATGGAGGTACGGGATGGTATTCTGTGCCACACCGGCAAGAAAAAAGCCGACACCATGGAAGGGCGCATTGTCCATTATGCCGACCGGATCGCCTATCTCAACCATGACATCGACGATGCCATCCGGGGGGACATCCTCTCGCCCCAGGACATTCCGGCGTCTTTGCGCAGTGTGCTGGGCCAGACCCATTCCCAGCGCATCGATACTTTGGTCAACGGTCTTCTGACCTACGGAGAGGAAGAAGGGGAGATCGGCCTGCCGCCGCTTCTGGAGGAGGCCATGCTGGAGATGCGGGACTTTATGTTCCGCCATGTGTACCAGAATCCCCGGGCCAAGGGGGAGGAGCGGAAAGGGCAATGGGTGCTCACCCAGCTCTACCGGCATTTTTCGGAGAACGCCGACGATCTGCCCACCGATTATATGCAGATCGCCTTGCAGGAGGGGGCCGAGCGGGCCGCCTGCGATTATGTGGCCGGTATGACCGACCGCTTTGCGGTGGATGTGTTCTTCCGCCTGTATATCCCCCAATCGTGGAACAAATGAGCCAGAGCCTTCGCTGCGGCGAAGGCTGCCGGAAATCCCATGAAGGGATTTTCGGCATTGGCGGCGTGTTATTTCGGCCCAGTGCCGAAATAACCATCATTCCGGTAGGTGACGCCGCCGCTGGCTCTCGGGGAAAAACTAGGTTTTTCCCCGACCTTTTTCGCGTCTCCGACGGGGCTGGGTAGGGGCCAAGTGCCACAGAAAAGCCTTGGTTTGATTGCTTCGTGCGGGAGCACAATATGACAGCGGAGGCACTCCGCTTTCGCGCCCCAGGCGGGGTTGGGTAGGAGCCATGTGCCATAGAGAAGCCTTGGTTTGATTGCTTAGCGCGGGAGCACAATATGACAGCGGAGGCACTCCGCTTTCGCGCCCCGGGCGGGGTCGGGTAGGGGCCAAGTGCCGCAGAGAAGTTTTGATTTGATTGCTTCGTGCGGGAGCGCAATATGACAGCGGAGGCACTCCGCCAGCGTCACGCTGCTTCCCCGACCTTTTTCGCGTCTCCGACGGGGTTGGGTAGGGGCCAAGTGCCGCAGAAAAGCCTTGGTTTGATTGCTTAGCGCGGGAGCGCAGTATGGGTGCAGCGTCACGCTGCCGGAGGCACTCCGCCTGGACGGGAGGGAAGAAGATGGCGTTACCAGAAAGTTTTTTGCAGGAACTCACCGCACGATGCGACATTTATGACATCGTCAGTCGGTATGTGAAGCTGAAAAAAAGCGGCTCCAACTACTTTGGCCTGTGTCCCTTCCACAACGAAAAAACGCCCTCCTTCTCGGTGTCCCGGGATAAGCAGATCTACCATTGCTTTGGCTGCGGCGCCGGAGGCGGGGTTATCAACTTCGTCATGCAGATGGAAAACATGACCTTCCCCGAAGCGGTGCGTCATCTGGCCGCCCAGGTGGGAATGGAAGTCCCCGAAGACACCGGGCCCTCCTATGGGGAGAAGCGGAAAAGGCTCATTGCCCTGTGCACCGAAAGCGCCCGGTTCTATGTGGAAAAGCTTTATTCTCCCGAAGGAAAAGGGGGCCTTTCCTATCTTCTGGGCCGGGGCCTGTCCCCGGGAACTCTGAAGCATTTCGGCCTGGGCTTTGCACCTGACAGCTGGGACAGCCTGATTCATGCCATGACGGCGAAAGGCTTTACCAAAGGGGAAATGCTGGAATGCGGCCTTGTGGTGCAGAACAAAAGCGGCGGGGTCTATGACCGGTTCCGCAACCGGGTCATGTTCCCCATCATTGACATCCAGGGCCGGGTCATCGCCTTCGGCGGACGGGTGATGGACGATAGTATGCCCAAATATTTAAACTCCTCCGATACCCCGGTGTTCCAGAAAAGCCAGAATCTGTTCGCCATGAACTTCGCCAAAAAATCCAAAGGGGATTTTTTCCTTCTGGCCGAAGGGTATATGGATGTGATCGCCCTCCATCAGGCCGGGTTCCAAAGCGCCGTGGCCAGCCTGGGCACCTCCCTCACCAAGGAGCAGGCCCGGCTGATGGCCTCCCGGGGCAAGGAGCAGGTGATCATTTGTTATGACAGCGACGAGGCGGGAAAAAAAGCCGCCCAGCGAGCCATCGACTTGCTGACCCCCACCGGCCTCAAGGTGCGGGTGCTGCGTATGAGCGGGGCCAAGGACCCGGACGAATATATCCGGGAAAACGGTCCGGGAGCTTTCCGGGATCTGCTGGAGCGGTCGGACAGCGATATCCAGTACCGGCTCAGCGAGATTGCCGCCCGGTTCGATCTGGAAGAGACCGAAGATCGGGTGGAGTTTCTCCAGCAGGCGGCCTTGCTGCTCTGCGCCATCCCCAGCGCCGTGGAACGGGAGATCTTCTCTCGGCAGGCGGCGGAGAAGGCGGGAGTCAGCCCGGAATCCATGCTGGAAGAGGTGGAGCGGCAGCGGAAGCGCCGGGCCTGGCAGCAGAAGGCTAAGCAGGAACGGCAGGCCATGCAGCCCGCTCGGGCCGCCCAGCCCGCCGCCCGGGAGCTGCATTATGACAATGTGCGCTCGGCCCGGCGGGAGGAAGGGCTTGTGGCCCTGCTGTTTTCCCACGGGGAGCTTCTGGACCGGGTGTTCTCACGGCTGCAGCCAGAGCAGTTTTCCTCTCCCTTTTTGGGGAAGATCTATGAACTGCTTCTCAAGCGGCGGCAGCAAGGGGAGGAGACCAGCCTGGGGCTGTGCATGAGCCTGCTTTCCCCGGAAGAGGGAGAGACGCTGGCCAGGCTGGTGGCCAAGGAGCCGCCGGTGCAGGACCCCCAGCGGGCATTGGAAGATTATCTCTCGGTGATCGAGATGGAATATATCAAAAAGAAAAAGCAGACCGAAGAACAAGACGATGCTGCCCTTCTGGAGCTGGCCCAACGCCGACTCCGGCGGCAGCAAGAGCGTGGAGGAATGTAAGAATGGCGGAAGACAAGAACAAGAAGAACGACAAAAACCAGGAGGAGACCCAGAGCAAGCAGCAGATCATCAAGGCTCTGCTGGACAATGCCAAGAAAAGCGGCAAAATCACCATGAAAGAGCTGAATCTGGCCATTGACGAGCTGGAGCTGGACAGCAAGCAGCAGGATAAAATGATGGAGATGCTGGAGCAGATGGGCATCGGCATCGCCGTGGAAGAGGAAGACGGCCTGCCGGAAGTGCCCCTGATGGATATGGACGATCCGGACCTGCAGGAGATCCAGGACATCCACGAGGAAGAAGTGCCCGACGACACCGTTTTGGCGGAAGGTCTGGCCATCGACGATCCGGTGCGGATGTATCTGAAGGAGATCGGCAAGGTGGACCTGCTGTCCCCCGATGAGGAAATCGAGCTGGCCAAGCGGATGCTGGAAGGGGACGAAAAGGCCAAAAAGCGCCTGGCCGAAGCCAACCTGCGTCTGGTGGTGTCCATTGCCAAGCGGTATGTGGGCCGCGGAATGCTGTTCCTGGACCTGATCCAGGAGGGCAACCTGGGTCTGATCAAAGCGGTGGAGAAATTCGATTACACCAAGGGCTATAAGTTCTCCACTTATGCCACCTGGTGGATCCGTCAGGCCATCACCCGGGCCATCGCCGACCAGGCCCGCACTATCCGTATCCCGGTGCATATGGTGGAGACCATCAACAAGGTCATCCGTGTGTCCCGTCAGCTGCTTCAGGAGCTGGGCCACGATCCCTCTCCCGAGGAGATCGCCGACGAGATGGGCATCCCCGCCGACAAGGTACGGGAGATCATGAAGATCGCCCAGGAGCCGGTGAGCCTGGAAACCCCCATCGGCGAGGAAGAGGACAGCCATCTGGGCGACTTCATCCCCGACGACGATGCTCCCGAACCGGCAGAAGTGGCTTCTTTCACTTTGCTGAAAGAGCAGCTGGTAGAGGTGCTCAAGACCCTGACCCCCCGGGAGGAAAAGGTGCTGCGCCTGCGCTTCGGCATTGAGGATGGCCGCACCCGCACTCTGGAAGAGGTGGGCAAGGAGTTCAATGTGACAAGAGAACGCATCCGCCAGATCGAGGCCAAGGCCCTGCGGAAACTGCGCCATCCCTCCCGCAGCAAAAAGCTGAAAGACTTTTTGAATTGATGCTGAGAAAATAAAACCCCCTGCACAGCAGGAGAGCTTTCAGACTGTCGAAAAACCTATATAACGAAAAGGGTCGTCCGCCCTATCCCTATCAGTCCGCAAAAAGCCGCCCCAAAAGGGCGGCTTTTTGCACTTCTCAAGGGCGGGGCGCCCCGCTGGTCCGGTGTCCGGACGGCCATACTTTCTTTGCTTTTCTGCGTACAACCGGCCCGGCGCGAGAGCGCAGTATGGGAGCGGCGGCTCGCCGCCAGCGCGGGAGCGCAGTATGGGAGCGGAGGCACTCCGCCAGCCCCTTGCAAAAACTCGAAAAAGTGGCCTAAGCCACTTTTTCGACACG
>NZ_JAHLPO010000031.1:0-24282 GCF_018917925.1 Intestinimonas sp. MSJ-38 | reverse complement strand
TAACTTTTCTTCTTTGCTTCGCATCGTGTATTTACCAGCCATATTGCCACCTCCATGTCTATAATAGCATAAAAATAATGGTAGGCACTTTTGTGTCTACCATTATTTTATCACTTCACTTTTTGCACAAAGGAAGGGCTGTTTTTTTCGTTTTAATATCCCAGGTCTTTCACGGTATCCTGGAGCAGCTCTTTTTGGGAAAGGGGGGCTGCACTTAGAAGAAGCGTGTTCTCAATGCGGGAATAAACATAGAAGATGTCTTCGTAGACAAAGGATTCCCGCTGTGTATGTTTGGAAGAAGAGGAGGAGCGGCTTTGGATCGTCCCTTCGGCTTCATCCCAATTGCTTTGCAGCAGGACAAAGGCAGAACGGGCCTGATCTTCTTCGGAAAAGGAAAAAAACTGCACATAGCAGCCATCCTTGCTGGTCTCCCAGGCTTCCTCTGTTCCTGTATATGTAAGGATCGGCTGGGACAGAAGATACCCTTCCTCTTCCATCTGCTGAGTAAATTCCTGAGGAAGCAGGGGTGTGGGGGAAAAGAAGGTGGAAAAAGCCCAGGTGTCCAGAGGCTTGGTGATCTGGGCGATCTGCCGTCCTTCCTGAAAGATGCTCACCACATAGATCTTTCCTATAGACCGGGGATGATAGCAGTCGTATTGTTCTTCCCCATAGCAAATGGTCAGCTGGGGAGGTGAATACGCCGTCGATCTGGGTATAGAAAGAACCCTGCTGCTGGCCGGTTTCGTCCAAGACCTGGTATTCCTCCACTTTGGCCGAGGTGCCCAGAAGGAATTTGTATTTGGTAAGGCTGCGAAGGACATTGTCCAGCAGCTGGTAGGAAGTGTGGTAAAGGGGTTGGCCCTGGGCGTCGGAAAAGGTGAGCCGGCGCATTTTTTCTGCCTCCAGGGGCAGGCGCAGGTCGGCCCAAGGGGTCTGGGCCTGAAAGAGGAGCTGCCCTTGTTCCTCCACCTGGAAGAGATTTTGGCCGCTTGACTTGGTTTGCCGGATGGTCACAAGCATGTGTCTTTTCCTGTCAATGGTATTTTTAAACAGTATAGCATAGGGATCAAAAGATTTCCATCATCGGATGCAATAAAATCCCTTTGGCCCATTGCAAATCAGAGCGCCAGCGAGTAAACTAAAGGCAGCGGGGTTTTTGCCCCCAAAACGCCGGACCGCGGGCCGGAGAAAGAGGAAAAAATATGCTGAAACTGCTGAAAAACTGCGATGTATACGCTCCCAAACACCTGGGGATGCGGGATATCCTGCTGGCCGGAGACAAGATCATGAAGGTGGCCGAAAAGATTGAAGGCTACGAGGGCCTGGACGGGGTGGAGGTCATGGATCTCCATGGCGCCATTGTCACCCCTGGCCTCATCGACATCCATGTCCATGTGACAGGCGGCGGCGGGGAACAGGGCTACCATAGCCGCACCCCGGAGCTCAACCTGAGCGAGCTGATCCGCAGCGGCGTCACCACTGTGCTGGGCCTGCTGGGTACCGACGGCACCTCCCGCAGCCTGGAAAACCTGTTGGGCAAGGTCACTGCGTTGGAGACCGAAGGCATCAGCACCTATATGCTCACCGGTTCCTATCAGTATCCCACCGTCACCCTCACCGGCAGTGTGCTGCGGGACATCATGCTCATCGACAAGATCATCGGTGCCAAGCTGGCCATGAGTGATCACCGCAGCTCCACCATCACCGATGACGAAATGACCCGCCTGGCCAGTGATGTGAATATGGGTGGTATGCTCAGCGGCAAGGCCGGGCTGCTCACCATCCACACCGGCGTGCGGGAGGGGATGTTGGACCCCATCTTCCGGGCGCTGGAAAAATCCGATGTGCCCATCGAAACCTTCCTGCCCACCCATGTGGGACGGAATTACAAGCTGCTGGACGAGGCCATCAAACTGTCCAAAATGGGAGGCAATTTTGACCTGACAGCCCATGGTTCCTTGAAGGAGGATGGAGAGAGCGCCGCTGATATGGTGGCCTACTGCATCAAAAAGGGTGTGGACCTGGATCACCTGTCCATGTCCTCCGACGGCAACGGCAGCCAGCCCCGTTTTGACGAAAACGGCCGGTGCATCGGCCTGACCTATGTGAGCCCGGCGGTGCTGCTGTATGAACTGCGCCGGGGCGTGCTGGAGCTGGATGTGCCCCTGGAGGAGATGCTGCGCATCTTCACTACTTCTCCTGCTTTGCGGCTGGGAAAAGAAGGAGTCAAGGGCTGTATCCAGGAAGGGGCCGACGCCGATCTGTTGGTGCTGGATAAGGAGCTGAACATTTCCTCGGTTATGGCCAAGGGCAAACTGGCGATGTGCGAGGGTAAGGTGCTGCTGAAGGGCACCTTTGAGGAATAAGAAGAAATCACGAAGGGCCTGTCGCAGTTTGCGGCAGGCCCTTTTGTTTTCCGTTCTTTCTCAGGAAGAGGAGAAAAATGGATGGACGGATGAGGAAAAGGATGGTATGCTAAACATAGGGTAAGTGAGCCATTTGGATGCACATTGAGTTAATTTTTTCAAAAGGCAGGAGGGATGGATATGAAGAAAAACATCGTGCAAAAGGCCGGATGGATCTTTGTGGGCAGCTTTGCCGGGCTTCACCTGCTGCAAGGCCTTGCGGAAATGGTCCGGCGGCAGATGGTCCTCAGCGGCTCGGCAGAAGGGGGAGGCATTGTGTACCGGACCCTAGAGCAGATCAGCACCTTTCTGCGTTATTTTCTGGCAGGGCCCAGCCTTGCGGCCGATCCGCTGACGCCTAAAATATGGCCCCGGGACATTGGTGGCGCCGCTCTCATCGGTTTGTTTGTGGTGGCTGTGACGGTATGGCTGCTGGCATATTACGGCTGGAAGCGGACCTATCTTTATTGGGGCACGGCCCTGACCCTTTCCATCGCTCTTTGCTTTGTCCTCGATCTGATTGCAGGACCGGGGATCTCCGATCCGGCTATTGGCAGCAAAAACCTGGCAGAAGTCCCCTTGCGGTGCGCCGGGTATGTGATTTTTTATCAGATCCCTGCCTGGCTTCTGTATGAAGGAAGCCGGTATCTCGCCCGGAACATCCAAAAAGAACGGGAAGGATAAAGGGAGGGATCATCATGAAAGGCAAAAAAAGAGCCATAGGCGGCTGGGTTTTTGCGTTTGTGTTTGTGGCAGTGCAGCTTTTGTACTGTGCACTGGATCTTGGGCAGAAAGTGAGTATGCGTACGCCGCCCTTTGACTATGTCGAAACGCCCATGGGGGAGCTGATCGACCAGGTGATCGCCTTTCTCCGCCACTTTCTGGCGGGCCCCAGCCTTGTGGCTTCTCCCTCGGAAACATTGGTACCCCGGGAGATCGGCGGCGCCTGTCTGATCGGTTTGTTTGTGGTGGCGGCAAGCGTATGGCTGCTCAGCCGGTATGGCTGGAAGCGGACCTGTCTCTATTGGGGTACGGCCCTGGCCCTCAGTCTGCTGCTGTGCGATATCATGGGGAATGTGGTGGCCAGCCGGTTTTCCTCTCTGGTGATCTTTTCGGGGGAGAGCATAGAGGTGGCCCGCCGCAGCGCCGGATATGTGCTACTGTATCAGATCCCCGCCTGGCTTTTGTATACCGGCCTGCGCAAGATTTTTCGGGATGCCGGGGAGCGGGAAAAAACAGAATAAGAAAAAAGCACCCCTTGGGGTGCTTTTTTCTTGCCTTCCGGGTTGGAAGAGGCGCTGAAAAATGGGAAAAAGGCGGGAGCGGCGGTTCCCAGGTTCCACAAAATGCCTCTCTCTGGCTTCCGCTGTTGGGCGAAACGATAAGAGGGGCAAAAAAACATCAAATAGGGATAAATTTTTTTACAAAAAGGTGTATATTCTTGCAAGTCGAAATCTGCTTTTTTCCAAAAGCTATTATATATTGGAAAGTTGAAAAAGTCTAGCAATTTTTTACCTATTTTCTAACCATTGCAAGCTTTTGAATCAAATGCCAAAAACTACACCTTTTCATCAAAATAAGGGCGATATGCGGAACATAGAGCAAGTGAGCCGCTTGAAGGCACATGGGTCGATTGTTCAAAAGGCAAGAGCCATGGGCGGCTGGATTGTTGCGTTTGTGAGCGTGCAACTTTTGTATGGTACATTGAAACTTTTGCGCTGCAATGGAACAAAAACCAAGAGGATATATTCCCGGAGAGTTCCGTTCTGTTTTCGTGACTGTGGAGGGGATAGCCATGAAAAACATTGCCAAAAAGAAGAGAAAAATAGGGGGAAACATGATGAAACGTCGTATCCTGAGCGGACTGCTCATACTGTCGCTGATTCTTTATTTTATTCCGGACTTTCTTCCGGGAACCGCATTCGCATTGGATCTGGACGAACTGAAGCTTCCGGAAAAATATTTCGATCGTTATTCAGATTCTCCAGAGGGGGTATTTATGTCAGTCGATGCACAAACTGCACGGGAATATCTGCAAATCATGGAAGAGCTCGAGCGCAAAGCCAGCGAAAGACTTGCCGAGTTCCACGAGGATTCCTATGTGATCCCGCCCTATTTCGTCGAACTGCGCGATTTAGATGGCAACGGATGTGCAGAGCTGCTGGTCGTTGACTTTATTGTTCCTGCCCTGTGGAAATCGCTCGACGGCGTGTCCGGAGGCTGGTGGACGGCCTATGTTGGTTTTGACATCTATTCTTCTGATGGGCCAGTCGGAGGATGGGGGGTAGATCTCTTTCATACGGAGTATATGGAGCCCCTCTATGTTATTGATGGGCCGTACATTGTCGCAACATCATCCAGCTACTATACCGACTATTCCGCTGGGATTTACAAAATGGAGCAGGGCCAGTTGAAAACGGTATTTGAAACTTTTTACTATGATGATGCTTTATATTCTTATTATAAGGACGACATTCAGTATAAATACACTGATTCCGAAGGAAGGGTCTATCAGGAGCAGCTCCCGAGTAGCAGCTCTTCGAATTATCAGGATTTTGACCATATGGAAAATATCCGGCAGAAGGCCGCATCGCTCGGAATCGATATTTCCGAGGATAATAGCTATTCCTATGATATTAATTCTGGCCGGGTATCGTATCCGCCGTTAGCGGAAAACAGTGCGGCTCTTATCAAAAACCATCTGGAGCGGATTATTGCCGTCGCCGAGCAGGAACAAGCCATCCTTCCTCCCACCGATCCCATCTGTCATGACATCACCGATGTCATTTCTCTTTGGGATTTTGCGTTTGAAGCCGGTGATTTTGATGTAACGCAGGGCGATCCTATTCCGACAAATTATATATTTGACTGGTTCAGGAAAGAGGATCGCCTGGTCGCTTCCAATCAGGATATGCAGGGGTGGGAAACATTCATCCGCTCTTTGACGCCGGAATGTCAGGATCTCATGCGAAGAACCTACAAATACAACGATACTGCATATAACCTTTTGGTTCATGAGATGGATTTTGATGCGCTCAAGGGATATGTCACAGGCCTGTTTGGCGCAGATTTTGACCTGACTTCCTATTTTCGGCAAGCACTTCCTTGGCAAGAAGTTCTTTGTTTTCAGACGGTTGAGGATGCCCAGGGGAAGTGGTACTGTGTAGACGGGGACATCTCCACATGTGTCCCCTGGGAAGAGCACCGGGTTCATACGATTGCAGATGTGGGAGATGGTTTTTATACTGCGTATATGAGTTCGATCTATGGGACTGAAGGTGAGCAGCTGCAGGATGAAGGCAGTTATTATATGCTCCTTCGCAAAGCGCCGGAAGATGCTCCTGTGCCGTATCAAATCGTAAAAATGGGGGAAGGACTGCCGAGCACCTCCGAAATCGCCCATGTCAAACAAAGGCTGCTCGAGCCAAATACACAGTATGATTACGATAAGGTTTCCGGCTTCACAACCCCTCAGGAGTATGTCGATTATCTGGAAGAACAGTTAAAAGGGCTTCAGGGCGAGCAGATCAACGAGAAGGGGCGGCAGGAAACCACAAATTATATCCAGTTTCTCTATGAAAATGCAGTATCCGTTTCCCTCTCTGCAAAAAGAAACCGTATTGCTATCACTGGTCAAAGCGTCGAGTCTGCTGTGACCGAGCTGTCCAAGGTACAGCGGCAGGTGGAAGAACTGCTTGAAAAGTATCATGTTACGCTGAATAAAGCCCCCCATCCTTCGATTGCATTATCGGTTTCTCCGCTCAACTGGAAAAAACGATTCGTGTGGAGCTTCGCACCGATCTGGGAGAGAAGCTTGGACAATATTCGATCTCGATTGCATTGGGCGATTCCCGGCATGCGCTGCGCCTGTCCTCCCAAGAGCTTAACGCATTGCTCGATACATACGGCACGCTGGAAATCCAGTTGAAGCAGACCGGCCAGCGCACATATAAGATCTCCTTCCTCGATTCTGAAAATGATACAATCGCAAAATTAAAAACCGCAGTTACCGTCATGCTGCCGGCCGAAAACGAACTGTCCACCGTTTTTATCAGCTATGCAAACGGTAACGATAACTGGGGTGGGCAATTTGACGCAGCCAACCGGGCAATCCGATTTGCAACGCCCTATTCCGGCCAGTATGAGGTTATCGAAAACGAGATTGCCATCTCTGACATTAGCGACCTGGATCCCAAAACCCAAAATGCAATCGCTTTTATGGTATCAAAGGGGTATTTCACATTACAGGACGGAATGTTTCATCCACAGGCTCCGCTCACCCGTTACGATTTCATGCAGGCGCTCGTGGGGATGTTTTTTGCCCTTGACCGAAATTTGAAGACCTCTTTTCCCGATGTGCCGAAAGAGAGTCCATATTATCCTTATGTTGCCTCGGCCGAGGCAAAAGGCATTGCCAAAGGGTTTTCCGACGGAACTTTTTCCGGCGAATTCAATATTACCCGTGAACAGGTCGCAGCACTGGCCGGGCGTACTCTCATCGACCAAAAGGATTATGTCTATCCGCCGGATAATGCTCCCTATCTGACATTTGAAGATGCTGCATCGATCAGTGATTGGGCCAAACAGGATGTTGCTCTGGCTGTTCAGACCGAATTGATTGACAAAACCGGCGTCTTTGAACCGCGGCGTGATATTACCCGCGCCGAAGCGGCCGACCTTTTGTACCGTCTGTTCATGATGCTCTATGAAACGGCACCCATCGCCTCAAAACATCATGCAGACGGCAAAGGACAGTCTATGCCTGATATTCGCATTCCTCTGGCCTGTGCAACGCTCGGCGCAGGCGGCATCGGTTTTTATATTTATAAACGCAAGAAGGGATAAGCGGACGGCGAAAACCACACACACTGAAAAAAGCACCCCGAGAGGTGCTTTTTTTGAGCGTGTCGAAAAAGCGGCTCTCGCCACTTTTTCGAGTTTTTGCAAGGGCTTGCTTGCTGCCGATATAAAAGCCCTCACCATTGACCAGCGGCAGCAGGATCACCCGGCCCCGGATCTTGGCCGGGGACAGTTGGGCAAAGAGCCGCCGCAGCGTCATGATCCCCACATATTCGCAGCCGTGGACACCTGCGGTCAACACCAAGGTTGGGCCGTCCGACACACCGCAGACCATCCATACCGGCAGACTCGGCTCTCCCTGCACAGGCAGTATTCCCGTGATTCGACCGGTTTCCAATTATTTCTTGTCAATTATCTGCATGGCGGTTCCTCCTGTGATCCATCGCTGTATCGGTGGCAGGCTACCCAATGCTCCGGCCCCACAGTGGTCATTTGCGGCATTCTGGTACGGCAAAGCTCGGTGCAATGGGGGCAGCGGGTGTGGAAGGGGCAGCCGGCAGGACGGTCAATGGGACTTGGCACCTCCCCGCAGAGAGGGACGATGGGTCTCTCGTGGTTGTCATGCAGAGAAAAGACAGACTCCAAAAGGGCTTTTGCATAGGGGTGAAGAGCGTCATTTGCAAGACAGCTGCTTGGGAGCGACTCCACCACTACGCCGAGATACATCACCATGATCCGGTGGGAAAGGGACTGGACCAAGGCCAGATCGTGGCAGACAAACAGGATGGCAAGCTCCCGCTGCCGCTGGAGCTCCACCAGCAGTTCTACCAACTGATCCTGGGTGGAGACATCCAGAGCAGAGGTGGCCTCATCACATAAAAGCACCTCGGGTTCCAGCGCCAGGGCCCGGGCAATGCCCAGCCGCTGGCGCTGGCCACCGCTCATGGAGTGGGGATACCGGTCCAGAAACTCCTGTGGGAGCTCCACCATTTCCAATAACTGCTTGGCTTTTTCCCGCAGCTCTCCTCTGGAGCAGGAGGAAAAGTTGCGCAGCGGCTCCGTCACGGCATCCCATACCCGCATGCGTGGGAAAAAGGCGGCGGCGGGGTCCTGAAAGACCATCTGGATATGCCTGCGGTGTCGGCGCAGGTTTTCGCCCTTCCAGCCGGTCACATCTTCTCCACGAAACAGCAATTGTCCCTCATCAGGCCGCTCCAGCTGGGACAATATCCGTAGCAGCGTGCTCTTGCCGCAGCCGCTTTCCCCCACGATCCCCAGCGTCTCACCGGGATAAAGGCGAAGATCGATCTGCTGGCAGGCGGTCAGAATCCGCCCATCTGGTCGCCGATAGCGGCGAGTAAGTCCCCGCCCCTCCAAAATGCATTCAGACATAGCGTTTCCCTCCCAGATCCGGAACTGCCTGAAGCAGCTGGCGGGTGTATGGCTCCTGACTTCGCAGAAGGCTCTCCCGGTCACCTTGTTCCACAGTGCTGCCGTTGCGCATAACCAGGATGCGACTGGCCATGTAGGCAGCCACCGCTAAGTTATGTGTCACCAGAAGAATGGCCGTACCATAGGTATCCCGCAGCTCCAGCATCTGCCGGACGATCTGCGCCTGGGTAGTCACATCCAATGCGCTGGTGGGCTCATCCGCCAACAGGAGCTTTGGCTGGAAGGTCATAGCCATGGCAATACCCACTCGCTGGCGTTGACCTCCGCTGAGCTGAAAGGGATAGGCTCCCAAAATACTCTCTGGATCGGAAAGCCCCATCCGTTCCAGCATTTCCTTGCTCAGCGCCCCCGCCTCTTTTTTGGACAGACTGCTGTGGGTACGGATATATTCACGGAATTGGGAGCCTATGGTGCGGATGGGATTGAGCATGGCGCCGGAATCCTGAAAGATCATGGAGAGTTTCTTCCCCCGCAGCGCTTTCCACTCCCGGGGTGAAAGTCCCTGCAGTTGCTGGCCTTCAAAAGAAATCGTTCCTTCGGTCACGGCTCCTCCCGGCGGCAGAAGCCCCAGAATAGAGCGGATGGCGGTGGTCTTGCCGCTGCCGCTCTCACCTACCAGGACTACGATCTCTCCCTCCTGCATGGAAAGAGAGAAATTCCGCAATGCCAGGCGCTCTCCATAAGCAACCGTCAGCCCATTGATCTCAAGCATTGCTGCTTTTCTCCGCCGCGGGTGCAATATCACTGGTGAGCCAATAGTAGTCGATGGTGGCGATCTCCGCGCCGGTGACCCGATCCGCCCAGCTGATCATCCGGCTATTATAATAGCCGTGGATGATGGTGGCCGCATCGTCGATGAGGATCTGCTGCATCCGGGTGATCAGTTCCAGTCTCCGTGCCTGATCGGTGGTCACCTCCAGCTCCTCAAAGCAGGCATCGTACTCCTCATTGTGGTAATATCCGTAGTTCTGAGAATTCCCGGAGTACCATCCACCCAGAAAATCCTGGGGATCTCCAGTTCCCACAGTGGTGGTGTTGGCGGTAACCAGGTCAAACTCTCCGGCGTTCTGGAGTGCGGTGATGGTGTCATAGTCGCTGACATTCAGCGTAACGCCGATGCCGATTTCCTCCAGCTGGAGGGCAATGGCCTGGGCAAAATCGTTGAGATTGCGGCTGGTGTAGGCCAGATAGACCAGATTGATATTCTCACCGTCCAGTTCCCGGATGCCATCCCCGTCGGTGTCCACGATCCCAGCCTCATCCAGGGTCTTCTTGGCCTTTTCTACATCATAGGGATAGGGATTGGTAAGCTGGTCGTAGTTGTAGGACAGAGAGGAAGGGAGTGCCGCAAAGCCCGGGGTGTACATACCTGCCACCGTTACATTGCACATGGTCTCATGGTCCAGCGCCATAAGAACCGCCTGCCGCAAAGCGTCGTTTGCCAGGGGGCCGTTGAAATTCATATAGGAGTTGCCAGTGCGAACACCTGCGGCAGTGGAAACATAAAAGCGCTTGTCCGCTTCCAGCTTTTCCAGATCGCTGGCGGTGGTGATATTTTCCACCAGATCCACGTCCCCACTCTGGAGCGCCATGGCCTTGGTAGAGCTGTCCTCGATGAAAAGAATAGAAACGGTATCGTAGGGAACTTCTCCATTCCAGTAGTGCTCATTGCGGGAGAGTTCGGCGCCCACACCGGCCTTCATACTGTCCAGCTTGTAAGGACCGGTGCTGACGATGCCCTGCTCCACCACCGACACATCGATCACCGAGAAATAGGGATAGGCCAGGATACCGGGCAGATTTCCAGTGGGGCGCTGGCAGATCACAGTGAGCGTGCCTGCCTCGTCATCGGCGGTCAGCTCCGGCTCAGGGAGATAGACCTCGGGATTGGAGTTGCCCGTGCCGCCCCGGTCGGCGTCGGTCTCGGCATACAGCCGCTCAAAGGCGGCCTGGACGGCGGAGGGAGTCACAGGGTTTCCGTTGGAGAACTGCACGCCCTCCCGGATGTGCAGGGTCCAGGTGGTATAGTCGTCGGAGACCTCGTAGGTATCACAGAGCCAGGGCTGGGCCACCACCTGATCGTCAAACCGGAACAGACACTCCAGGATGCCGTAGCGCATGCCGGCCCAGCTGGAATTGACTGTGGTAATGGGGTCCAGAGAGTCAGAGTAACTGTAACAACCGAAGTTCAGGTGAGTCTGCTCCGCCTGTTTCGCAGACGGAGTGTCGCCACAGCCGGTGAGTACACCGGAGAGCAGCATCGCTCCAACCAGAAGGGCGGCAACCTTTGTGGATACATGTTTCAAACGCTTCATCTTGTTTCCTCTTTTCTTTGATTTTGAATGGGGCTGCGCCTCATCCTCTCTGGGATCCAGGATATCCCGCAGGCTGTCCCCCAGTAGGTTGAAGATCACCACCGTCAGAAAGATAGCAAGTCCCGGAAATACCATCAGCCACGGTGCCGATTCCATATAGGCCCGTCCCTCATTGAGCATATATCCCCACTCGATGGAGGTGGATTGGGCGCCCAGGCCCAGGAAAGAGAAGCCGGCCAGCTCCAGCATCATACCTCCCACATCGGTGGCAGCGGTGATGACCAGTGTGGGAAGGGCTGACGGCACCATATAGCGCAGCAGGATGTCCCGCTCCCGGGTCCCGGAGATCCGAGCAGCCAGCACATAGTCCTGGTGTTTGACCTTCAGCACCAGGCTGCGGGCCAGGCGGGCATATTTCGTCCAGCTTACCGCCATAATGGCCAGGATGGCGCTGATGATACTGCCGCCCAGCATACCGGCCAGGGCAATGGCAAGAGCCATACCGGGAAAGGAGACCATCATGTCGGCAACGCGCATGATGACGGTTTCCACCATGCCGCCGACATAACCGGCCACGATGCCCAGGGTACCGCCCACAAACAGAATACTGAGCACCAGTACCATGGTGGATAAAATGGAGGTTCTGGTACCATAAATGACACGGGAGAACAGATCCCGCCCCATTTTGTCTGTCCCAAACCAGTGTTCTCCGCTGGGGGACTGTACCGCATCCGCCAGAACGGAGCTGTTGGGATCATGGGTGGCAATGACAGGGGCCAGTACCGCCACAAGAAGAATGGCCAGGGCCATCAAGCCAAACACCAAAAAACGCTTTTTCGCAGCGGTCATGTCTGCAGCTCCTTTCTCAGCCGGGGATCCAGCCGGTTATAAGAGAGATCCACCACCAGATTGACCGCCATATAGATCAGGGCAATCCACAGTACATAGCCCTGGATCAGCGGATAGTCTCTGGAGGTAATGGCGGAGATCGCCAGGCTGCCCAGTGCCGGATAGGAGAAGATCACTTCCGCCACGGCGGTACCGCCCAGCAGAGAGCCCAAAGACAGCCCCAGCATGGTGATGAGGGGCAAAACAGCGTTTGGAAGCACATGGCACCAGAGCACGCATCGTTCCGACAGCCCCCGGGCCCTGGCGCCTGCCACATAGTCCTGACGCAATTCCTCCAAAATAGCCGCCCGAACCTGTCGGGCGTATTTCCCCGCCATGGCAATGGCCAATGTCACGGCTGGCAGAATCAACCGCTGGAAGTTCATTTGGTTGGACACCACCGGAAGCCATCCCAGCTTCATGGCCACCACATAGAGCAGCAGCAATCCCACCCAGAAATTAGGCATGGAAATGCTGATAAATGTGGTACCCCGCAAAAGATAGTCCAGTATGCTGTTCTGTCGCAAAGCGGAGTATACGCCGATGGGTACGGCCACAAGAACCATGATCACCAGGGACAGCAGCGCCAGTTGAATGGTGGGCATGACCCGCTCCATCAAAAGGGTCGCTACCGCTTCGCCCTTTGAGTAGGATGTGCCGAAGTCTCCCCGGAGGCAGTTGGAGATCCAGTTGCCGTACTGGATGAAAAACGGATCGTTGAGTCCCAGTTCCTCTCTGGTCTGTTCCAGCACTTCCTCCGACGGGATACTGCCGCTGACAGCGTACATGGCCCGGACTGGATCGCCCGGCGACACATACATCAGCAGAAAACTTAAAAAGCTGACGCCCAGCAGCACCAGAAAAATATGGGCAAGCCGGTAGCTTATTTTTCGTTTCATCTGCATTCCTCACCTCGCAAAAGTAAATCAACGCTGCCGCAATCTGCCGCGCTTTTCCTGTAACCCCAGTTGAAACAGGGCGTTTGACCAGGAGCCGCAGACCTTTTGCAGGCGCATGCGGACCTCCGCCGGTACCTCTCTGCGGCCGGGAGGATGCCCAAGCTGCTGCGCCAGTTTCCGTACCAACGCCAAATCTGCTTGCGTCTGGGGATCCAGCTTCAAAAGCCGATAGTGGCAGTCGTATAGCTCCTGCCGGTGGGTTGCCCTCTGCTTGTCTTTTTCCCGCTGCAGCGGAGCATTCACAAAGGGGGTGATGCGCCGAACCGGTTCCAGATCGATCTGATAGAGTGCGTTCCGCCACGATCCAAAACGCCGGAGCAGGGATTCCCGCAGGCTTTGCTCCGCTTCACCGCGAAGGGGCGAGCGATTCAGCCTTTCCGCGAGGGTTCTCAATTCTTGGAGCATACGCAGCTCATCATCCTTTAGGTTTTCTTCTTTCTGCAGATGGACAGCCACTGCTTCCTCAACTCCGGCAGCAGCTAAAACCTCGCCCCAGGTACGATAGCGTTTTTTCAGTTTCCGGCATATCTCAGGCAGCTCCGACGGGTGTGGGATTCGGCCCAGCTGTTCCGCCATGCCTCGAATTTGATTGAGCATCTGCTGGTACTCCTCGTTCTTCTGAGACATCTGCTCTGAGGATGTTCCGCCCCGACCCGCCGACCGGCTCAATCCCGCTGCACGCAATGCCCTCGGCCAATTTTTGAAACGAGCTTTGAGATATGCACGCAGGATCCAATGCACCTCCCTCTGAGAGGGAGAATGTCCCAGACGCTGGGCACTTCCGCGCAGAAGTTCCAGCAACTCGTCATCAGAAAAAGATGCGTAGAGTTGCGCGCCTCGCTCGGTGTCCAGTGAGTACGGATCGTCCTCTTTCGCCTCCGCCTCTCCGGGGAGTTTGGGGCCTTCCACGATCATGTCGAACACCGCTTTTTTCTGCTCCAGCAGCTGATTTTTGTTGATTTCTTCCGCCATTTCTGTCCCTCACTGAAAAAACAGCTGCGGATCTCAGGATCCGCAGCCGTTTTTCTGCGTAACGAATGCCAAGTGCAGCGTCCCACACCTGGCCTGTCTCTTTTTGTAGGTCTTCTGACTTGCGCTTGGGGCAGGGTATTCCTGCCTTCGCCGGTCTGCTCTGCCTTCTCAGGGCACGTCCCCAATGGCGAACTTTCGTTGACGAGCAGCGGACATCACGCATACAGCGGCGGTTACCGTCCGGGATTCTCACCCGATTCCCTTGTTCAGCCGCCCGAATTTTCCTCTGCGGCCACAAAAAGTTATATTTTATTTTGGCATAAAAAAACGGTCTTTCCTCTTCGGAAAGACCGCATGGATACAAAACAGCCTACGACTCCCAAGAGGATGCTCCCTGATGTACGATCACTGCCGGCTGACGTCCCACGACGAACACGGCCTTTCGCGCCGGACTCTCACCGGCTTATGATAAAGAGCACCTGTGTCACACAAGTTTCTCATCGTATCTGCCTAATATTATTTACTTTACACTTTATTTATTATAAGGCAATATTTTGCTGATTGCAAGTATAATTATATCCCCGTGCGGCACAAAACCAACAAATTGACTTGTTTCGATTTCTATCATGCCCATGATATATATAATGGCCGAAAGCCATCTTGTTGTGGCTTGCGGCCATTCCCCCCATTTGAAACATTTGGGGCAGACACCCCAGGGCTTCTCTCAATCGGTCATTCTTGGGTTGATCTCAAGATGTCCTTGTGAGGAGTAGCCCTTGGGGTGCTTTTTTCTTATTTCAGGCCAAAGGCCAGTTTTACTTGCGCAGTTCCTTGACAGCTTTTTCGATCCGCTGGCAGGCGTCCTCCACAAAGGTGCGGGGGCAGGCCATGTTCAGCCGACGGAAGCAGGTGCCGGTCTGACCGAACCAGGAGCCCACATTGGCGGCGATGCCCACCTTTTCGGCAAACCATTTGCCCAGCTCTTCCTCGGTCATGCCCAGGCCGCGGCAATCCAGCCACATCAGATAGGTGGCTTCGTTCATGCGCACTTTCAGTTCGGGGCAGTGCTCGTGGATGAAGTCCACAAAGTACTGGCAGTTGCCCCGAAGCACATCGATCAGCTCATCCAGCCACTGCTCGCCTTCGTTGTAGGCGGCGATGGTGGCGGGGCCGGCGAAGACGTTGGCGCTGGCATGGGCCTTGGCCACCTGAGCCTGGAACTTCTTCCGCACTTCCTCGTTGGCAATCAGGATATTGGAGCCCTGGATGCCGGCCAGGTTGAAGGTCTTACTGGGGGCGGTGCAGATGATGCAGTTCATCTTGGCGTGCTCGGACACATTGCCGTAGACGATGTGCTCGCCGGAGAAGACCAGATCGTTGTGGATTTCGTCGGCGATGACGAAGATATTGTGCTTTTCGCAGAAAGCGTCCAGTTTTTCCAGTTCTTCTCTGGTCCACACACGGCCGCCGGGGTTGTGGGGGGAGCACAGCAGCATGGCCCGGGTCTTGGGGGTGACTGCTTTTTCCATGGCATCCCAGTCCATGGTGTAATAGCCGTCCTCGTCATGGAGGGGCACATCCAGCAGCACACGGCCTTCATCGGTGGCGGCGCCAAAGAAGGGGCCGTATACCGGAGAGCACATCAGCACTTCGTCGCCGGGCTCGGTGACGGAGTTGACTGCCATATGCAGAGCGGTGACGATGCCGGGAGTGAAGGTGATCCACTCCTTCTGGATCTCATAGTTGTGGCGGCGCTTCATCCAGCCGATGACGGCTTCATAATATTCATCGGTCAAAAAGTCATAGCCAAAGACCAGATTCTGCACTCTCTTCTGCAGAGCGGCCACAATGGGAGGGGCCACAGCGAAATCCATATCGGCGATCCACATGGGCAGCAGGTTTTCTGCCACGCCGCAGCCATAGAGGACATCGGCCTTATCCCACTTGATGCAGCCCTGATTTTTACGATGAGGAGCGTTCTTAAAATCGTACATTTCTATCCCTTCCTTGTCTTTTATAGAGATTTTGAATAGGTGTTTAGCATCTAAAGATAGAATATCATTCCACCATCAAAAGTCAATCTTTTTTTGCCTTTTCGTTTACAAACCGTCCACCCAGAAAGGGGAGAAAACATGGTATAATAATCAAGAAGCAGTTATTATATTGCATGAAACATGGTCAATATACCACATGGTATCACACAAATCGTATAAATCACAGAAAAGAAAAGGAGGGGGACTATGATCCCGCTTTTTACAGCCCAGGAAACCCGGCGTCTGGAGCAGATGACCTATGAACGGGGCATTTCCTATTTGCAGATGATGGAGAACGCAGGAAGAGCCTGCTGTGAGACCCTCCAGGCCCAGTGGGGTGTGGGGGATAAGCGGGTGTGCGTCATCTGCGGCAAAGGGGGTAATGGAGGCGACGGCTTTGTGCTGGCCCGCCATCTTCAGCTGCGGGGAGCTATGCCTTTTGTCCTTTTGCTTCAGGAACCCACCCATCCCGATGCCCAGGAGATGTATCGGAGATTGGGCAGCATCCCGGTGTACCGGCTGCCCATCGAGGAAACAGAGCTGGAAAAGCTTTTGATGGGCAGCGACATCATTGTGGATGCCGTTTACGGCATTGGGATGCGGGGGCAGCTGCCGCCTGCGGTGGCCCATATCTTTTCCCTGTGCGAGAAAAGTCAGGCCCAGAAGGCCGCCATCGATATCCCCAGCGGTGTGCGGGGAGACGACGGCAGCCAGGCCGAAGGGGCCTTCCAGACCCAGGTGACCATCGCCCTGGGATGCTATAAAATCGGCCACTTCTCCCAGCCAGGCAGTGAAAACTGCGGTAAAGTGGTGCTGCGCAGCTTTGGAGAAGAGGAAGAAGACCGGGAAAACTGTGCCACCCGGGCTTTTGCCGTGACGCCCCGGAGCTGTATTTCCCTGCTTCCGCCCCGGGACCCGGCGGGGAACAAGGGCACCTTTGGCACCGCCCTCAACATCGCCGGAAGCCGGGGTATGAGCGGCGCCGCCATTTTGTCCTCCAAGGGGGCGCTGCGCTGCGGCGTGGGACTTTTGCGCCTGGCCGTGCCCAAAAGCGTTCTGCCCATTGCCGCCGGAGCGATGGCCGAACCGGTGATGATGGGTCTGGAGGAGAGCCCGGAGGGCCAGAGCATCTGGAATGAAGATCTGGCCCAGTGGAGCCAGAAGGCTTCGGCCATTTTGGTGGGATGCGGTCTGGGCACCGGGCTGGAAGGCGGTCAGCTGATGCAGAATCTGCTGGCCTGCCGCAAAGCGCCGCTGATCGTGGACGCCGACGGTATCAATATTCTGGCAAAATGGCCTGAACTGTTGGGAAAAGCGGGAGAAAATTTGCTGTTTACCCCCCATCCGTTGGAGTTTTCCCGACTTACTGGAAAAAGCGTGGAGGAGATCCAGCAGAATCGGGCGGCGGTGGCCTTGGAGTTTGCCCAAAAGACCGGGGCCGTGCTGCTGCTCAAGGGCAGCCGTACTCTAGTGGCCTCTCCGGATGGCCGGCTGTATGTGAACCGGACGGGGAACACCGGCCTTTCCAAAGGGGGAAGCGGAGATGTGCTTGCGGGGATGATCCTGTCCTTTGCCGCCCAGGGCGTGCCGTTGTTTGAAAGTGCGGTGCTGGGGAGCTGTCTCCACGGAACCTGCGCCGATATGTTGGCCCTGGAGCGGTCGGTTTACGGCATCCTGCCTTCCGATATCCCGGAGAATCTTCCCTTTCTTTTGAAGCGGCTGGAAAAGCCCGAGGAGATGCCTTTGGGCTAGCAGAGGGAGCTACAAAGTCAAAAGAACAACGGGAACTTGCCCTTTTTGCTGAATATAGAGGAAAAGTCTGCGGATGTTGCGTCTGCTCTTGACAGCAGCAGGGGAGAGGGGGTAGGCTCTTTTTGCGGCTGTGCCGCAGAAAGAGAGGAAATACCCATGAAATTATCGGAAAAACAAGGCGGCGTACTGCTCATGCTGCTTTCGGCCCTGTTTTTTTCCGCCATGCAGGTGGCGGTCTCTTATTCCGGCAGCCGCATCCCGGTGATGGAACAGGTTTTTTGCCGCAACCTGATCAGTCTGGTGGTGGCCTTTGTGCTTATCCGGAAAAATAACCTGTCTCTTTTCGGAGATAAAAGCGTGCAGCCTTTGCTCTTCGGCCGGTCCTTCTTTGGCTTTGTGGGGGTCATCTCCCTGTTTTATGCCTCCAGCCATGCCCGCCAGGCCGATGTGAGTATTCTGAGCAAGATGTCCCCCTTCCTGGTCACACTGCTTGCCTGCGTGTTCCTCAAGGAGAAGCTGTCCAAGGTTCAGCTGCCTGCCCTTCTCCTGGCTTTTGCCGGTGTGGTCATCGTGGCCGGACCCACTTTCCATTCGGATTTCCTGCCCTTGTCCATGGCCTTTTTCTCTTCGGTTACATCGGGGATCGCCTATACCTTGCTCCGTTATTCCAAAGGTAAAACCGACGGCATGACGGTGATCATGCACTTTTCCACCTTTAGCGCTGTGTGCTCCATTCCCTTTACGCTGGGCAATTTCGTTGTGCCCAATGCCAAGGAGCTGATGGCTCTGGTGCTCATCGGCCTGTTTGGTTCGCTGGGTCAGATCGCCCTCACCTATGCCTATCGTCTGGCTCCCGCGGGAGAAGTGAGCATCTATAACTATTCCGGCATCTTGTTTTCCATGGTGCTGGGTTTCCTTTGCCTGGGAGAAACCATCCCGGCCACTTCTTTTATAGGAGGGGCCTTGGTTATTGCCGCGTCGCTATTGGTGTATGTCTATTCCCGCCGGCAGGAAAAGAAACAAGCATAACAGAAAACGAAAAGCCCCTCTGGATGTTCCAGAGGGGCTTGCGCGTGTCGAAAAAGTGGCTTGGGCCACTTTTTCGAGTTTTTGCAAGGGGCTGCATGCACGCCTTCGGCGCACACTGGCCCCTTGATAGGTGCAAAAAGCCACGCACAGGTCGCGGCTTTTTGTGGATTGATGAAGGGTAGGGCAAACGATCTTTTTCGTTATATAGGTTTCTCGACAGACTGAAGCCCCTCTGGATGTTCCAGAGGGGCTTTTTGCAAAAGCAAACATTTTGGGAAGGGGCCTGCGGCTTTGAAATAAGTGGATTGGAAGAAAGGATCGGTTTGATTATGAATTACAAAAAGATTTCCCGGGTTACAGTGGGTCTGTGTGCTTTGGGCGTATGTGCCGCAGCCAGTGTGTCGGCGGTGGGCCTGGTGCCGGAAGAAAGTAGCTGCTATACCATGAAAATGCAGGGCGATCAGGTGGTGTTTGAGCCTGTTTCCGGCGGTCAGACAGGGGAGAACCTGTATCTCATGGAAAAGACAGAGGAAGGCTTCCTGCTGCACATGGCGGGAAAATAAAGATTTCTTTGGCCCCCGGCTAGGTAGGGGGCCTTTTTTTGCCAAAATGTCCCCTACTCTTGCGGCATAGAGCAAAAAAAGGTATAATCAAAGCATCTTATTTTGTTCGGGAGGTGCCCCATGAGGAAGGACAACAAAAAGCTGCGGCGCATGGCCGCAGGTTCTTTGGCGGCCGTGATGCTGCTGGGCAGCGTTTCGGCAGCTGGTTTTACCGATACCGATGGCCATTGGGCCAAAAGCTATATTGCCAGTCTCAGTGCAAAAGGGATGATCCAGGGCTATGAAGACGGTTCTTTCCGTCCGGAGGGCCAGGTGACCTATCTGGAGACCCTGACCTTTGTCTCCCGCCTGTACAGCCTGGAGGGAGTGCCCACCGATACCATCGTGAAAAAGTGGCAGCCTGTGATCGAGAATGCCATGAAGGGCAGCGCCACCTGGTCTTATACCAACCTGGCTCTGTGCCTGGAAGCGGGGGTGCTGACCCAGGCCGAACTGCAGGAGCTGACGGCAGAAGGGCAGATCAATGGGGCCGCAAGCAGAGAGGATCTGGCGGTCTACCTCACCCGGGCCATGCAGCTGGCCCCGGTGGCCGCCACGCTGCGCACCTATTCCCTCACTTTCCCCGATGCGGCCAAGATCTCCAAGGACGCCATGGCCTCGGTGTACCTGCTCAATAAGATCGGTGTCATCGAAGGCATGGACGACGGCACCTTCCAGCCACAGGGCAAGGTGACAAGAGCTCAGGTGGCCACCATGCTCTCCCGGGCCATCAATTATATGGAGGCCAATGGCCTGGAGGCGGTATTCCCCAACTACACCACTTACACCTATGAGGGCGGCACCGTGATGGCCTGCACCCAGGAAAAAAATGGTCTGAAACTGACTATCCAGCTGCCTGGCGGGGAGAATCGCACCATTTCGGTGCCCTCCAGCGCGCTGCTCATCCAGGATGGGGCCAAAACCACCGGACAGAACATCATGGCCGGTGCCTTTGCCCGAGTCCGTTATACCGCAGCCGACAAAAAGACAGTGCAATCGGCATGGCTGCTTTCCAGCCCCAAAACCGCAGAGGGCACAGTGCAGCAGGTGGATGAAAACTACCTGGTCATCAAAGACAGCGCCGGAGTCAGCCGCACCTATCTGCTGGATCGTCTGACCCAGGTGTGGGCCGGGGGAAAAGCGGGCGACCGGAGCCTCATTGATTCGGAGGCCGGGTATACATACGCCGACTGCACCACTGATGGCACAGGACGCATTTTGTCCCTCCACCTCCAGGGCGGAGGATATAAAGAAGAGGGCATTTTGACTCAGACCAGCGATGGCCAGCTGCTGCTCACCGGTGTTTCCGGCGCTCTTTCCCGGTATAGTCTGCCCGCCAGTGCATCCATTCAGGTGAATGGCGTTTCGGGCGCTTTGACCAAGGATCTGGTGGGCCGGTGGGTCATTCTGCGCCTCTCCTATGAGAACGATCAGGTGACTTCCGTTTCGGTGGACGGCAAAACCCAATATGTGCGGGGCATTCTGGAAAGCACTGCATCCTATCAGGGCAGTCAGACCATCCGCATCACCGATGTGTCCACCGGTAAGAGTGTGGGCTACCGTCTTGTGGCCAACTGCCCGGTGACCTATGAAGGAAAGGAGACCACTCTTTCCAATCTGAACAAGGGCAGCTTGCTCACCCTGAAGATGGACGGCAGCGAAGTCGCCCAGATCCAGGGAGCTTCCGGCAGCTGGACGGTCACCGGCTCTATGGCCCAGCTCACCTTTGGCGACAATATCCTGCTGGAAGTGCAGCCGAAAAACGGCCCTTCCCAGCTGTTTTCCTTGAAAACCAAAAACCTTCCCGCCATTTATCGGGATGGGGAGAAAAGCTCCATTGACCGCCTGTCCAGCGCCGATACCCTGACGGTGGCCGTGGTAGGCGGCAAGGTGTCCCGCATCGATGCCAAAACCCAGAGCGTCACTGTGACGGGCACAGTGGACCGGGTGTCCTTTGAGTCCCAGGGCAATCTGCTTTATCTCCGGGCGGCCGACGGCACCGTGCAGAGTTATGTGCTTTCCGCCGGAGTTCAGGTGGTGCAGGGCAGCACCAATATCCAGCTCTCCGATGTGGTGGGTGGACAGGTGACCATGACGGTGGTCAATGGCCTGGTAACCCGGGTGGAACTGAACGATTCTGCCGCGGCCGCTGGAGAGCTTGCCGGCAAGGTGCTGTATGTCAACGCAGGCGACCGGGTGATCCTGCTGGAAAGCGACAACGGCCAGGGCCGGGTGTCGGTTTCGGTGCCCACTTCGGCCAAGGTCATGCGGGTCACCGGTACCACAGTCAGCCTGAACAGCCTGGAAGCAGGAGCCAGTCTCCAGATCTTCGGCAGCTACAAGGGCGAACAGTTTGAAGCCACCATGGTTTTGGTGAAATAACAAGGGTCTTCCAAAAAAGCGGGGAGAACTCCCTGCTTTTTGGCGGCAGGGCCTGGGAAAGCTTCAGGCCCGGATAAATGAACAGCTGTCCGGAAGGATGGCTGGAAAAAAGAAAGGGATGGATCGTAATGTTGGAAACAATCGCTACAAAGGCCGTGGAACAAAATGAAGCGGTGCTCACCGATCTGGCCAAGAAGATCTGGGATTGCCCGGAAACGGCTTTTAACGAAGTCAAGGCCTGTGAGTGGACAGCTCAGGTGCTGAGAGATGCAGGCTTCCAGGTGGAAGTGGGCTGCGCCAATCTGCCCACAGCCATTCGGGCCACTTGGGGAAAAGGCCATCCGGTCATCGGATTTTTGGGCGAATATGATGCTCTGCCTGGCCTGAGCCAGAAGGTGAGCACCGAAAAAGAGCCGGTCACTCCTGGCGCCGCTGGCCAGGGCTGCGGCCATAACCTGCTGGGCGTGGCCTGTGTGGGCGCCGCTCTGGGTATGAAAGCCGAGCTGGAAGCCACCGGCAAAGAGGGCACTGTGGTCTTTTATGGCTGCCCTGCGGAAGAAGTGCTCACCGGCAAGGCCTTTATGGCCAGAGAAGGGGCTTTCACCGATCTGGATGTGGCTTTCTCCTGGCACGGTTCCAGCAGCAACAACCTGTCTGTGGGCACCATGACCGGCCTCAACAGCGCCATTTTCCATTTCACCGGTGTCACCGCCCATGCCGGCGGCGATCCCCACAACGGCCGCTCCGCTCTGGATGCCTGCGAACTGATGAGCGTGGGCGCAAACTACCTGCGGGAGCATGTGACCAGCGATGTGCGTATCCACTATGTCTATAAAGAAGGGGGCACTGCTCCCAACATCGTTCCCGACAAGGCCAGCGTCTGGTACTATGTGCGTGCCATGAGCCGTCAGGCCATTGAGGACACCTATGCCCGCCTGGTGAAGGTGGCCGAAGGTGCCGCCCACATGACCGAGACCAAGCTGGATGTGGAGTTCCTGGGCGGTTGCTACAACACCCTCAATCCGGTGATGCTGACCAATCTGACCCATGATGTGATGGAGCAGATTGCCATGCCTCAGTGGACCGAGGAGGAGAAGGCCTTTGCCAAGACTCTCAACGAAAAGAGCCAGCAGTATGAAAAAGTGAAGGCCAGCGGCGTGCTGGAGAATGGTCCTCTGTGCACCTTTGTGGAGCCGGTGGAAAAGCGGTATGGCTATGGTTCCACCGATGTGGGCGATGTGCAGCACATCGTTCCCTGTGTCCAGGTGATGACTGCTACCTGCAACCTGGCCGCTCCCGGCCATAGCTGGCAGATCACTGCCTGCGCCGGTATGAGCATCGGCATGAAGGGCATGCTTTATGGCGCTAAGGTCATGGCCGCCACCGCCATGAAGCTGGTGGATGATCCCAAACTGGTGGAGCAGGCCAAGGAGGAATTCCAGCAGAGCATGAAGGGCCAGAGCTATAAGTGCCCCATTCCCAAGGAAGTTCCCATTCCCCAGCCCCAGAAATAACAGTCTGAGCCGCCCGGCGAAAACCGGGCGGCTCAGACTGTTGAAAAACCTATATAACGAAAAGGGTCGTCCGTCCTACCCCTATAAATTCGCAAAAAGCCGCGACCTGTGCGTGGCTTTTTGCACTTCTCAAGGGGCAAGTGTGCGCCAAAGGCGTGCATACAGCCCCTTGCAAAAACTCGAAAAAGTGGCCTAAGCCACTTTTTCGACACGCTCAGCCGCCCGGCGAAAACCGGGCGGCTGTTTTGCTGCCGGGAAAAAGGGGAGAGGAGAAAGAAAAAGTTGGCGCTTTTTCCCATTGCCAGAAAAAAGCGGGCCATGCTATAATGCTTGCGAAAAAGGAAAAGGGGGCAGAAAAAATGGATCTGGATACTGGAATCTTTGTGTTTGAAATTCTAGGAGTCATTGCCTTTGCTTTTTCCGGGGCTATTTTAGCCATTCGAAAATGTATGGATCTGTTGGGGGTCATCGTTCTGGCCGTGACCACCGCTGTGGGCGGGGGAATTATCCGGGATGTGATCCTGGGAATCAACCCTCCCATGGCCTTTACCAGCCCGGAACAGACTGCCATTGCTTGTTTGGTGTCGGTGGTCATTTTCTGCGCTGTGGCCTATTGCCAGAAGAAAGGCATCGACAGCCTGTTTCACAAGCTGGACCTGTATATGACCATTTTTGACGCTGTAGGGCTGGCCGCCTTTACGGTCACCGGGGTTTCGGTGGCCCATGGCAACAGCGACGGTTACAATCTCTTTCTTTATATCTTCGTGGGTACCCTCACCGGCGTGGGCGGCGGTGTGCTGCGGGATGTGATGGCCGGCGTGATGCCTTCCATCTTTGTGCGTCATGTGTATGCCCTGGCTTCTGTTCTGGGAGCGGCCGTGTGCAGTCTGCTGTGGCATGTGAACTCGGCCTTGGCCATGGTGCTGGGGGCCGGGGTGGTGGTGCTCATCCGGGCGCTGGCCATCCATTACCACTGGAAGCTGCCCCGCATTAAAAATCCGGACAAGGTCGGCATCAAATAAGTTGAAAAAGCAAAAGCGGAGAGGATGTGGCCCTCTCCGCTTGAGCGTGTCGAAAAAGTGGCTTAGGCCACTTTTTCGAGTTTTTGCAAGGGGCTGTATGCACGCCTTTGGCGCACACTTGCCCCTTGAGAAGTGCAAAAAGCCACGCACAGGTCGC